>DASVCY010000237.1:0-17075 GCA_036381375.1 Nitrososphaera sp. | reverse complement strand
AGCTAGCAGTCGCACAATCTTATTTCTTTGAGAAATCTGGTAAATGTCTGCGCGAGGTGTACACTAACAAGATTTATTTCCGCCACGCTACCGCTCTAGAGCAGATGCCGATACTGCCGATCGACTCTGGGCGCTACGGTAGCAAAGAAATGCGCGAGATCTTTGACGACAAGAAGAGGCTGCAATACCAGCTTGACTTTGAGGCTGCCGTGGCGCAGGCACAGGCACAGATAAGCATGATTCCTGCGGAAGCAGCCAATGAGATTGCAAAGGGCGCCAGCTCCGGTAAAGTCACACTAGCCCGCGTAAGAGAGCTTGAAGCAGTAAGCGAACACGATACTGCGGCAATGGTAGAAGCATTGAGCGAGCAGGTATCTGCAAAGGCCAAACCGTGGATACACTACGGCCTCACCAGCAACGATGTTGTCGATACGTCGACTGGAATGCAGATGCGCGACGCGTTTTCAATTATTGAATCCAAAGTGGGCAAACTAGCGCTTGCATTGGCAGAAAGGGCGGTTGAATTCAAAGCTGTGCCGGCGGTAGGCAGGACTCACGGGCAGCACGCCAGCATCATTTCATTTGGACTGAAATTTGCTGTGTGGGCCGCTGAGATGGCCAAGCACATAGAGCGCATCGAAGAGGGCAGGAAGCGCTTTTTGGTGTGCAAGACGCTGGGTGTGGTGGGAACAGGCTCGCTCATGGGAGACAGAGCAATCGAAGTCCAGAGAATTGTTGCCCAAAACCTGAGGCTTTATCCTATTGACGCAGCCACACAGGTGGTGCCCCGCGAGCGCTTTGCGGAGATGCAGTTCTGCATGGCGCTCATTGGATCGACCTTGGACAAGATCGCTATAGAAATCAGGAATCTACAGCGAACCGAGATCGGAGAAGTCGCAGAGCCCTTCCGCAAGGGTCAGATGGGTAGCAGCGCGGTACCTGTCAAGCGCAACCCTATCAAGAGCGAACGTGTGTCTTCCCTTGCAAAGATGCTCCGATCGCTTGTCAGCGTGTCGATGGAAAACATTGCGCTATGGCACGAGCGCGATCTTTCAAATTCTGCCAACGAGCGCTTTACGCTTCCGATGGCAGCGATACTGTTAGACGAGATGCTCAACGCGATGACAAAGGTTGTCTCTGAACTAAAAGTCAACAATGATAGGATCGCATCAAACATCGAGATAACAAAGGGGCAGATCTATGCTGAGTTTGTGCTTGAAGCGCTGGTGAGGAAAGGAGTGGCCCGCTTTGAAGCGTATCGCGACATTCAGCGGGTGGCGTTTGCTGCACTAGAATCAGAGGAGCACTTTTTCGACGCGGTCTTAAAGGACAAGAGTATTTCAAGGTTCCTTTCAAGGCAAGAGCTTGAAGAGATATTTCAAGCCAAGAACCACCTTGCGGCATCCGGAAAGATTATAGACAACGTCGCCAAGTTGGTCAGAAATACCGTAAAAGTATAGTAGTATAGTGCCGTCGGTGAGATTTGAGCTCACGACAGCTCGGTCTTCAGCTTCACCCCAAAAAGGTCGAGTGCTCTCCCAGGCTGAGCTACGACGGCACTGTCATGACTGTTTTGCAAATCATATATAATCGTGTCTGGGTTATAGCTCGTCCATCCCAAAGCTATGGTAGCACTGGTTGCACCGGAACTTTTCCTTGCCGGGGTTCCCAGAAACAACTTCAAGCTCACTTTTGGTCTTGCATTTGGGGCATCTGCCATAGATCGTCTTTCTAGGCAACACTTTCTTTACAGCGCTGCGGCGTTATAAGCGCTTGTCAGATAGATCAGGATGAAAATAGTTCGGTTCTCTGCTGTGATTGACACAATGGCAAGAACTCTGCACTCATTGCGGCTGCCCGGTAAATGATGAAGGAATAGTGTGCCTTTGATGCAAAGGTCCTGGAAGCAAGCACGAAATTTACAATCAAGAAGAAGAACCACATGACGAGAACAACTTTTTCAGACCTCTACTTTGTCATCGCCAAATACAAAGAGATGTACAAAAAGAACATCCACGCCTCCTACAGCACATCCTTTCTCAGTGATGTCATCAGTGTAAAATCTTACTTAAAGTAAATAAACAAAAAAGGTCGAGTTTTATTATCATGATAAACATCGATAACCAGAAGCCTGTCATCGACTCACCGGAGGAGCGCAGGCGTCGGTTCCTTGAAGAATTTGAAAAGCCGTTCAAATGCGAAAAGTGCAACGAGCGGTTCAAGAAGAAAAAGTATCTGCGCGAACACAAATCCGAAGTCCATTCGTATTAAGGAAGAGAGAGGTGCCGGAGGCGGGATTTGAGCCCGCGACCTTACGATTTCTTATTTCTGACAAGAGATTATGAGTCGTACGCTCTAACCAAGCTGAGCTACCCCGGCTTTGCCACCTGAAATTTACCCCTGCATAATATAAGCTATTCAAACATGCGCCGGACATCGCCTTCGAGCACGCCGGGACCCCCTGAATGCAGCCTGTCGATGTGGTTCGATAGCCCATCTTTTGTGTCAAACGGTGACTCGCAGTAAGGGCAGACCAGCTTGGCGGTACTAGTATCCTTCATGTAGACTATGGCCTTTGGGTTGATTATGCAGACAGGCATGCCCTTGATCGCATTATGCGCAGTTGACATCGTGGCCATGTGTATCTTTTCGAAAATGTCGTCACGCGACACCATGCCAAGAACAGCTGAATGCGAACTAACGATCACCTGCCGGATCACGTGTTTGTCCATTATCGACAGCGTTTCCTGCACCGTGTTGTGCGGGGTGACTGCGAGCACCGGGCTTGTCATTATTTCCCGGAGCTTTACTTTGCTGGGGTTCCTACCCTGAGACATCACCTTGAATAGTATGTCTGTCTTGCTGACGATGCCCACGACTTCGCCCAAATGCGAGGCCAGGACGCTTCTGACGTTCTTTTCCTTCATCAGGTTCAGCGCTTCGTCAGTGAATCTGTCGCTTTCTAGAATCACAATGTTTGTGTTGATCAAGTGCTCTATGGGTGTAGACAGGAGCGCAGAAATGTCTTCTGGGACGTAGCTGCCCATACGTAACTATCGATCATGATTTATTTAAGCGTGGCTAAGCCTGACTGTCCTCGAATTTCAACTTGATGAGATTCTGGCCGCCAGCCTTGCGTATTTCCACCAGCTCCTCCCGCTCTAGCCTCTTGACCAGCCGCCATATCGTGGTCTTGGGCAGCTGGAACTTGGTCCTGATCTCGCTTTCAAACGCGGCTCCTTCCTTTTCTGCAAGGAACTTTAGCACCTGCTGGTCCTCGGGTCTGAGGTGTGCCTTTTCCTCAAGTATCCTAGCGACTACTCTGTCAAGGATTGACTTATCGAGCTGCGAATCTGCGATAGTGTCTGGCTCTGCTACTGCGGGCACACCATTTCGCATAGTTGAGTCGTCAGTGGCAGGCTCTGCAACACTTTTTTCTTCCTCCTCTTCCTCTTCCCTCGCTACTGCTGCTGGTGGCGATGGTGGCCTGATAATTGACGTCGAACTGTCTCTGTTCGTAGTTCTTGGCGGCTCTCTTCGCGGCTGCTCAGGTGCCGGCCTTTTTCTCATCTTGAGAAACAGCAGCGCGCCAATTCCTCCTGCTGCGGCCGCCGCCCCTGCTACTATTGCGGCGACAGGCATCTGAGGTTCAGGTATGTCACGTACGGCCGCAACCGCGTTCTCTGCAGAGGTTCTCGCCGTCACGTAATCGCCAGCTGCAAACTGGTTCTTTGCCTGGTCTAGCAGCTCCATCGCGGCTACAATGTCGCGCCCTTCGTTACCGGCCTCTGTTATGTCATTTTCGGCACTATTAATTGCAGCCTGTGCCGCTTCATAATTTCTCCCAGCAGCCGCAGCAACATCATTTGCCTGACCTGCAAGGCTTTCGGCTTCAGAAAATCTTCGCTCTTCCATGGCAGCGATGGCTCTATCAAGCAGTTCTTGTGCACCCGTAAGCACAATGCCTGAGTGACTTGCCCGAGCTTCGCGGATCGTAGCTGTCGCGACTTGAATTGCAATGTTTGCCTGATCTTCTGTCCCAAGTACACCTATCGAATACGTAATCCGTACGTTTCCGGGATTGCTGAAAGTCAGAAGGGGCTGATCATTGACGAACCTTATAGTAGGAATCGGCTCTGCGTCGACAAGGACACTGTCAACAGGAAGCCTGACTATTGGGCCGGTGGTCGCGTCCACTGAAAATGTCCAGATTCCTGAAGTTCTATTCGCAAGGTCCGGTGTCGTGTAGCTTATCCTTACATTTTCGACGCCCGGCGTATTCAGAATTATTTCATTTGGACTGCCTATCTCATAGTCTACCAGCTCGTCGTCAAAATCGACGACTATCAGGTCGTTAATGTGCCTGCTACCGAAGAGCTTGACCCTTATCTCTTCGTCAAGCGGGTCATTGATGCTGACATCATATTCAACAAGGGCATCACCATTCGCGAAAAGCGCTATAAAGAGCGATGCTGAATCGTAGTCAACGCCGTGCTGTGCGGTAACCGGCTGGGTTGCCATTGCGGCAAGGAGCAACATCCCTGGAATGAAAAATCTAGTTCCAATTCTCCAAGGATATGTAGATATCATCAGAACGACTTTCCAATCTTAAAAGGAACGCTGGAAATGATATAAGTCTTGTGACCCTTCTCTGATCTAACTTTTCGGGACAGGGTAAAAGTTGCGGAAGTTCTTTTCCTTAAAACCTTCAACCCACCGGAACTTGCGCTGGAGCGTGGCAGTGTAGACTTTTGTCCAATCAAGCTCGACATAGTTGAGCCAAGCTTTCATGACGCGTGGATCGATGTAATTGCGGAGTGAGGTGCCGAGGTTGTAATCTTTCGTCTCCTGCTGGAGTTTCAGCTGGACCTCCAACTTTTCAAGCCGCTCCTTCAGGCGCTTCTCTTGGAGCTCCGTCTTCCAGTTTTTGGCTGCAATGTCTGCCTTCAGCTGTTCTATTGCGGCCTTCTTTTTGGCTACCGACTCTTCAAATTTTTCAAGTGCCTTCTTTGCGGCAGGGTTCTTGGAGTCGACACCCTTTTTGTGGTTGCACTTTATAGCCGCTTCAAGGTTTGCCTTCTTTGCGTAATAGATCTTTTGCGCTTCGGATGAATTCTTGTCGACTTTGGCTTTGATCAGCTCCTGCTGCACGACCCTTGTAGCGATGCACGTCCTGAACACCTTGGCCGTAAGTCCTGGCATTATCTCCTGCAAAAACGCGTTTACCTTGCGCGAGTTGATACCGTCGAAAATGGGATCGCCGGGCTTTTTGCCCTGCATGAACTTCTTGAGGTTCCGGTACAATGCTTCCGTGTCCTCTGAATTGACTTCGAGTGTCTTTTGCCAAGGCACACTGTCCTTGCCTAAAAAGTTGAATTCGATCATCTTTTTCGTGCCGGCTTGCGGGAACTTTATGTGCTCTGCCCTGAGGGTGCTTGCGCCCACGGTGTCAGCTTCGTCTGGATCCTTTTCGTCGCCAACCCTCATGGCCAACTTTAGAATCAAATAAGCAACGGTGGCAGTCTTGTCGCCGCCTTTCATCATCCTCATAATGACTTCGCGGTGCACCTTTGCCTCCTGCTCGGCCAGCTTCTTTGCCTTGTCGTACTTCGCCTTGTCGCTCTCCTGCCTGAGCGCAGACGAGTCGTGCAGCCACACATACTTGCGTTTGCCTGTCAGGGTTTCTATCCAAGTGGCAAGCCATGTTGAAGAGTGATCATGCACTATTTCCTTCCAGTTCCCCTCTGGCACTGGCGCGTTTTCACCGAGGTTGAGCGTTACATCCTGTGGCCTGACACGGGGCTTCCACCGGCCCCGCATCGGATGCTGACCTCTGCCCATAAACAAACCTGGCGGCTCGACAAGCCAGTTTGCAATGTCTACTTCGACTCCGTCGACGATGGCTTTGCCGTATGTGGCTTTCAGCCTTTCGCGCTCGGCCTTCTTGGCAAGTGAAATTTTCTTTTTCTCCTCCTTTGGTAAAGCCTTGTACCTTTCCTTCTCTTGTTCCTTCATCCGCTTTTCTTCATCTGCCAAGCTGTAAGCCATCGAAAAATCAATGTCTTTGATCGTGATGTTTTTGAATTTTTCAGGCAAGAGCTTTCTTAGGTCGATCATGAAATTCTCTTGGAAGACAGGATCCTGTACATAATGTGTGTCCTTTTTCTTTGCCCACGCGTATACGAGTTCTTCCTGATCGCGGTTGAGCGCCAGCTTTTCGCCTCTAATCGTTACCACGATTCCCCTTGGCTGGTACTCAGGCGGAAATGCGACTCCCTTGTGCTCCAGCGTCTGCCACTTAGCACGTGCAGTAGCAGTGGCCGAAGCGACAGCTTCTTCCAATTTTATAAGAAAACCGTCGAGGACTACTCTTAAACCTTATCCCAGTTGACAAGTGGTGTCACTTTTGACACCCTGCTCCCTCAGCATATACACACATGTATATGTCTGCTAAGCAGGTTCAGCATGCTCGCCTATCGGAATTTTGATTATTCCAGAATGGCTAGTTTCTTTCTGGTGGTCAGCCATGTCTTCTCTAAAGAGGAAATTGGCTTTGCATTCTCTACAGACATAGACGACATCTAGATCGTCGCGCATTTGCTATTCCGACCGATTCCCGCGGTCAATGATTCCTTATAATGATTATGATAAAGTTAGACTGTCGAATAATTAGGAGGTAAGCAGACATCGGTTAATGCTTCGACTATGCAGGGGATGCCATACTCGTGAACATGTTGTTCTAGATCGACGCCTTCCTGAGCGGCGGTTCGATTACACGATGTCTTTTCCAAATGACATGCCTTACATCATATTTCACCAGACATCCGCTTTTTATGGGGGGAATACCGATTCAGCGATCAGACACATTCTGTAACTATGTTCTCCGAATCTTTCTTGGTTAACACATGAGATCATTCGCAATGACATAAAGCTCGCTCAAACAAAAGTAGTTGATATAGTGATGAGTTACTCGACACACCAGATAAAATCTCTGGCTCGTGGGGAAATTACACAAGAGCGCGATCGCCAGCTATGTCATGACCAATTTCGGTCTTTTCTCCCCCGACGACCCTGTCCACTATCTCTATTGCGGCCAGCTTGTGCAAGTACTCGTTGTTGTTGCCGCATCTATAAGAATAGGTGCACCGTGGGCAGCCGCTTTCGCTGTTGCACGGACACTCGGACAGAATGCGAAGCGCCCGGCCAAACGCCTTGTCTAGTCTATCATAAAGTGCCTTGCTTGCACCATTTCCGCCCATGCTCCCATCGTAGACGAATATCAGCCCAGAGGAGCCAAGGGAGATACCGCCCAAATCCTGTGACGCACCCCCAGTTATCATGGCACTCCCTTCGATGATAACATGCTCGGATGCATGGAAGCCGCTCATCTCCACGTATTCTTCATCGGCCACCTCCTGCAAAATGTCAGCAGGCTTGGGGGCTCGAAACACAAAGCCCTTGGTAACAAACTCGTATTCTAGCGGCTCATCCAGCATCACCTTCTTACCCTGCAGTACCTCCTGCCCGATCTCGATATTGGCATAGCCGAACACCCTCTTCTGTATCTTGAGAGCGCAATAGGCTACTTCAACTCCAAAGACCACTTTTTTCTCGTATATTTCAAGAATTGAGGGCCATTCGTCGGTAAGCGCCTTTGTGTAGTAGGGATAATCCGAGGGAATAACGGCAAGCTCTGCGTAAGGCTGCCTGTTCGGCTCAAAGTGCAGCTGCTGAACCTTGTACCTTCGACCTGCAAGAAAGTACACAGCGTTTGGATGCAGCTCTTCAAGCGCTTGCGGCAGAGAACGATCGCCGATTATCCTTTTGTTGAATTTGATGTCAACTTTGTTCCCAATGCCGCGAATGCTGTACTCGCTAAGCTGCTTCATCGCCTCCTTCAGATCGGGTACGAACCTCTCTCTGATCATTTTTACCATGCCCTTGGTGACCAGCTTTTGCAACGTTTTCCATACAGGTTTGCTCTCAGCCATCGATAGCGGCCTGTCGCATGTCATCGCTAGCACCTGATATTCCTGAACGAACGGATTCGCAGGGTCGGTGTAGGCATATTCATGATCTGCAAGGTAGTCTGAAGGGTGCGTCTTGTAGTACTGGCTTATCGGGTCATTACCAAGCGCAAGGAAGGCGTATCCCTGTTGGCCGCGCCTTGCAGCGCGCCCGATCCTTTGTGTGAGGCGGTTGACAGGGACGATATTTGAGATTATTGCGTCAACGTCTCCGATATCGATGCCAAGCTCTAGCGTGGGAGTCGCAGATATCGCTGCCAGCTGACCAGACTTGAACTGCTGCTCGATCTCTATTCTAAGCCTTGCCGGCAGGCCAGCCCTGTGCACTTTGATGTTAACGCCCTGCCTTGACCCGTAGAATGCCATCAGTTCCGATCCAAGATGCGAACCGGAGAATGCAATAGTTCTGTGCTTCCGTTTCGTGGTCTGCCGCAGCAGGTCAAGCGCCAATGATCTATGCGAGCGGAGAGCCGGGAAGATTATTGCAAGGTTTATCTTCCCTCGCCTGCCCCTGCCCTGCACAACCTGCATTTCTCTGCCAAAGAGAGTCTGGCAGAATTCCTGTGCATTTGGAAGAGTGGCCGAGGCGGCAATTACTTGGAGCTTCTTTCCTGCAAGCCTCTCGAGCCTTGCGATGATGTAGTGTACGTTTGCCCCGAAGATTCCTGTGTAGACATGGGCTTCGTCGACCACCAGAAACCTTGCTGTCCTGACCATCCGCGAAAATTTCGTCCGATGCATCATGTGGTAGTGGAGCACGTCGAAATTGGTAACAATGACATCTGGCGGCGATTCCATTATCGCACTACGTTCTTTATCAGGCGTGTCACCGTCAAGAACTGCGGCCCTTACGCCAAGCGGCTCCGCCAGCTCTTTTATTTTCAGCAGCTGATCCCGAGAGAGAGCCTTTGTCGGGTATACAAAAATTGCAGAAACCTTGCCCTCTCCGCTAGTCCGAAGCGATCCGAATCGCGGCTGTTCCTCTGCAATTTTCTGCAATACCGGGATGCAGAACGCCTCAGTTTTGCCAGATGCAGTCGGCGCAGTGATGACGATATCGCTTCCCCACAGGATCTTCTTGACGGCCTGCTCTTGGTAGCTGTAAAGACGTTCGATCTTTTTCGCCTTCAGCACGTTAACTATCGCTTCATCTACAGGCAGATCTTCAACGTTTGCCCCAAACTCCGGCGGCGGCTCTTCAATCACTTGGAAATCCACGATATAGTCGTCTCGCGATCGCAGTACTTCTTCTAGCAGAGGATCTCCGGTAGAGTTAGCAGCCTCTATGAGCGCATCTATTTCTTTGGCAGGCCGGATTATTCGCTCCTGCTCCATCAGTAACTTTAGGTCTGCTGCGTCTGCAATGCCGGTGCCGCTTTCGCATCTGTCAAGAAAGTCCAGATACGCTTCGTCGATGTTCCCTGCAGGAGGCACGATGGAGCAAATCTTGCATTTGCTGCACTTGAATATTAGTCGCCCATCAAATATCTTGTCGACATTGATCGAATGGGGCGAGGTGCATTTTGGGCAGCGGTAGTTTACCACGGGCATGACGCATGAGCAGCGGAAGGATAATTGTTTTTCTATGCCTTGGCTATCTTCCAGAGACTGTCAAAATACAGCTTAAAGTGATCGGTAATCTCTTTTGACGATATCAGTATGCCCGTCGTGCTCTCCCAAGCTATTATCAACATCTGGTCGCCGAAAATATCCATGGTACCGGGGACTGGAAATGAGACGAACTTCATATTGACATCTTTCAGTTCCTTATAGTGTCTTGACTTGCTGAAATCCGTCGTTCCTATTCCCCTTTCGTCCAGCCTTTTTTGCTTCTGGAAAAGATGCAGTCGGGAATAGAAAGGGCTTGCAGTTTCATGGTAATCCCCAAAAGGGTAAAAGTAGCGAAGGATATCGCCTGGCTTTGCATTCATTAGCAGAATTTCGTATGCGGTGCGCAGACCTTTAAGACCGACGAAAATCTCCGCACTATTTCTCTTGCCCGCTCCGATGTATTTGAGCAAGTTAGGGATAAGCCGGTTAACCATTTCTTTTTCACCCTGCAGCGATTCTTCTTTTTTACGAATATAGTCATGAAGCCTGTACGGCTCTGCGGCACTATAGTGTCGGACTTTGCCTATCAAAACATAGCTCACGAGCCCCTTGTTGCCTAGCCTCTCAAGAACATCATATACCTTGGAATAAGACACTCTTGATTCCCTCACTACCGCGCCTACCTTTGATGGTCCGAGACGCAGCAGCGACATGTAGACACGAGCCTCACCGGCAGTCAGGTCAAGTGCAACAAGCTCTTTCAACAATATACCCCACTAGGAGGGAACCAGAATTTAAGTAATTTTTCAAGACATGGGGACATATGAGCAATCCACACAAGATAGTTGTAAAGACAATGACTGTGAATAGGAGCGTTGAGGATGTGTTTGGTTTCTTCGAAGACCCAAGAAGTATGGAGATAGGAGGAGCTGCAAAGTCTGTTAGCAAGGAGAGCGATGGCTCGTGGACTTTTGATCATGTCACAGGCAGCGCAAGGATGAAGCATGCACCTATTAGGGAAGCAGGAGTGCTAGATCATACCTTTATCGGGGCAGGCCTTGAATGGAAAGTATACGTAAGGATGGTTCCAAACTTTGGCGGCACAACTGTCATCTGGATCTTTGTGAGGCCGGATCCTCTCAGCGACGAGCAATTTGAGAGCCAGCTCAAAGGTTTCGATATCGAGATCACCAACTGGAAACAGGCGCTCGAGGGTAGGCAAAACTAGCTATAATAATGGCATTGCAGAAGCTGCCGCCAGTTGTCCGGTCTTGGAAGCCGCTATTGGGGCGAGGTAATCGAAGTACTGCGCTCCATAATCCCTGTCTATGACAGGGTAAACAAGGTCATTTCCCTTGGTAAGGACGAGGAGTACAGGCTGCGCGGTATACGTGGCAGGGTGCTGCCAGGCAATGTTGTACTTGATGCCGGATCGGGCTATGGGAACATGTCCCGTGTTGCACTTGCAGAGGCCGACGACGACGTAAGGGTGGTTATGTACGACCCGATCCCGGAAATGCTTGCAAACGTAAAGAACTATCTGCCGGACTCACAGGCCGAGCTTTCGTCAGGGATCTTTGAATACATGCCCTTCCGCGACGGGACATTTGATGCGGTGCTCTGCGGCTACTCCTTGCGCGATGCAATCCGGCTCAGGGAAGCGATTGCAGAGATGCACAGAGTGTTAAAGTCAGGTGGCAGGCTGGTGATTGTGGACCTCGGCAAGCCTGACGGGACCGTTTCTAGAGCCTTTGTCTCCATGTATCTGAAGTATTTCCTTGGCATCTTTGCCTATCTTGCGGCCGGCAAGGAAGGATTGAAATTCAAGACGCTTTACGGTACATACTTGCGGTGGCCGAAAAATTCAGAGCTCGATTCCATGCTAAAGGAAAAGTTTTCCCGCGTGGTGTTTGAAAAAGGCATGATGGGCGGCGCAGTGATAATAGCCGCATACAAGTAGTGGCATCAGGGTCTTCGTGATGAACCGCGCGGTACTGTTGGTCGCAATTTGCGCCGCTATCGTCGGGATCTCGTACGGGATGCACTCACCGGTGGTACCAGTATTTGCAAGAGATGAGCTTGCAGCGGACTATTCGCAGGTAGGACTGATCGGAATGGTGAACTATCTGCCATACATGTTTGCGCCATTCTTTGTGGGCATGCTGCTTGACAGGATCAACAAGTCGTCCATGCTGGTGTCAGGCATACTCCTCAACATTTTTTCAATAGCCATGCTCGCCACAGTCCAGACAGTGCCAGATCTTATGTTCTACAGAGCTCTTACGGGGGTGGCCCATGCTCTCTTCTGGCCATCGGCAGAGGTGCTCATCTCTACCAACTCGCCACCCAGCAAGAGAGTAAACAGCATATCGACGTTCATTGCGTCATGGATTCTCGGCTTTATGGCAGGGCCGCTCATCGGCAAGTTAGTACTGGACATGTCTGACTTTGGTACGCTCTTTCAAATCGCTGCAATAGTGATGGCTGCAGGCATCGTGCCATCTGTCATTTTGCGCAAATATGGCTGGCCCGCAGTGCAGAAAGATCTCGAGGTCAGGGCCGGCTTGGCGCAAATAGTCAGAGAGGTAACTACCCATCCGGCACTCAGCTCTGTCATATTGTACTATGCGATTACTTTCGGAGTAGTACTTGCCGTGTTCCCGGCGTATATGAGCGAGGCATCGGTGACGAGCCAGGATATCGAGATCCTGTTTTTCGTCTTTGGAATTGCACGCTTTGCTACTCTTGTGATGGTGCCCAAGATAGCGGGTCATGGGCTGCTTGCTCTGGCACTGGCCGTGGTGGCCACCGCGGTAGCAATGTTCCTTTCATTTGCGTTTACCTCAATCCTGTCGTTCGCAGTTGCGATTGCACTGGTCGGTCTTGCCACCAGCATCTTTTACCCGGTGACGTTCAGCTTGGTGACGCGCGATACGCCGTCGGGGGAGATAGGCGCCAAGCTCGGAGTATATAACGCCCTTTTTGGTGCGGGCTGGACAGCCGGACCGTTGATGGCCGGCATTGCGTCAGATGCATTTGGCTCCGGTAGCCCCTACTTGGCGTTTGCCATTGCAGGTAGTATTCTTGCAGGATCGATCACAGTGATAAAAAAGAGATAATCTCATTTTTTGCATAAGGTGCTAGGTCGTGAGTGCAAAGTCGCTAGGATGTGCTTGAACACCAGGTGCTTGAATACGGTTTTTGAAGTACGAGTACGACTGAAAACAAAGAAGCACTGTTGAACGCGTTAAAAGAAGCGAGCAAGCGCTATTCGGCATTCATCTATGTTATTTGAAAATTGGAAAAAATGATCTGTTAGCTACAATTGTTGTCATTGCAGTTCTAACTCCCTTTGTCAAGCCAAGATCAAGAATTCCTAGACCTGTAGCGGCTCCAATCATTGGGCACTGGTTGACAAATTTTTATCTTTACCGGAGGGGGCATGGAAAGTATTATACCACCTACTGCAAGTAGACCTGATACTGCAGCCATCTGCTCTGTCAGCGCAACACCTCATTTCCTATCATCGCTTGGTTCAATCCCTTGGTCTAGCCCCGCTCCTGACTTGGGCGCCGTGCGTCCGTGGCAACAATTCATGGTCGGCGATCACTTCTTGAATGACTGCGCATACATTGACATGAAGTGCAGCTTGTGCCCCGGTTCTACGTAGAGCGACTGCCGTATCGCATGAGCACCAAGCATACAACTCATGACCATGCCAAATGTCGCCACAGACAGCTCTGTTGACATGGTACGCCCAAAGTTTATCATGGCACGGCAGCACCTCGCTTGACAAGGTAAAGGTAGAAACCGATTCCCTCTTCTTTGATCTGGTGGTACTCTTTAAAGGCTGATTTTGAAATTAGTTCGATAAATTCTTCTCTGGTATAAGCGCCTTTTCTGAGGAAATACTTGAGCATCAATTTCAACAGGAGCTTGTCAACACCTGTCACCCCAATACTCTTGGTGTAGTCTTGTATTTGCTGGTCAGAGGCATTTCTGTTCATGTCAACAATTAGGGTCGTACCTCCAGGTTTTAGCACCCTGTGCATTTCGCTCAGTGCATTGACAGGTTCTTTGAAATTCTTAAACGCCGCAGTGCATACTATGAAATCAAAAGTATCGTCTGAAAACGGGATGCCCGTAACATTGCCCTGACGAAACTCTACCTTAACGCCGGCTTCCCTTGCATTTCTCTTTGCGATTTCCACAAAATCTCTGCTGATGTCCAGGCCGGTAATTCTAAAGTTACCCATCTTTGCAAGTTCAATTGCCAGATAACCGGGCCCGGGAGCAACTTCGAGGACCGACGACCCTTCTGTGATATATCTGGCTACTTCCTTTGCATATCCCTTCATTTCAGCCAGCCTATACTTTCTGGTGTTGCTGTCATACCAGCGTGCTGCCATTCCTTCGATACCGAGGTCTTTGGAGCGACGCTGTCGCTCCATCAGATTGATATTCACTTGATTGGTCATTATCTTAGTCACTAAGATAATGATAAACTAATATATTTATATGTTTCCACATATTTATCATGGGACAGCGCGAGGAAGTCATTCAGGCCATCAATGACAAGCTAAGAGAGATGTCTACCGAGACGATAATGTTCCACCAGGCAGTAGCAGACGTACTTGGGCTGCATATCACTGACCACAAGTGCTTGGATCTCATCTATCGTTTTGGAGCCATGCCAGCTGGCAAGCTTGCCGAGCTGACAGGTCTTACCACCGGGGCAGTAACAGGGACTATTGATAGGTTAGAGGAAGCCGGCTACGTAAGAAGGGCAAGCGATCCAAAGGATAGACGTCGAACAATCGTAGAGCCCACAAGAAACAAGAAGCTGGAAAGGAAGCTTGAAGCGATCTTTATGCCTCTTCGTGAAAGAATGAGCAAGACCTTGTCCTCTTACTCTGACGGCGAATTAACATTTCTGCTGGACGTATTGACCAAGCTGTTGGATCAGTCGCGCCAGGAATTGATGAGATTGCGAGAAGCACGATCCTCCTAACATAGAAGATAGCGCGGCAACTGACAATAACTAGATTATCGAGACCTTGCGGCCCTGCACTTTAAGTTTGCCTTCGCAAAACAGCCGGACCGCCTCCGGATATAGTTGGTGTTCCTGCTCCAGTATTCTTGCAGACAGTGTGTCTTCGGTGTCATCGTCCATGACAGGAACTGCTCTTTGCAATATTATCGGCCCCGAGTCAACTCCTTCGTCGACAAAATGGACGGTGCAACCGGTGATCTTGACCCCTGCATCGAGTGCCTGCTTTTGCGCATGAAGTCCGGGGAACGAGGGCAGCAGAGCTGGATGAATGTTTATTATTCGCATTCTGTACTGCCTTACAAACTCGGGGCTGATTATCCTCATAAAACCGGCGAGGCACACGAGCCCCGACTCGGGCGTGACTCCGTGCTCTTTTAGCACGGTTACCACCTTCTGGTCATAGTCCCAGCCCTTTAGGCCTTCTGGCGGTATTACCTTTGTCGGCACGTGGTATTTTTCAGAGGCGATCTTCAAGCCCGTGGCATCGGGCTTGTTTGAAATCACTACTGATGGCTGAACATTTTTTATCTTGCCTGACTTGACTGCGGCAAGTATTGCGTCCATGTTGCTTCCCCTGCCAGAGATGAGAATCCCAAGATTGTTGACCAAATGTACTCTGACCGGGTTGTTCGCATCCCATTCTTAAACGTCGCTGGCTGCGACCTTTGTCGGCTCTTTTATCCTCGCAAAGTAGAACATAAAGCCAAGCCACGAGCCGACTTGGAGTGCCGTGATATAGGCATCGATTGCGCCCGATGCATATATCGGAGTAAACATGCCTTCAAGGATTACCTTGGCTGACTGGTCTACAAAATATGCCAAACCGACTGCAAGTATCGCATAATGCCTTTTCGCAAAAAGCCAGGCTGACATGATTCCGATGCTGCCGACCACTCCGAGGATCCCTCCCATAGCATTATACGCGAAACCGTCTGCCGGCCTGCCAGAGCACACCATATGGCCACCAGTTACGTCGATCCATATCGCATAGTCAAATTCACTTGAGGTGCAGACAATAACATGCCCCAGCTCGTGGATGAGGCTTATGGGAATGCCCAACGCAAAGTACAGTAGAACAGACCACAGTATCACCTGCCGGCTAAGCTTCACTATTGTTATTCAAGGCCGTAATGGTGCTTTTATCTTTCCTTTCCCAACTGGCTGCATGGGTCGTTATCTTGTTGATTTGGCTTTTCCCCGTTAAGCTATTGCACAGATAATTTCGGTGAGAAACCTCTTCTCTTCGGAGAAAGGGGATGAATCGCCGCTAGGTTCATGCGGTTTATCAGTGATGTACGGCATACTTCTATCCAGCGAGAGGCTCTGCACTGTCCTTATTATCCCCTCAGAAGACCCGTTTTCGGTTTTCAGTACCGCGGAGCCGAATCAACGACCGGTCGCCAGAAGAACAGCAGTAACAATAGTGATGTGATAATACAACGGGACAGCACATGAAGACAAAAGAGCGGGAAGATATCTCCACGGTGGAGTACAGGCGTCCACTGCCTCTCTGTGTTAGGGCCTGCGGCTGACACGGTCTAGAACTTCTGTGTGATGATGATGGTGGCGGTAGCAGACAGGAACCAAGCGAACAGGCGGGAACCCCAAGATCCCTTCAGGGCTTGGGAAGATGTTAGTTGAAAGTAGGCGGGGTTTGTTGCATCCAGTAACAATTTTGCAAAATCAATTGGGAAACTGGATGATCCAGATACAAGTATCTTTTGATGACCATTTTTCTTATTCTATATTATATGCAACTTTCTTACACATATCAACAATAAACAAGCCCTACTCGCCGGCCCCGAACACGTGACCGGCTTTCGAGCAAGATACAACGTCTACCCTACACAATACTAACTTGTCATTACTGTTATGCGCTTCGATGCCTTGTTAGCTTTGAGTATTAGCAATCCAAATTATGAATAAAAAAATTGAATTGGTAGCAAGCAATCATTCTTCTTGCTAACTCGATGCTGTCAGACCCGAGGCTGGTTTCCAAATCTGAACAAGTAGTCGATATTCAAAATGCCCCTAATTTTCGATGATTAACAACTCTGATGTGCGTGTATGATTAGCTACAGTCCGTCATAGAAATAACATAAAATGTAATAAATATTATATAAATTATTTTTTATACTGATAGTAAAGATATATTACATACGTAATGATCCTGAATCCGATCAAATACATATATATCGACACATAACGAAGTTCGTTCGAGGCGAATGAAACAATGGCACAAATGCCAGCACTGATACCAAAGGAAGTCGAGATCCAAAGGCTGAAGAAGATCTACATCATGATCATCATGCTGGGTTCAATCGCAGCCTCAGTAGAGGTCGACAACTTTGTCGACGGCTCGCTGCACCAGACGGCAATCAGAGACTCCGCATTCACGCCAGCCCACTGGTGGCTATACAGCCACTTCGTGGCTCTCCCGCTTG
>DASVCY010000236.1:0-3773 GCA_036381375.1 Nitrososphaera sp. | reverse complement strand
TTTCCAGGCCCTATCTCAATAGTTTGCGCGTCGATGCGCTCGTTTGAGGGCAGCCCTGAGGGGTAGACCTTGAATACTGTGCTGTGCAGGTGAAATGCGTACGGGACCGTCGTCCCGATGTTAAGGACATAGAATCGTACGAGCTCGTTCTGCCTCACTTCCAGCGCGTTTTCGCCCATGTACTGGTCAGCATAGCCGTTCACGGGGTAGTATCTTGCAACAAAGTTGTCTTGGTTCTCCGGATCGAATTCGCTCAGCACCACAGAAAATTCCCTTGCGGGCTCGAGTACTCCCGGATCCTTCGGATCCACGATAAGCGATCCATACATTCCCATCCGTATGTGGAGCGAGGTCGGGTATGCATGGCAGTGGTACATGAATGCTCCAGCCGGGTCTGCGATGAAATTGTACGTATACTCCTCGCCTGGCATTATTTGCGGAAGTACTCCGTCGTTCTTTTCGTCATGGTTCCCATGGAAATGCACGGTGTGAATCAGCGGCGTCTTGTTGATAAAATGGATTGTGACATTGTCTCCTTCGGTAAATCGCAGCGTGGGCCCCGGCATCGTGCCGTTGAATGTCCATGCCTTTACTACCTCTCCTGGCGCTATCTCCAGTTCCGTGTCTTCCGCTACCATCGTGTATTCTCTGTGCACCGGGGTTGTGACTGCCGATGCACCTACTCCGTCGCCGAGATTTATGTTGGAAACTGAAAGCAATGCCCCTGTTACTGCGGAAACAACTAATATGCCCCACAAAACGAAAGTGCCCACTCGTTTCTTTTCAAAACTCTCCCTCATCTCGGCGGCAACTTTTCGGTGCAGAATATTAACTACCACGTCCGCAGTGCATTGCAATACACCCGTGGCCGATAGACAGCACAATCCCCCGGCCTGAAAAGATCCTGCTTCGCCATCGTCCAATATTGCAGGACAAAGAGGTTTGACATGGATATAGCTAGGTATCTGTTGAGGCTATTGAGCATAGATGCCTTGATGGCCTTTTCTGCGCAGACCACGTCCACAATGGTCAACGGCCAGAGAACTAAGCCCTGGGAATGCAGTGCAATGCAATACAACCCTCCGGCGTAAATATCAGGTATTCAATTTCAAGGCCACGGCAAGACCAATACTGGTGCCACATGACGGAACCGAAATGTCCGACAGAGCTCTTGACAAGGCAATAGAATTTGCGAAGGCCCTGAAGTCAGAGATAATAATCGTACACATCGTTGACAGCAGGTTTGTTCCCCCAAGCACAACTCTCGGCCTTATTGGCGAAAAAACCACTCTTGAAAACGCCAAGACGCAACTTATCAAGATCTTAAAGACAGGAGCTGAGGCCATGCTGAAGGACAGGATTCAAAAAGCAAAAGAAGGCGGGGTGAGCGCGAGATTTCTGCTTGGTGTAGGGTCGCCTGCTGAAGAAATTATATCGATGGCAAACGCCGAAAAAGCAGAGATGATAATTATCGGTAGCAGGCAGCTGAAGGGTAACAAACTACTCCTCACCCTGGGAAGCGTGGCAAGAAGAGTATCGGAGATGGCTGGCTCCCCTGTCATGATCGTAAGGTGAGGTATTGTTGCCGGATAGCCCGACCTTGAAGAGAGCTGGAAATTCAAGAATAGATCGGCCTGCATTCTTTGAGCGCACAAAGCGTGTGCTGCAGAATGCATAGAGCAGCAGAGAATAGCACAAAATAAAGAAGGGAAAAAAGGGTCTTTCCAGATCTAGTGTTTACCTTTCTCAAAACCCTCTTTGTGTATCCAGTAGTATGACACTCTGTCAGCACCTATCCAGTATGTTTCAGTGCCGGCATCAACCACGATTTCCTTTGTGGAATCTTCAAACTTTACATTGTGTTTGTGCAGTTCCAACTGTTCACCCGTGTCGATTCGGATCATCAGTTCCCCGTTCTTGTCTAGACTGGCTTTCAAAGCTTCGTAACTTGCCATAATCACATGTAATCAGTATCCTGCTTATATAAAGGATGTCTGAAACGCCACACATGATGTGACGATTATAGCCCGGAAAAAAGCAGGAATGCGGCTCGGTGAGCCGCTATTTGGGCCGGTTTCCTATCCTGTTATTTCAAGCTGGAACTGGTCGATTGCAGTTGGGTCCAAGAGCCTGCCGTTCACCGAATACAGGGCTATGGTGATCGTATAGGTGCCCGGCTCGATAAAGTCACCTCGCACATGGTATGCACCTGGTGTTGAATGTATCGTGGACGCCCTATCCGGACCGTACGTCTCTGTCAGGTTGTAGTCGTTGGATATCAGCTCAATCAAGAAGTTGTTTGTCGAAGGGAAGAACCCGTCGTACACTGTCTGCCTTGTTTCGGTGTTGAACATGGTAAAGTAATAGCTTGCAGGGGTTGTCTCGTCAAGTGATACGGTAGTTGGTTCGAATTTCAAGAGGTTCCTGTCAAATTCCGAAATGTTCCAGGTGCTGCCTGTTCCAGTCGAGAACTCGAAGTGATCGCCACGGTCGAGTTGACCGTTTACATGTACCATTCCTGTCCTCCAGGGATGGATTATGCAAAAGTATGGATAGTCTCCCTCCTCTTCGAATTCATAGTGGAAGAATCGCTGATACGACATTACGCCGGAATTGAACAGCATTCCTGTGTCCTGGTCACCGGGACTACCGCTGGTTACAGTATGCGGCTGTTCGGGGTCACTGTTGAACCATGCAACTTCTGTGCCTACGGGGACTGCGATAGTGGGTGGGTAGTAGTGGTAGAGGCTGTCTCGCTGCGCAGCACCGGGAATGATGTTTATGGTGTATGTTCCGCCGAAGGTGTGGAATGCGAATGCGCTGGTTGTTGTTCCAGACAGCAGCACAGCTACAGATAGTATCACTATAGATGCGGCCGCCTTGGTGGATTTACGTATATGACGACTTGTCCGCATTGAGTGTATCAACTGGATTTTTGATATTAAGCAATGCGACTACTCTGTCACGCACTGCATTGCACCGCGTAGACTGCGATGCACTGTACACAGGCCGCTTATACCTTCAAGCCGCTGTCTCTGAGATGGAGGGATTGCTGCAACAAGTGCTTCACTGCCCCAAGTGCACCAATCAGCTAGAAGAGTGTCTCATCGCCCACGTTGAAGATATCAATTCAAGATGGTGGAAGTGTGTCAGATGCGATGAGTTCTACCAGATAGCACAGCTCAAGGAACTGATACTGAGGACGTAGTTCCTGCGCATTTTTTCATGGTTATTGACGACCGCAACTCTGGGATCCTTTCACTCACTAGTCGATACTCAGCCAGTGTTGTTGTCTGCAGTTGTCGAGACCCTGCTGCGTTAAAGGAAGAATTCGATGTTCAGTGACTTGATCTTTTTTGAACCGTCTGCGCCATTTTCGAATTCAAACATGAATCTGCCTTTTACCTTGTCTCCTTTTTCAAATGTTATCAGCGCGGTTATCTTGTTTGCATCAGGCGTGCTTGCTCTTTCGATCTTGATCGTGCGCTGCAGGCTGTTGTTAGCCATCATTGCCACCTTGAGGAATGGCTCTATAGAGGATCTGCCTCTCAAGCCTCCGGGTATGTTGCTGAACGGCTCATGAACCACGGCGTCGTCATCGAAAAGGTCCAGGATGCCCTTCAGATCCTTGTTGTCAATACACCTGAAGTATCGATACACCATTTCTTCGCCTGTAAGTGGCATTCCTTGTCTGCTTCTAGCTTTCAAAGATCCTATTCTCTCTTTTGGTGCTCTAGCGAAATGCGAACATAGATAACTGCTATGATTGCAGT
>DASVCY010000235.1:0-2272 GCA_036381375.1 Nitrososphaera sp. | reverse complement strand
AGCGGCAATTCTGGAAGACCAGCGTCTAGCTTTATCAACGAGCCGTGGTACCTTGACCTGCAAAAGCTTTCAAACGAGGAGCTTATGCGGATGTATACGCTGATCTCTGACGGCAGATACAGATTTGCCAAGAACGCATGGTACATCCCTCTGGGAACAGACCAGCGCTGCCCGATAATGGTGGCCAAGGGGTTCAGAGCACCTGACACATTAGAACGCATGGTAGAGTTCGAAGACACTGCCAAGACACTTGAGGGCGAGTTCCGCAACTTTATCGATGCATGGGATTTTGGCTACATCACCGAGAAGGACATTGAAAAAGCAATACTAAAGATACTAGAGTCCAGGAACATCGCCATCACAGAGCACAGCTAATAATAATCGATGCAGTGCACCATATAGCCTGTGCCCGACTTTTTCGCTGATCTCATCAGGTCAACGGTTGCGCTTTTTGTCATTATTGACCCAATAGGCATCGTGCCGGTGTTCATGGCACTCACCCAAAAGATGGAGAGGCCGGAAAGGGCATCCGTGACCAAGACTGCGATTGTTACTGCCGCTGGACTTCTCTTTGCGTTCGCGGTTGCAGGCGCGCAGATCATGTCGATCTTTGGGATCACGCTTGCAAGTTTCATGGTCGCCGGCGGCATCCTGCTCTTCATAGTGGCAATCGAACTTTTAACGCACGGAGAATGGAGGTATGGAGCTGCAGGGGCGCACGGGGAGTCGGGTGTGGTGCCGATAGCGTTTCCGCTGCTTGCCGGTCCTGGTGCAATAACCGCGGTGATAATTTCGTTTCAAACGGCAGGGCTGGCTGTGACAGCGCTGTCAGTCGTCATTGTGATAGGGATAACCTATGTGATATTGCGGTATGTCGACAGGATTTACAGGGTGCTCGGTCGTCGGGGATCGATAATCGTCACAAGGGTATTTGCCGTACTAATCGCTGCTATCGCAGTCCAGTTTATAGTGGACGGCGTTCGGGAGTTGTTCATTTGATAGCGATTCATGGGCTGGTTAGGTAAATATTACTTACTCAGTCACAAATTGCTACCAAGTATTAATACTGCTCTATGCGATGAGCTACTAATGAATGACAACCAAATAATAGAACAATTCACGGACTCTGTGATAGATGTGACGGACGTTCCTTTGGGAAAAATGAAACACGCAGATGTGGGAGAAAACGAAATACTGCTTGCAAACCCGGATGGCAAGGTGTATGCACTCTGCGATAGATGCAGTCACATGAACGCTCCGCTCTCGAAAGGTACTCTGAATGGAAATGTCGTAACATGCCCTATGCACGGCGCCCGGTTTGATGTCACGACTGGTAAAAAGCTGGCAGAACCGATGGCCATAGACCCTTCAAAGTTCCCCGAACCAATACCGAAGAGCTTGCAAAAGATCTTTGCACGCAGCGCGGAAATCATGTCGGGAGTAAAGACATACGACCAGCCACTCTATGAAACAAGGATCGAAGAAAACAGAATCAAAATAAGAATTTAATTCCAAATTTGCGCATGGATTTGTCAATCTGGCGCACACCTACTGCATAGATTTTTTCATGCGCTTTCAATAGGCAGGTAAGCGGGCAGACATAAAAGAACGAGGGTCATACGGCCCAACCCGCTTCGCCGAGCTCGGGTAACTCAACGGGAGACCCGTATCAATTTCCTTCATAAAATTAGGCTCACCGCCCACCAAGTTATTAAAGGACATTGATGGATCCCCTATATAGAAACATAATGGGCTCCGACCATCCCTGGGATGCAAAGACGTATGACAAAGTTTCAGCAAATGTCCAGCTAGAGTGGGCCGAAAGCTTCTTGAGAGTAGAGCGTGGGCCGGCAATGAAATTGTTATGGATGCAGGAGCAGGGTCCGGCAACCTGACTCGAGTGCTGGTAGAAAAGGTGCCAAATGGACATGTTTACGCAGTCGATGCTGACTCGAACATGGTCAGGCAAGCAAAGGCCAACCTGTCAGATTATGGAAATGTTGAAGTCATTCATTCTGGCATGCAGGAGGTAAGGCTTCCAATGGCAGTTGATGTTATTTTCTCCAATGCAGCCCTTCACTGGGTTTTAGATCAGGATGGGCTTTTCTCGCACTTTTGGCAGTTGCTCAAGCCGTCTGGAGAGCTTTTGGTAGAATTTGGAGGGCACGGGAATCTGGATGGAATCATACCACTCATTTTCAAAATAATGGAGTCTGACCAGTTCAAGGAACACTTTGCCAGCTGGAAGCAGTCTTGGCATTTTCCCAACACG
>DASVCY010000234.1:0-4389 GCA_036381375.1 Nitrososphaera sp. | reverse complement strand
CTCCAGCCTTCAGGTTGACTGTGCGCGGCTGGCCAATGCTATCCACCTTGGCGACCACGCTTACGTTACGCATTCCAGCCTTTAACTCGCTTATCTTCATGTTTTTTGCTACATCTGCATCTAATAATAAAGGTTAGGATTGAGAAAAACAAGGAGGGGTGGGGAGAGGGAAGTGAATTCTTGTTATTTCTCTTCCTCCTATTCGATCTCTTCCTTGTCAATTACTCTGTATAAGAATACTGCAGGGTCTCCATAACCAAACGAGTGGTGGAAAACGCCCTCTGGATCTCCTATGGCAGCGACAACTATAGCTCCATGAGCAGAGCCCTTTGGCGCTAGCGTCTGCAACACTTCTGGGCTTCCTTCGTCAACGATTACAGCATAGGTCCTGTTGTCGTCGACCACGGTAAAGCAGTGTACCAGAAGCCGTTTATCGCTCCTAGGTTCCCATTCAGCACCTTTCCGTCTTTTTGCAGAATCTTCCGCTATATTCTGGCAGCTTCTCTGAACGAGACTTCTGCGCTAGGCATGATTTGGTCTGCGACCCCTTCCGTAATCTTTACGGGTGGAACAGGAGCTTTGAGGAGGACGCGTAGGACTGCTAGGTCATACTCGTTCATATTCTGGCATATCGGACGACAGCATTTTATTTATTGACTTTTATTTCTGTATTTCAAGTGTTTTTGTCGATAAGAACAGACAAATAATACTAGATATGATAAATCAACGTGAAAGTTATAAGCCTAGTGCGGATCTGGGCGTGCTGGCGAGAACCATATTATCAGAGGCGGTCGCTCAAATACTGGACTTCTTCATAGTTCAGAAAGAGTCTGACTGACTATTCGCCAGCAGGGATCGCCAAAAAGACAGGCTTCTCATTCAGAACTATCTTTAGGGAACTGCCGAGGCTGGAAAAATACCATCTCATATACAACAGCCGCAAGATCGGCAAGACAAAGATGTACGGGCTAAACACCAATTTCAGAGCCGTGTCTCTGCTTGAGTAATTCACCCTTGAAATGGCGCAAGTCAAAGCCCATCATCCCGGCAAGAATGAGGATGAAGACAACAGTGACGAGTCAGAAATCCGCGCAGTTGACACTGTACAATAAGGGACGCTTTTCATATCCCGGTCACGGTCAGCTCGTGACCGCAGTCTGTGCATACCAGTTTTGTCCCTACCACAGTCTTTCCGCGCACTTCGTGGACTGTCTTACTATGGCACTTTGTGCATAGCCTTGACACGGTTTCTGGCTTGGGCATGCCACTATTCTCACAATAGTAAAGTGAACAGGAAAAATTTAACCTTTAAAACGGACAGCGCAACTATGAAATAAGGTTCCACCGGCAGACCTAATAACAGGCAGCAGGCTGTAGAGGAGGGGTAGCGAAGCCTGGTCAAACGCGCAGGACTCAAGATCAAAGAGATATGCGCACGGCACATCAGCATTTCTTCTCGCAACATGCATAAATGCGAGATGAGTGATCCCGTCCCTTAGGGGTTCGTGGGTTCAAATCCCACCCCCTCCACTACCTCATTATTGTTCTTCTTTCACCTCTATGAGAGAAAACACAAGGTTCAAATTATTTTCAGCGACAGCTTGCTCTTGTACAACAATATGCCACGCAAGTCAGTGGTGCTCATCCCCGTCATGGCTGCCTCTGCCATCATAGGCATTCTAGGTATTACATTCATACCGCCGGAAATCAGAGACAGGGACACCGGGTTTTCAAAGGGCACTGTTAGGATCGATGACGACGTGGTGACCGTAGAGATAGCCGAAACTGGTCCGGAAAGGCAGAGGTGGATGACGTTCCGGGAGGATAGGCTGCCAGTTGACACTGCGATGCTGATAAAGTATGACAGGTCTGACCTCCATGAAGTATGGATGATGAATATAGAATACAACCTTGACCTAATCTGGTTTGATGAGGCAGGGAACGCCGTCTACCTAATAGAAGATGCACCCCCCTGCAAAAACGTGATCGAGACCGTCAGCTGCACCTACAAGACTACAAAACCGGCGCTCTATGTAATGGCTGCTACTTCGGGATTCATTGACGCCCACGGCATAACAGTAGGGTCAAAGATGACCATTATCTCTGTTTAGATTTAATACAGCGTCATATCAATATCGTTCTTGCTATTGAAGCTCATTCTTGCAGACCCGCACGCAAGACCCCTTTCCAAAAGCGAAGTAGCGAGGCTGCTGGCTAGGCCAAACATCCTGAGGCTTGCATACCTCGACGATGATGATAGAAAAAGACCTGTGGTCCACCCTGTGTGGTATTATTATAACAAGGGCAAATTCTTTGTAGCGACCGACATCAACAGCACAAAAGCAAAGATCCTTCGTAAAAACCCCGAGGTGTACTTTCTTGTGGATGAAAGTCCAAAGGGCGGACCGACGCAGGGTGTCAGGGGTAGAGGCACCGCAAAAGTGGTCGACGACACCGACTATGGAACAAGGGTGACCCGACGCAACGTAAAGAGGTACATGGGCAGCCTGACCAGCAAGGCAGCAAAAGAAGTGCTCAAGATGGGCCCAGAATCATGCGTCATCGAGATAACGCCGTCATACATGGCGACCTGGAGGTTCTAGAAGCTGACCACTTTTTTCAGGTCCTCGTAAGCCTGCTTTACTTCCTCTATGGCAGCCCCGTCCTCTAGCGTTGTGATGTCACCTATCTTATCTCCACATGCTATTGACTTGAGCAAACGGCGCATGATCTTGCCGCTTCTTGTCTTGGGCAGCTTGCTTACAAAATACACTTCGTCCGGCGCGGCGATAGGACCGAGGGTGCTCCTAATATGAGACACTACTTCGTTTCGCAGATCATCTGATTTCATACCCTCCTTTGGCACGAGAAACGCAATTATGCATTCACCCTTTGTGTTGTCTGGCTTGCCAGTCACCGCAGCCTCGGCTATTGCCTTGTGCGAAACAAAGGCACTTTCAAGCTCCATAGTGCCAAGCCGGTGTCCGGCCACTTTAAGAACATCGTCCGCCCTGCCAAGGAGCCACAGGTATCCATCTTGGTCTACAAGGGCGTAGTCGCCGGGATAGTAATACATCCCCGCGAACCTGCTCCAGTATACCTGCTTGTATTTTTCATCATCGCCCCAGAGCGTAAGAAGCATCCCCGGCCATGGCCTTCGCACAACGATATACCCCTTCGTGCCAGGTGTAACAGGCTTGCCATTTTCGTCCACCACAGCAGCATCGATTCCGGGCACAGGGAACGTGGCAGAACCGGGTTTCATAGGGATCGTCTCAATACCGGTGCACATGCTTAACATTATGCCGCCTGTCTCTGTCTGCCACCATGTGTCGACTATGGGGCAGGTCTCCTTGCCTATAGTCTTAAAGTACCACATCCAGACTTCGGGGTTTATGGGTTCGCCCACGGTGCCAAGGAGCCTGAGTGATGAAAGATCAAAAGAGTTCGGTATCGCATCGCCATACTTCATGTACATCCTAAGCGCAGTCGGCGTCGTGTACAGTATGGTGGCGCCGTGCTTCTCAACTATTGCCCAGTACCTGTCGGGCTTTGGAAAGTCTGGCGCGCCTTCATACATTATTTCGGTGACCCCGTGCATAAGCGGGGCATAGACCACATAGCTATGCCCTGTTACCCAACCAATGTCTGCAGTGCAAAAGAAAATGTCCTGCTTGTTGAAATCAAAGACCCACTTTGCGGTTGAATACAGGTGTGTGAGGTAGCCCCCTGTTCCGTGCATCACGCCTTTTGGCTTGCCCGTTGTACCGGACGTATAGAGGACGTAGAGAGGATGTGTGCTTTCAACCTGCTCTGGCTCGCAATAGGTTCTTGCACCTTCCATCAGGTCATGCCACCATAGGTCCTTTGAACCCATCTTGATCTCGTTGGCGGCTCGCCTCAGCACCACTACATGCTCCACAGACGGTGTCGATGGGAGTGCTTCGTCAACCACTTTTTTAAGCTCAATAAGTTTGCCTCTTCTAAATCCGCCGTCTGCAGTAACGATCACTTTTGATTGCGCGTCATTGACACGATCTATCAGCGCTTGCGCAGAAAAGCCGGAAAACACGACTGAATGGATCGCGCCGATCCTCGTGCAGGCAAGCATCGCAACAGGCAACTCGGGGACCATGGGCATGTATATCGTCACCCTGTCGCCTTTTGTTACACCAAGCCCTTTGAGGACATTGGCGAACTTGTTCACCTGGCGATAAAGCTGGAAATATGAAAGTGTCCTGCTTTCCCCGCTTTCGCCCTCCCATATAATGGCGGCTTTGTTTTTGGCGTCATTCGTGATGTGTCTGTCAAGGCAGTTTACCGATGCATTTAGCGTGCCTCCGACAAACCACCTTGCAAAAGGCGGCTTCCAGTCCAGAACTTTTTCCC
>DASVCY010000233.1:0-2337 GCA_036381375.1 Nitrososphaera sp. | reverse complement strand
AGCTTGAACGCGTTGATGTCTCCTACAAATTCCTTTTCCGTTCCCACCATCGGCCTATCGGTTGAATCAAGGTTTAACGCGTTGACATCGCTCTCTTTGATGACCACATACACCGATGCAGGCTCAAAACACCCTGCAACCTGGCATGCGGGTCGCTGCGTAGAAAACCCATCAATGCCCCCACCGTACGACATACTTCAGCACATACTTCAAGCTTTGGTATTTACAGGTTATTTCTTTCTGTAGGAAATTGTCTTTAGGGAATTTAATACAGATTTATTTCAGTGCATGGTTTTCCGAACCCTTTAATTTGGTGGGGGATCAAATCAATGGATCTTCTTGGTGTTGGCGATCAAAGAGTCTGCGTTCCAACGAAGAACACAAGCATCGTCAAGCCTCTATATCATCGGTCATGAATTTCTTCTTCTATCTCCTGATCGCCGGTAAGCATCGAATTGTATACCTCTGTCCTGACCGCAAGATGGTTAGATGCGGCAGTATCGTGTGTTGCTTCTGAACTCGTCTATTGTGCAGTGTTCAGGCTTCTCTGAAATGGTCTTTTTGGGCAATTACTTTCGATCTTCTCCAGAGTCTCGCCGGCCCTTTGATTCATACAAGTACTCTCTGCCTCTATTGCAGGAATCTACGAAACAGCTTCGACAAGCTCTGGTCTCTTTTGCCCGATTATCTTGCCAAGGCCGCGCATGTAATTCCTTGCAAACGTAGTAACTGGCTGGGAGGAGTACCATATACAGCCAAGCACCTTGCAGCCGTGGCATGTCTTTGCGATATCCCACTGGGGAGCGTCCCATATCTCGTCCACACTCTTCTCAAGCAAGCTGTATACATTTTCCGGCGAGTTGAACTTCCAGCAAGGAACCATCACTGTGCCGTCGCCATTGACAAATACGCTCTTCCACACTCCGCACTCGTCAAACAGGGTTCTGCCATGTTCTATTACCTGCTGGAAATATTCCGGTGGGATCATGATTGGGACACTGTTTGGCTTTTTCATGTAATCAAGAACGCTTTCGCTCACCTGCTGCATGGTCTTTCGGTCGGGCAGGAGCGAATAGCTGACGTCTGATCGGTCTTCAACAAACGTGAGCGACACCGCGTTTACACCAAGCTCTCTCGCCCTTTCAAAATAGGTCTGGTCGATGAATTCCCGTGCGTTATATTTCGTTATTACGCTGTTTAAATAATGCGGTACCTGATGCTCTGTGAGCAGGCGCACGTTGTCGATAACCCTCTTGAACATCTGCGGAGTGACGCCACGCACCCTGCAGTACGATTCTTCGTAGGTCGAGTCGATGCTGCAGGTCACAAACTGGATGTATTTCTTTAGCTCATCAAGGTCGATGGTGTGTAGGAGCGAGCAGTTGCTGATGAGCGTTATTGGCATTTTAAGGCTGTAAAGGTACTTTACAAGCTCCATAAAGTCAGGCCGGCTGGTGGGCTCGCCTCCTTCTATTATTGACCAGACGCAGTGTTTTGACACCTTGTCAAACACTGCCTTCCACTGGTCGGTCGTGAGATCCTTTGTGCGCACGAGTCTCATCTGGCCTTCTTTATCTGCATCTCCAAATGGACACATGGGACAATAGAAATTACAATAGTGTGTCATGCTAAACACTGCGATTACCGGCCGCCTTCTTCCTATCGCCCTGTTAGCAGACCATTTACCCAGGAGCTTGATGGTACGTATAGTATCCACCATATATTGTTCCGTCTTTGCGACGCCCATTCTATTAAGCGATTCTATTGTGCAAACAAAAACACTTTCATGATCGCCCTCTTGCTAGAGAGCATACCATCGATGGAGCTGCTTGATTTTGGGGTGCAGGTTATTGCCATCTCGGCGTCGGGAGTGCTTGCCCCCGGGCCACTCTTTTTCGCAAACGTGCTCTACGGTACAAAGCAGGGCACTCGGGCTGGTCTAAAAGTCGCATACGGGCATACGGTGGTGGAACTACCACTCATAATGGCCCTAGCTGCAGGACTTTTTAGCTCGTCAGCGGCTGTGCAGTATGCCGGAACGATAGGGCTGGTCGGAGGCATCGGCATACTGGGTTTTGCCTGCCTACAGATCGCTGACGTAATCAGGAAAAAGAATGCCATAACTGCGCCAGTGATGGCCAGCAAGAAGAGCCCGTTTGTCGCAGGCATTGCGTTTTCCGCGCTCAATCCATTCTTTCTCCTCTGGTGGCTTACGGCTGGGCTGAAGCTGGTGGCGGATTCCTATACTGCATTTGGATTTGCTTTAGGAACAATCTTGCTCTTTGGCATGCACATATGGATGGACTATGCATGGCTTACAAGCACTGCCTACTTGGC
>DASVCY010000232.1:0-6572 GCA_036381375.1 Nitrososphaera sp. | reverse complement strand
AGGCCAAAAAGAGAACATATCTTTCACCAACATTCATGATATGAAAATCAGCTTCTGAGCCTGATGTGAACAATTGAACAGTGAGGCTGTCGCCAGCACCGACATTTCCCGCTATTACCCTTTCAACTGTTACATTGAAGTCGGTGAGTTCTAGATTTGGTGCATTGGGATGTCCTCTAATTCCTATGCATGAGGTTACTTTGCCCACCACTATGACATCCGCATCCTTGACTAGATCCTGTAGAGTAGAATATGCTACCAACTGTGCAAATGCTTCATTAGAGCTATTGTCGCGGAACCCTGATGTGACAATAGCGTCATTCCTGCCACATGCTCTGTAGTCCACCGATCTCATAGAGCTAGTATTTGTCATATCATTAGCAGAATATGCTACTACTGCAATGATGGATGTAATGACAATAGCAGCAACGGAGGCTATGACCATTCTTCTTGTAATCAATCTCTGTAGTTAGATGCAGGTCTTTGAAACTTAAATTTTACATCTTTGTAGTATTGGCTCTGTCAAAGTAACTTACTGACATCTGACCAAGATCCTTTCGTAAAATCTGGATTATCTCCTGTCATCTTATGAGAGCATGATGTGAAGTCAAATATTCTCCCATAGCGCGATCGGCTATACAATCATATCATCTGTGAATGCCAGTTCCGTGAAAACCAAGTGCGCGTGAAGAGCTAACTACAAAGAAGAGAATCAAAAAAAGCTGCAGGGTTGGCAGTCTTGGCTGTCATGTACCAGACCAATCTTGTTACAGGCCCATCTGGTGTTTGTAGTAGCTGGCAAGTTTTGAGTGTCTGATGCGCTCTGCAGTATCGCTTGCATTTTGCATCTTGTGAAGGTGGGTCCTGTATTGGTAGAGGTCGCACATGCATATTCCTGTAACAGGCTTGTATTTTTCTCTGGAAATTTCGTGTTTCTTGCGGTCTGCGTACAGAATTGGCAGCTTTGTCAGGCCGATGCTCGCTGCAATGCCCGCCACCGTGGCATACAGGGCAACGGCAGGCTCGAGCAACAAGAGTGGAAGGACGACGGATGAAACGACCCCGGCAGAGGTGGCGATCATTGATATCCTTGACCATCTGTCATACGGGGCAACGTCGCGCTCAAATTGATCTATCAGCATTTCGAGCCTTTCGTCCAGCTTGTTTTCCTCAAGGTGAGGAAGAGATGTCGAGACTTGCATCTGCTATAGAACGGCAAACTTACTAATTAAGTTTATTGGAATATCGAAAATTTTGCTTCTTTTAGCAATTGTATGTTTATCGCGAAATATTATTGCAATAAAAGAAGAATTTTTGTATATACAATCATCATGCTGAACCAACAACTATGGCAAAAACACGTCCAGAATTTTTGATCTTTGGTGATTTGCTTGCAAAAATTTCTCCGATCCATTTTGTAGCATAATTTCTTTGATTTATGATAATATTCATTATGTGATTTAACGTGTTATAATTAATATTGCTTACAATTCAAGAAAATTTTGATGGGTAAGACGGCACTCAAGTTTGAAAGCCAGAGACTCGACAAGCTCCCACCAGATATTCTCATCAAGGGAACATGGGTCAGCACCGCAATGGCACTCATCCTCACTCTGCCTTCTCTTGGTCTCTTTATCGGCCTTTACGAGATGGGTGTGAACATAGGCATCAGCGCGGGAATCGGCTTTGGCCTGCACTTTGCAATTCTAGCCTTCTCCAGAAGGATCTCAAATGCGATATCCTCGCTCTTTGAGGACTAGGTTAACTGACAGCTCGCCCCAGCTGGAGCACATCGGATTCGTCTTTGATCACTTGGTCCTGTATCTGCAGTCACCAGAGGTTTGGGGATGGTCAATATGCGTCTCCGATAGAAGATCGTATGCCTGTACTTCGGTAGAGCTTCTTCTGACCGTTATTGTCTTCTTCTTTACTCGCGCTCTGTCGCGATATTGTCTTTTTGGCTACCGGCTGTCGGCCCTGCATTGCACGTGCGGATCTATTACAGGTCTCTAGGTTTCAGTTTCGCCATCACCGCAGCAGCAATCTCACTGGATGGATACAGTGATTGCTATCCATAGTACTTGGAATATATGACGACGACCCACCCCGCACACCGGAAGGTCACGGGCCTTCTCGCCAGAAATGGTAAAGTGTTGGTGGAAAAATAGGATTTGCCCACCACATGGCTTAAAAGCTACAAAAAATGGATCAGCAGTTGTTGCTGCCAATAAGCATAGGCGACCCTGCGATTGGCACAGGTGCAGGGAATTTGATGTTCTTCTATGGCGGCATCGTAGCTGGCATTGCAGGCTCTTTGCTACTTTGGTGGTATTTTGCTCGCAAAAATAGACATTCTAGATAACGGCTGATTTTCTACCCGTCTAGCGCCGGACTGCTCGTGAATATAGGTAACCCATGACGAATGCATTTCATACCGTTCATGATAGAGACCCCACCACATCCAAAGTGCGACGTTCATGGTATATCCTTAGTGGCGGATGAAAGCCCCTGGTTACTATCCAGAGCGCTTGCTCTGCAATGGATTGATTTTCAGTCAAGGGGCAGTTTACCGGTGTATGGCTTATCGCCTATTGTAATTAGCTCGCCAGTGCAAACCTGAAAGATGTTGAAAAGGTACGTGTTGCCAACTTCTTCCTGTCTTGTATCCCTTGTTTCGATTGTATAGGTGACTTTGAGTGTGTTTGGATAGATGCTGGTGACATTCTCTGGTGCAACTGAAGCAGTAAGGCTGGTCTGGTTTGCAGGCAAAAATATCCAGCTGCTTCCATCGCCACTTAGCCGGTGTATGCCAGACGACTTTGCAAGATTGCTGAAAGATCCGGGTGATGGGAGCTCGTTCTGTCCAAAATCATAAACCACTGTAATGTAGCCAGTTGAATTTGGTCTGAGAACAAAATCATAGGTGGCGGGATGGCTGGAAGGGCCACCGCCATACATTTGGACGCAGGCCGGAAAGCCGCCAATGTTTGTAATTGCTGCCGAGGAAGTTACTATTGCAGGACAGCTGTGGAAGCGGCCACCCGGGGTTGTTGGAATATAGAATCTTTGCACACACGAGTCAACTGAATTGATGCTGATGATGTTGTTGTTGGAGTTATTATCGTCACTGTTCCCAGGAACACGATCGATAATAGTTTCGATCAAGCCTACCTGTGCAACTGCCAATGTGAAGAAGATGGCGACAGCCACAAGTCCGATGGACATTCCAAGAACTATCTTATCCACGCAGGAAATGCACCTTTTTCTTGATTATTAATGCGGTATTATGATACCCCACCTCTCTCATTAACTTTGTGTCTTAGTTGGTGCCGAAGCCTTTCAGCTACACGCTCATATTTCTCACCTTTACCAGAGCTCAAATTTTCGGTAGCTCAGAATGTGAAAAGATGTGTGTGTGTCTGTCTTTCAGAACATAATTGAAATCACGTATACACACGCATCGCACACAGTCTAGCGAAGTTTTTCTACGATACGCTTCCTCAAGACCATGGTTATCCCGATAGCTACTGCAGATAATGCTGCAATTAGCAATGGCTGTAAAGAAATGGCATTACTATCTGTCTGGTACGATTGTTCGATACCAGAGGCCTTTCCTCCATCCAGACAATCACCGTTCTAGCCCAGCAAAATACACTTTGCTTCTGCTACCTGGATGGTAGAAAGAACCCATAGAATTAGAGTCAGCATAATTGTCACCTTAAGCAGCATCATCTCTTATCACCGCATATACGCTATTTTCCTTTTCTGCAAACTCGGTTACATCTGCTAACCATTATTTTGTGATGCCCATACCACGCATCTACCTATCCGCATCCACTCCCCTGCTTTTTGCTACGTAGCTTCCCTAGTCCCTGTCTGTCGCCTTGTTTCCCCTTTTTCTTCAGATCTACTAGCATATCTTGCATCCACCTGTGGTGCGCTGCCAGTGCAAGATCTTTTGCCTGATAAGCAAGATGTTCCATTTCTCTGTGGTATTCAATCTTGTCGTCAATGTCATCTTTATCGATGTCATCGGGCATCTATACTGGATCTACCCATAGTCAATTCTTAAGCCTTTGGCTAGTTCTGTCTAAGATAGACTCTTTGCGATATTCATCATCTCCTCCATGGGGAGAGAGCCGACCACCGTGTACTTCTCGCTACCCACTGCCACTTCTACAGTTGCCAGGAATTTACCCTGATTGTATATCAGATACGACGTGGCGCCATTTTCGTCCGATTCAATGAATTCTGGATTGCTTATGGGAGTTGATAAGGGATACTGGGCAGTCTGGTTGAGCATGGACTGATAGCTTTCCAGGAGCTGTTTTCTTGCGTCTTGCTCCTTGCCGTCCCCATCATAAAGCTTCATTGCATGAACCTGAAAGATGCCCTTGACTTCCTCTTGCGGCGTTGACGAATAGAGATAGAAAGGATATGGATTGCGCTCTGAATGCATCATGCCCTTGCTTGTATAGTAATCAGTTGCGCTCTGATTCGCGTAGATCTGGATCATATACGTATCCGTGCTCTCAGCATTGCACACAGAGCGGAATCCTTCTGGAAGGTAGAACGGGAATTTTAGTGAAAAATTGCTCTGGGCATAAAGCGACCTTGCTATTTCTGTTGTCAGACATCCATACGTGTAAATTGTTGAGACAGTAACGTGGCCCCGAATCCAAGGATATTCTTTGACCTTGTACTGGTAAGTAGTATCGTCTAGCGTGGTCCAGTCTGCAGCGAGTGGCAGGTCAATCATCGTACTTGGAAGAACCGTGAATGTTTCCAAATCCTGCTCCGCTCCGGCCCCATTCATATTACTCAATTCAACAGTCATGGTCGAAGGCAGCTGGTTAAAGAATACCAGAGTATTGTTCCACGGAGCAAAGGTGACTTTATCTTGCACAGAGTCTTCTTGCTTCTCAATCAGGTCTTTTGTGATATATACGGGTACAAAGCCCGTGTCTCTGTTCACCTGCTTTAGTGTCTCAAATGAGAGTTCAAGTTGATAGTATTTTTCTTCGTAAACGAATCCGCAGCTAAATTTCTTGTATTCATGAGTAAATCGTCCGTCCGGGGTATTCTGGCTATGAATTGTCTGGTTAAAGTTCGAATGATAGGTGCTGACCAGCGATAGCGCTTCATTCCTGTTTAGGTACAGGCCCACGCCGGAGTAGTAATTGCCGTAACTACTGTTGGTTTGGATGTCAATTTCTGCCCAGTGGTCTGCTTCACCAATGCCATTGCGAAAAGTTGGGTATTTGTCCAGGAACTCTTTGTCTACAGTGAAGCAAATGTTTTCAGGTTCTATCATTCTCGAAATACTCGCATCAACCCTGGGCGCCGCCTGAAGCTCTTTCATTTCCGTTTCCCTCCTAGCTGATGCGATCGGCCCAGAAACATACATCATGGAAAATAAGATGCCAAATACAAGAATGACTATGAGGACGCTAGAGTGCCAGCCCACATGTATCCAAAGCAATATGGATTCTTTTTACCTTTTGTCCAAATCATTCGGTCATGTTAAGCCATACTACCACCTGTTAACCACCATCCCTCGCCAAGAACGTCGTGAACTGCATCATGTCCGCTCCGATGCACAAATATAGAAAGAATAACTTGAGCCAGTTCCACACATGCTGTGCCTGTCGCAATCTACTTTTCTGCATGGGAAATGGTCGTCAAAGCATTCTGTCCTGTCCTTGATATTCTGTATAAACCGCTCCATCAAGTTCTTCAGTTCAGTACCAGATACGTAATGGCGTAGGCAGAGCTACCTGCATGCATCGAAGTACCGCTGAGCGCCGTCTGTGTGATTATTGGCTTCCTTCCATACCTTGTCTGCAGATACTTGAAGAACCAGTAACATACGAAAAAATACCAAGAATTCACACGAGTACCGCGGCCAGCCTTTGTAGCACATGTCTTATCATTACATAGCTATTATTCTTCTTTTTTACAAATGCAGCCCATAATATCGATACCTAGTCCTATTACCATAGATATAGGCGAGAAAGCCCACGTTCTTTACAGTAGATCAAAAATTTTTCTGATGATATATGATGATTCTCCCATGGCTTTCTGCTATCGAGCTACGCGCACCACAATAGCAAGAAATGCACCTGGAGAGGATGAAAAATATTGGATAGAAGCAGGTGCGTCCTTTTAACTACCTCTCCTCCCCCCCCACCTTTCCAAGGCATTTGTTGTCCCAGCGCCAGAACTATTAGCGTACGTGTTCGTACATGCATCCAATCAGAAACGGCAACTTTTGCAGAATGACAAAATTTTGATCTACTGTTTAGACGTGGGATGAATCGCCATCACATATTTTAGGAACTTCTGATACTCGTACTATATCCATCCAGCGAGGCTGCGATGGTGAACCTGAAAGCGAGGCTTCTCAGGGGATCTCAGTGCTGTGCAACGCTGAGTGATACGGTCGCCTATACAGCGACAGAGCGAATGCAGGAGAAAAAGGTGAGAAGCAGCTCCACCGAGGTACAGGCACACGGTCTCTGTATCAGGGGGCATCTTGACTATCCCCATTGAACCTCTGGTGATTGCAGACA
>DASVCY010000231.1:0-8325 GCA_036381375.1 Nitrososphaera sp. | reverse complement strand
TGGCCACAGCTATATGGACCTGTGCTATAGTTCACATGTAATAACAAAACAACCTCGCCTGAACAACACAAAATGATGTGATGATGTGTCTTGTCGCTGGCAACATAGAAAAACTAGGTTCATCTCCAAGGCTTTTTCGAGTTTGTCGCCACTGCAAGAGCGACGCATTTTCTGTTCCTTATCATAATAGCAATGAGCTCGCCTGCCGCAACAAGATTAATACCATCTCAAGATCATGATGGCTTGATTTGATCTTGGCGTACCATCCTTTTCAACAAGAAAAATATCTGCCCATGTTTTGCATTATTCCGCGACTGATCTTCCCATAGGCACTTCTTGGCCAAGATGTCCCGAGCTTGGCCCTCTGCCAGCGCATCACTATGCTAAACGGGGCGCACCCATATGCTCCGCTTTGGCATCACCAACATCACGTGCATGACGAATTACAAAATATGAGTCAGGGCAAGGTAGATGAGCTGTACCACTATCTTGGACTATTGTCCAATTCCTTGGAAGTACATGATTGTGTGCATTTTTCCACCTATCACGCAAACGCGGATCAGGGAAGATGTAGTCAAGTCGTGTGCAAGAAGAGTGTGTATGGGAATACGCGTGTGTACCTATTCTCTCTGTCATGAAGAAGATTTCTTCTGCTTTTGGAGGGCAAGTGGCGGCGAGCTATCGCAACATTGTAAAGGAGATGCTTCTGAAAGAAGGCGGCTCCCTGTACAACATGTTTGTCAGGATGAAACTACAGGCTGGGTGGCGACGGCCGCGACAAGATATTATTCAAACAACGAAGCAATAGGATCTCATGATTGTTTAAATGTCGACCTCGAAGATCCGCTCTTCTGATGGAACCAATCTGTCAAGAGCTACTATAACTTTTATCACCACGATATCCCTAAGGGCGCCAAATTGGCGGGAAATTTTTCGCACTAATTCATCGAAAAATGCTTTTTTATACCAAACCTTAATAGGACAATGTGGATTCTTCGTGACGACTATAGGAGATAATGCCGTGCAATGCCTTCATGGACTGTACATATTGCAAGCTGACAAAGGGATAACAGTCATCTATAAGACTGTAAATAGGCTCCTGTCTAGAGGCAGTGCAGTCATCTATGCGATCGAAGAACGGGGAGGAGGTGGGATCGACAAGAATGCTTCAAAAATCCAACTGATTAATCATATCTATTCAAAAATGAAACAGTCGCAGCTCATTGATGACATAGAATCCCATATCGAAAGCGGGGCATTGACAATTGCGGATGCAAGAGAGCTGTATCCTCCTTCTCCTTCTGAGCAAGTCGACAATGCAAAAATGTTAAAGCGATGGATCTCGTTAATTCAAACTGTCGAGAAAAAAGGAAATTTCAGGGATATTGCCGTTATCTGTGGCAGAGTTGCGGTATTTTCAGACGCCAATAATTTGGAGAACCTTATTGCTTATGAGCGAGCAATTTCGGAATCAATAAAGAAACTACGATCGGTCCGTATACTTTGCTGCTATTTGAAAGAGTCACTGGACAGATTCCAATTTGCTCAGCTGATGTCTACAATTAATGCTCATCAATGTGCTATTGGGTGTATCGAGGATAGCGAAGAATCTAGAAAAATGGATCCTGCTGTCATGCTTGAGGCAATTGTAGGTGGAATCGAAGATGCATTGGGTGAAGGGAGTGGTAAATTGGTTATGCAGACAATGAAGACAGTTTATAGAATCGATGAGAACACAATCATATCTAATCCTAACCTATTCCAAGAAAAGATGCAAAGACTGCTCGGTAACACATCCAAAATCGTTCTCGATTCTGCCAATAGGAGGATTAGAGAAACGCTTCTTATGGGAGGCCTTTCTATGATAATGGCCACTGTATTTTCTTCAGCGGTACCAGTGTAGGGTCAAAAGTTGGTTTGATATCGCAACATTATTTTTCATTCATGGAGTTTCCGAAAAGAATGCTAGTGCACACATTATGCCCACAGGCTTTAGCTTGCAAAATCCGCAAATTATTCAATTTTATGCGATGGATGGGCGGGAACAAGAAGAGCAGTATAGCGGCAGTCCCGGTTGCCAGAAAACTACCGAATAATTGCGGATATGCTCTCTATTGTTCCACTCAAAGTCTTGCGACGACTTTCTCATAGATCTGGCTGTCATGGGAAATAAGGGGTCTCGTCGTTCCAACTATGACAGCTCTCCTTCCTTGGCAATATATAAGAAGTACGTGTGCTAATTCGACAATCAAGAAATGGTATGTGGTTGAATGAATGGTAGGAGTCGCGGCATGAAAATTCTCATTGCGGAAGATGAGTCCGATATAGCACGATCTTACAAATTAGCACTAGAAGAGAGGGGGCATAGCGTGGTATTGACTAGCGACGGGGAAGACTGCCTGATAAAGTACCATGATGAATGGCTAAGGACTAGGCATGATCAGGATTCTGACCAAATTGGAATCGAAACGACATATGATATCAATAACGATCATCCATTCCATGCAATCATACTTGATTATAAGATGCCAAAGATGAATGGTCTTGAAGTCGCCAAACAAATACTGGCGATAAATCCACACCAGAGGATAATCTTTGCCTCTGCCTATGTGAAGGAAACATTGGAGATATCGACCCGTCATCTTCCCACAGAGTTAATGCAGAAACCTTTCGATGAGCAAGCGTTAATAGATAAAGTAGAAGACGCTAATATTTACAGCGAGTTAAAAAAGCTAGGCGTTGACGCAGACGCACTAAAGGCGGTAAACCCTCCACATGAAACGATAAAGCAACTTCTAGATAGCATAAGACGACTGAAAGAAAATTTAGAACTGAGAAATGATGACGACCTATTTCAAGAGCGGAATAATGCCTGATTTTTTCTGCGACCGATTTGTCGCGCAGGTTTATCCTCTAGTCTCGTTCTGTTTTTGCTCGCTACCCGCTGACATCGATGGATATGTAGTTTCAATCGGCAAGATAAACCAAAATGTCGCTCCTTTGTCCTTGTTATTTTGCACTCCAATGCGGCCGCCGTGAGCTTCAATTATACTTCGCGATATGTATAATCCCAAACCAAATCCCTTATCTGATTTTATGGACGGCTTTCTGAATAGATCAGAAAACACATCCTGTGGAATGCCGGGACCGCTATCTCTTACTGATACTGTTGCTAAATTTCCATCCTCTTCGGCAGAAATCCATATGTTACCTCCTTGCGAGGAATGCGTCAATGCATTCTTGAGTAGATTGGTAATGACCTGAAAAATTCTTATCGGATCTGCATGGATCATTATTGGCTCGTCTTTCGGTTCAAAGATCACTTGACGGTTCTCAACAGCGTAACAGTAGCAACCCTTTTCTTGACTATTGTCGGTGTTGTTACTGTTTTCAAAATCTTTGGATGGCATTTCCTCATTAATAATATTGGATACGATATCTCTTATTGTATCGTTTAGGTTGAAAAGTTCCGGGTTTAGTTTGAGAATTTTGCTTTCGATCCTAGCTACGTCCAAAATATTTTCTGTCAATCTTTGCAGACGCTGGGCACTTCGAGCAATTATATCGATTCGCTCATTTTCTGGCATCCTTTTTTTGAGTGCCTTTGCATTCATTAGTATTGGTTGGATCGGAGTCCTTAATTCATGGGCTGCCATATTGATAAATTGCTGTTGGGCTCGATCGTGATCCTTGAGCTGTTCATACAATTCTGTTTGCTTCCAGAGGCTTTCAAAAATTGCGGAATAGGATGATACAATCGACTCGCTGTTCGAATATGTGGCTATGCCCGATGCTTGATATGGGTCGTCGGTATTGTCGTCTTGAACTTCCCAAATCATAACCTCCTTCCTATCTATTATCAAAATAGTTATCCTGGTTTGTAGATCTTTATCAGATACTCTGAGTTGTATTCTTGGGTTTTCTGCCAAAACAATGCTTGCAATCTTTCCAGTCTCCTCCCCCGCACTAGGAGTTATCAGCCTTATCTTTACATTTTTGTTCCCCTCCAATATTTGAGCATAAATATCAGGAGCAAGTCCCATGGAGAGTTCAAAGATATGGGGGGTAGCAAAAATTACCATAATCTCCTTCTTTGCATTCCTCATAATTTCGAAAGCACGTTCTACTGATTCCCTTGGATTAAAAATGACATCTATATGTGTGGGCTGTATTCCTTTTTCGATTTCGACTATCCTTTGTTGAGCGGGGATTGCCTTGCTCCAAAGCGTATCAAAGAGGTACTGGTTTTGATCCACTAGTACTCTGACATTGCTGTAGATGACCTGTGTAAGTGGTTTGCCTTTTTCGAGTCTTGCAGCTGTAGCCATGTATGCATTTTCACTTACAGCCAGGCCTCCCTTTACGTTATCAAGGTGGCGAAGTTCAGTGACGAGTTTTAACATCTTCTTGCAATAATCTAAATTTTCTTTTGTAACCTCGGTGATGACTCTTATCTTACCTCCACGCTCTAGTACCCGGAGATAGCCATCCCTGTACGCGTCAACTTCTACAACTATGGAGGGTGCATTGTGGTCATAGCACAAATCCATCTTGTGTCTTACAGCAGACATGAATTCGACGCCCTTTCCTACCGCATTTTCCATGCCGTATAGAACTTCGGTTTTCTCATTGGCAATGTCCCGTTGGCGATGAACATCCGATGCGCTGTTGACCAAGTATTGAGAATAGAGTTCCTTTTGCAATATTTAATACTCTCCGTTCGTTAGGATTTTCTTGCTGGTTTTTTCAGCTTGGATAAATGAAATGTGCCTTTTGAGTCATTATCGACATTTATCCACAATCATCTGATGTCGTCATTCTCGGTGGCGGCATTTCGGATGATCTTGTCTTTGTATTGTTCGTAATTTTTGCACTTGCATGCTTGGCTCGTATTTCTGTGCCGATCTGTCGATGTTGTTCAAAATGCACTGCTCATCTGATGGAACCTGCTCCTTCAAGATTATTCGAAATCTGGGGCGAAGGACGTTTTTGCAATAAATGATACACCTGATAGCAATTTGCTGCTATTGCTGGCGGGCTTTTCTATTTGCACGCCATCTTTTGTACCTTGTTGTTCTTTTGCACTTTTCATGGTACCGTTTCCAGCTTCGCATGATAGACAGGAGACGAATTCCTTATGGAGGATATGCCTGTAGATTCAGTAGAGGACTGTCAGCATTCTAGGTAATCACGTCACTATATGCCACCGAAGCGAGGCTTTTTTAGCAGTGTGTGCAGTCTGGACACGACTGTCGGGCTCAAACCTTATATTTGAGAGGGCCAGGGAGACCTGCCAAAGTGCAAATTTCTTATAGAACATTATTTAAACGCCAATTGTGGCACGCACGCAACTGACGTCCGGCACGCTATTGCTCTGGCTCATCGTGTCTATGCTTGTTGCAAATTCGTTCATATTTTTTGCAGACTCCCATACTAAGGGAGTCTATGCCGAGATCATTGTCACCGCTACTGTGACAATTACGATGGGGCTTGCAATAATCTTGGCGCTTCGCCAGCTCCGGCACAACAGGCCGCATGCCAAGATGTACCTGAGCCTTGCGGCTGGCCTGGTTCTCTGGTTCTGGGCAGACGTTGTCTGGGCAAGCTACGAACTCGTTTTCCACGTGGCCGCCCCGATCCCGTCGCTCTCCGATGTGCTGTGGCTCGCAGGCTATCCGTTCTTCGCACACAACCTCTTTGCCACCTACAGGGAATTCAAGAGCAAGTTCGACAGGCGCGTCCTAGCAGCAGCCATCGGAGGAAACGCAGCGTTCCTTGTGTATCTGATAATCCTCACAGCAGGCCTGTCGGACTTTTCGACATATGAGGGGATCGCGATGTTTTCAGTCATAATAGCATATCCAATTATGAACGCGGTCCTTCTCACCCCGGCTCTGGCGATTCTAGTAGGTTTGTGGAAGGAAAAGCCGTGGTCGATACCCTGGACATTCAAGTCGCTTTCGCTCTTTTGCATCGTCGTGACTGATAGCTGGTTTGCGTTCATCATTATTTCTGGGCTGTACGAGCAGGTGTGGGTGGCATCCCTACTCTTTGGCGCAGAATACATCATACTCGCCGGCGGGCTTTTGTGGTTCAACAAGTTCCTGACTGTATACAAGGGACACGCGCACGAAAAAGTGCCGGCGGCACCCTTTCCACGGAAGAACCCTGGCCATGTGCGCTACCTCCAGGGTACGGTGGCAGTCGTGCTGGTCGGAGGTATCATCAGCTACGGCTTTGCAAGCTCGGTGGCTACAGGGTCCGCCCTGTACATAACGCCCGCTGACGCCCAGCTCAGAAACACCCTTACCATCGGCGCGCTCCTTCCGCTTACCGGCACGCTGTCATCCTTCGGCGAAGAGGCCGAGGCGGCGCTCAAGATAGCTGTCGAAGACGTGAACGAAGAGCTGGCCGCGTCAGGATCGGACCGGAGGATTGCGCTGGTGATAGAGGATACAAGGACAGACCCCGGAGTCGCGCTTGAAAAGCTGCAGGCAATGGCGTCTGACGGCATTAGACTAGTAATAGGCCCTGTCACAAGTGCCGAAGTCGCTGCGATAAGGCAATACGCGGACGACAACGACGTGCTGGTGGTCAGCATAGGGAGCACGGCGCCAGAGCTTGCAATACCAAACGACAACGTGATCAGGCTTGTGCCTGACGACACACAACAGGCAAGAGTGCTTGCAAGGCAAATGTGGGACGACGGAGTGCGCGTAGTCGTGCCGATGTGGAGGGCAGATGTCTTTGGCAACAACCTTCACCAGCTGCTGGCAGAGAATTTCAGGAGGCTCGGAGGCACGGTGGTTGATGGCGTGCGATACGAGCCCCTGGTGGGCGACTTTTCGTCAAGCCTCCACAGGATCAACTTTATCGTCTGGGAGCAACACCTGAGGTCACTTTCAGAGAAGGTTGGAGAGGCGAGCGCGCAATACGGCGGCGAGAGAGTCGGCGTATACATAGTCGCCTTTGACGAGATAGTGCCGATTTTGATTCAGGCCGACAGGCACCCGGAGCTAAGGGCAGTGAGGTGGTACGGGAGCGACGGCTCTGCCCAGGTTGGGGGCGTAGTGAGAAACAACGACGCAGCAGAATTTGCGATAAGAACTAACTTCTTGAACCCGATCTACGGGGTTGAGGACACGGAAGACTTCAAAGACTTGGAAAAAAGGATCACAGAGGAAATAGGCAGAGAGCCGAGGTCGTACGCGGAAGCGACCTATGACGCGCTGTGGGTGGCGGCACTTGCGCTGGACAGACACGAGTCAGGCTCCCTCCGGGACAGCTTTGTCCAGACCGCCAATTCATACGTCGGGGTTACCGGCAGCACCGAGCTGAACGATGCTGGGGACAGAAAGTCCGGCTGGTATGACTTTTGGGCGGTGAGGGAAGATCACGGCAGCCACCATCAGTTTGAATGGGCAAGCGTGGCTGCCAGCGCGATCCGCTGAGTTGCTTCCAAACGCAGTCCTGGCATGACGAGGATGATATCCTTTAGATTCTTGCCGACGGGTGTCCTCTATATCTTGGGCGGTGCATAATTCGAAGACGCTGCAGAACTAGAGTACGGTATTATGATACATGAACCTGTAACAAGAAGGTAATACGCGTAATTACCTTGTATTCAGAACACGATTGGCGATTTAGTTGGAAACAACAAGAATATTTGCTATTGCCATCATTGGCATTGTGTTGGCCACTACTGCGTTTGTGGCAGGGACTGGAGCCTTGTCAGTCACACTGAGCCGGATCCCGGGCGGACCGCAACTTGCTACCGCAACTATTTCGAGCGACACTGGCGGCGGTGATTACGGTAATGGCGACGATTCGACCCCGTCAACAATGCCGTCAACTGCTGCAAACGCAACGACTACAGAGACAAGCGCAACTAACACAACGGTAGGGCCGGCATTGTCGACGAACAAGACATTCTACATATCTGATGATGAGGTGGATGACGATCTGGACAATGCTGACGACATCGAGATCTTTTCCCTCCAGACTATAGTGGTGAATAGGGGGGACAGCGTGACCATACACTTCTTCAATCTGGGCGAACAAGACATTGATGACGCTCCGGAACAGAGGCATTCATTCACCATTGGCGCGCCGTACAACATCGATGTTGACTTGGCAGGAGGCGAAAACCAAGTAATAACCCTCACGGCTGACGAAGAGGGCATATTTCAGTACTACTCAAAGCATGACTTGCCGCAAATGACGGGTCAGCTGGTGGTGTTGCCGGAACAGCAAGACGCAGCAGCGGATGGAACAAATTTGACCAGCCAATAGAAGGTAGGGTCCTCTACTTTTTGGATTCCCTTA
>DASVCY010000230.1:0-2378 GCA_036381375.1 Nitrososphaera sp. | reverse complement strand
AAAGCAGCTACCTCACCAGCTCACGCACCCGATCCTACAGCAGATACACGCCGAAGCCTTAAAGCCTTTTGTGACTGCTGCATACTTCGCCGCTCCGCTTGATTCAGGCAGGACGGCAAAGTCCATCGGAACGATAAAGCCAGCAAGAAAGAGGGTCGATGTAGTTGGAACGGTGATTTCTGGACCGCGCAGGGGAAGAAGATACGGAGGGCATGTGGCGCACTTGTCTGAATTCGGAACTGTGAAAAGAGCGACGAAAAAAGGAGCGAACAGAGGAGTTATGAAAAGAAAGCCGTTTGTGGAGCCTTCATGGAACAGGACAAACAAACAGGTTGAGGAAGGTATCCGGCTGGCTACCGGCAGAGTGATCTACAGGTTTATGAGACGCACAATAAAGCAATATGGTTAAAGGCATCACGCACATACTTAAAAGCAACGTCAACTTCCAGAACGAGGCCGGCAAGAACAAGGCAGCGGCAAAGTACAAAGCCTACCCTGTTGTGTGCGCGCAGCCGGAAGAACCTCCTTACTCTGTCGTCAGGCAGACATCATACGTGCCGATGCAGTGCATGACCGGAAGGCCGACAACTTATGAAGCTTCATTCCTTGTCGCCTCGTACCATAAAAATTTCGAGGACTGTGAGGATTTGGATTCAGCAGTACGGGACGCGCTCGATCGCCAGTCAGGAACGCATAACGGGGTAGTCTTTCAACTGATTACCCATCAGAACACGCAGGACGGTGATTACGATGTGGACAGAGGATGCTATGTGAAGGTGAGCAGCTTTAACGCGGTAGTCAATGAGGATCATTCTACTTAAAAGCCTCACCACGCCGCATGCAAAATATTACGTGGGCACTGTGCTTAACTACAGCGACGGGCCAGCGAAACGATTAATAAAAGAGGGTAAAGCCTTGAAGTATACGGGTCCTTACCCGCCAAAAAAGAAAATGAAATTTAAATTCTCAAGCAATGGCAATCATTAATGGTAACAGACTCCTTGTCTTCATTGACAACGTAGCGATAGGATGCACAACGAATTGTCAGCTACAATCGACAAAGGAAACGATTGACGTAACCTGCAAGGACAATGACGGCGACCGTCAGGTAATTTCAGGATCACAGTCGTGGACGATCACCGCATCAGGGCTGTGGGACTTTGCGTCTACGCTCGGGCCGCAGGCACTTTACGCCTCTCATAAGAACGGTACGCGGGTAGGTATTAAGATGGCGATCACTGACGCGGCCGGGGCCCCCGAAAGTGGCAAATCGTACTTCTACGGGTACGCGCGCCTAAACTCATTCAGTGTCGCCGGTCCGCTCAACGCAGGATCAACTTACGACCTGACGTTCGAAGGCGACGGTGGACTCAGCATAGCTACCGAAACCTGATGAAAGGAATTGTCTCAAGGGAGATTGGCGGCAAGGTCGTCAACTTCCACTTTGGTACAGCCATGTTTGAACAGCTCGAAGAAAAGGGCTTGCGCCTTTCAAACTTCAAAGACGCCATGTCTGAGAAGATGTTCAACACCACGACAGAGATCCTTCACCAGGCAGCAATCGCATGGTGCAAGGTGAACAAGAAAGATGTGGACTTTGACAGGGTGGATGTGACGTGTTGGGTGGATGAGATGGGAATCAACGAGGCGGTTAACATGATCACAGAGGGGTTGAAGGTGCTTGAAAAAAACCCGAAAGCCCTGGAGAACCAGGGCTGATATTCAACATCTACGACCATTTCGAGTTCGCTGTAACTCGACTGAACATGGACCATGAGAAGTTTTGGAAGCTTACATGGTATGAGTGGAACCTGTATCTGAAAGGATACATACACCACAAGGAAGAAAGGGGTGCGGAGATCAGGACAATCATGGCGCACATTGCCAACTGTACGGCACCAAGACAAGATCGCCAGCCATGGAAGGCAAAAGATTTCGAGCCGCTGCCCGTGAACGTGTCGGAGAGGAAGCTAACGATGAAGGAAGCCAAGCAGATACTTGGCTCTAAATGGAGGTCGCCCGATGGCAAATGATATATTAGCCAGACTATCAGTTCGCATAGATGCCAACACAAAGCAATTTGGCGTTGCTCTTAATGCACTGAATCAGCAGTTGAATAAGTTTGGCGCAACAGTCAACGCGCAGACTGCCTCCATATCCAATTTTGAAAAACGAATTGCAACAATACAAAGATCATTAGGATCTCTGGGTGTTGCTTTCGGGGCTTTCCAGATAGGTACTGTTATAGTCGATTCCGTACGGCGTATTGCAGACTTCGAAAAGCAGATGGATACTGTTGCCGCTATCGCGGGTGCGACAGGGGAAGAGTTCGAGAGGCTGCGTGAGGATGCACTGAGGTTGGGTGCCGCTTCTCAATT
>DASVCY010000229.1:0-3149 GCA_036381375.1 Nitrososphaera sp. | reverse complement strand
GCCTTGGCTGCCACAGCCTGTGCCTTTGCGTTGGCTCTTGGCAGCACAAAGTCCGCGGTTTCTGGAGTTACGTATCCAGCCTCTGCAGCGACCGACCTTGCCTGCTGTTGTGCCTTGGCCAGCATCGGCTTGATAGTCTCTGGAGTGACATAGCCCACCTCTGTTGCCAGTGCAAGGGCTTCCTGGAACGATCTGACAAGCTCTGTCTTGTACTCTTCGAGGTCGATCTTCAAGTCCTCTTCCTTGAAGAGAAGCCCTTCTGCTATTGCAAAGTTGACTGCAATGCCGGCCTCGATCGGCTTGACATTGAGCTTGCTCAAGAGCGATGCCAGCTGCATCGAAATGACGTCACCGGGCTTGGCCACTACAGTGTCCTTTGATACCCAGATGGTTCCCTGATCTATCTTTGTAGGAACATTGGCGACCTTGAATTCTGACAGAACTGGGCCGGGTGTTATGCCGGTGTTGCCTGCCGGCACCACGATCTCTTTGGTGGCAATGTCGCCTCCCTTGGCTGGCAGAAACACCTTGTTCTGCGCGAATATGAGGTTGAGCTTGAATGGGCTGATGTTGGTAAACATGAGCGCGCACTGGCCTTCCAGCTGGTTCTTCAGCTGGTCAAGGCCTGCAACATTCTGAACCTTCTCAAAGGCCCTTATCGCTACCTTGTTTTTGATTATCCTGATCTTGATGTCGTCGCGGAACTTTTTGCGGATCGCCATCAGCTGGGTTGCGCGAACCTTGGTCATGTTTGATAATGCAATCACGTTGTACTTTGTTGGAAGCTCTTGAAGCTCCTGATACATCAGTCGCTTCTTCTTCGGGTAGTGCTTGCGGGTGTACTGCGCCATCTGCTGTGACATATCTTACTCACTCTTCTCCTCCTTTTCCTTCAGTGAGCCCAGCTTTGCCGCCTTGCCCATTGTAAACTTGACCATAGCGTTACGGATGTTCTTGTCGCCCTGTGGCAGCTTTTTCTCAATCGCAGCAACGATGGCGCTTGCGTTTTCAGCTAGCTGATTGTCATCCATCTTTTCGTCCCCTATCTTGGCGGAGACGTTAAGCTGGTTCTTCACCCTGACCCTTATAGAGTTCTTGAAACGTTCTGCAATGCTTTCCACCGGCGCTCCGTACGGAAGCGGGGTTGGCATCTTGCCCTTTGGTCCTAGGAACTGGCCAAGCGACCTACCCACCGATGCCATCTGTGCAGTGTCTGCCAGGAAAAAGTCGTGTGCCCTGACCACCTTGCGGGCTTCGCGCTTGTTGGTGCCCAATCTATCGAGCTCTGTCGGCTCCATGACGGTGTCGATGCCGGCCTTCCGGGCTCTGGTGCCCAAGTCGCCAGTGCCCACTACACAGACCCTTGGAATCTTGCTCGACTTGTGGGGAAGGGTCACCACTTCGTTGAGGCTAAAGCCCTTCTTTACGTCGATATCCCTGAGAACAAGTGTCAATTCTGCAGACTGGGTGAACTTGCGCTCGGTCTTGGCCTCTCGCGCTCTTTTCACCAGCTCTAAAAGTTCATTACTGTTAACCATGGTATCTCACTTGCCTACCTCTTTCTCCTCTTTTCTTATATACAGACAAAAGGAACGGATCAAGCCACTTTTAATCTTTAGGGTTCTTCTACCCTGCGATCTAGATTGTCGAAGTGTATTTTCTGGCTTCAGCCAAAATATCTGCTATAGTGTTTTCGTTAGCCCTATCATCAAGATAGGTATTGTCGGTAGCGTCTAGAATGTTTGACCGCAGCTCCATTCAGACTCGACAACTTTGAACTTTAGGGATTAAGATAGATAACGGTATGTCGAGGTAGGATCCAGCCCTTTATCCACAGCAATTTGGTAGGCGGTAATAGGTCTGCCGCCTTCAGCTAGTGCCTCTTTGCGAACTGTGATCTCCCTCCAAGAAGCGCCCCAACGCTCACCGGGGTTATGTTGAACGGGCTGATATGCGAGGACTTGGATTTTAAATCTAGGCACGACTAGATAAAACTGGAGCAACCCTTCTTGCCTTTTGTGTTCTTTAATTCTTCGTGGGACAGCATTGTAAGATTCTGAGCATAATAGGTTAAACTGCCGGGGACTCGCCTTATTGTGATACGAAAGATCGCCTGATCATAGCGATGGTAGTCATTGCCATGCTGTCCGGATCGGCAATAGCAGGTACAATCAGCTTCGCATAGGCCGCTGTCTTGTTATCGTCTGAAGAACACTGGAAATACAAGGTTGACAAGTGGTTGTGGGATTCTGAACGCCGCAGAACCTAGGACTCATTGCGCCACAGATAGTGATACAGAACAAACTTTCGACAGGCTTGAAGGATACATCGCAGATTCAAACGGAACCAGGCTTGATATGTATGACGGCGAGCAGGTTGTCCAAGTCCACTTCCTTTCAAATACCAGCATGGTCAGCAGCTGGGTCATTGCAGGTAGGGTGAATGAAGTCTACTTTGCAATCGACATTCCCGAGAGGTTCCGGGACGCAGAAGTTGTGCGAATCTATGTTAGCAGGCATATGTACACAGTGGACGACGGCACTCGTACCACGCCCAGACGCAGGTGTACATGAACTCTGCGATACTGAACTACAAGACAGACCCTCCTCTTGCAGAAGTGGAAACCGAGATTGCGCAGGAAGAGCCACGGTCGGTAAGCAGCAAATATTCCTGAGGTAGCCTCATAGACTGGATATTGGGCCGGAACGGGATGCTACCTGTAAGAAGCACGGATGCGGGCGAATAGCGAGATCTGGAGAGCAATGATCACTGAGATAAGCGCAAGCACAGGCAGGATAACGGCATTTATCTGACCTGAAGCCTGCCGCACCGTATCTATTTCTTTCCTTATAGATGACTGAGCGTTATCTACCGACTTTGTAATAGTTGATTTTGTGTCGTTGAGTGCGGCCCGGGTTTCGTCAAGTCCTTGGTGCAAGCGCGCCAGCTCCTGATTAGTAGAGTCAAGTTCTGTGCTTAGCAGGTCTACAGAATCCTGTATCGTTCCTATGCTGCTTGCACTTGCTGCTATGAGCCGGGTATCGTGTGACAGGAATCCTCTGTAAAATGCCGTCACGTGTACGACGTAAGTATCCTCACTTGGAAGTTGGACATCTGCATAATAGAGGCCGGGATGTAGCTCACGGAAC
>DASVCY010000228.1:0-11304 GCA_036381375.1 Nitrososphaera sp. | reverse complement strand
GGCGCGACTATCTCAGGCTCATGAAGATGCTAGGTGAGCACGAGTTCAGCAAAAAGCTCGAGATACCCCGGCCAATTGCCAGGATGGAGACCCGCGTCCTTTCAAACGTCGCGCTGCAAGGACTGGTGTTAAAGTCAGTAGTCAACCAGATACTGCGGCAGGAGAAGGATCTGATCATCCTGGTGGACGAAGCGCCGAACTTTTGCAACCAGAACCTGTACAACCCTGCCAAGAGCGCGCTGATGTCGCTTGACGCACAGGGCAGGTCAAAGGGTCTGTTTGGCTGGTACTCTGGTCAGACACTGACGGGCTTTGACAAGAAGAACATGAAGAATCTATGGTACTGGGTTATCGGCAGAGAAATGGAGCCAAACGAGGCCAAGGACGCGCATTCTGTGCAGACATACGAGCGCCTTTCTGTGAAGGAAATAAGGCGCCTTGGAGTGCAAGAGTTTGTCGCCGTCACACCCGAGTCCACGGACAAGATAAGGGTTCCTGATGTTGACGCTAATGGCTTCCTGATAAAAAGCGGAGAAGCAATTCGCCACATCACGTCGGTACACAAGAATAGCAACGGCAAGACTCTAACACTGCAGCTTGAGGATGATAAGAACAAGAGCCAAGATTTCGATGCACATGGTGACATGTACAAGCAAAAGGCCGAAGTTTTGCTAGAGGAAAAAGCACGATTGGAAGAGAGACTTGCTGTATTGGGAAAGCGCATACAAGAGCTCGAACAGACCAGAGAGGAACAGGCAATTCTGATCCAAGAGCAAACAGACGAGATCAACAGGCTCAAAGAAGAGCTAGAAACATCTAGCAACCTCGAAAAAGCGCTCTTGGAGTTTGTACTGCCCAGAATAAAGGAGCACATCATGGGCCAGCTTGCTGCTTGCGGACCGCAAACACCGCCTGCAAAGCAAGATGGTAATGGCGACGTCGGCGTACAAGATATTGCAATAGTTGAACGCCGCTCAAGCATCACCATCGAGCGGATACGCGAACCCGTGAAATTTGCTGAGGACTCTATAGAGGGCATGCTTTGCAAGATGATGAAGGCAGGTGAATTGGATGGCTGGCGCACCGTTCCCAACATTGCCAAGTCTATCATGAATGCTGGCGGTGAGGATGATGAAGCCAAGGTACGCGCCGCAGCTGAAGCCTTTGCCAAATCGCCGTATCACCTACTAGAGCAGCGCAAGAATCCAAGCTCCAGGGCGTGGGAGTTCAGGCTGAACAAAGAGGAAGCCGAGGAAGCATTATTCAAAGAAGGAAGAGGAGGAGCGGCAGCAGAAGGAAAAAAAGGAAGCAATGATTGACGACTTTAGCTGGGGCATGATTCTAGGCTGGTTCGGTGGGACGTTCATGACGGCAGCCGTGGTCTTGCTCTACATCTATTGCAGGAACAGGAAGCAAAGGCATGGGGTTAATTAGGAACTTGAATCGATATTTGAGCAATAGTATATGCTGACAGTCAGCGGCGTACTCTACTTTTGCCATACCTGTGGTTCGACGGATCCCAAAGGCAACTGGGAGCTAGATATCGCACTAAATCCAACTTGCCATATGTGCGCCAAGCGCGATAAAATGAGGGGCATTTTCCAAAGACGTTGCATGGATGTCAAACTAGGCAGGAAGCATACTGAAGAAGAGAAGCTGCGTGTCAGTATGACATCAAAAGGGAAGCATAAGACAAGATTACGAGAGCAATTGCTAAAGTTGTGGTCCAATCCTGAACATCGTGAGCGCATGTCAGCAATTCGTAAGGGCAAACCTCTACCGATAACAGAAGCTGGTCGTAGGAGCTTGATTGAAAGCAAGAAAGGTTCCAAGAACCCATCATGGAAAGGTGGCGTCAGTGACCTCCGCAAACTAATCAGGCATCTGCCAGAATATGAAAAATGGCGTCGAGCAGTCTTTGAACGTGATAACTACACGTGTACAGGTTGCAATACAAGAACAAGGGATCTGCAGGCAGATCACATCAAACCTTTCGCCCTGATTCTCCTACAGAACAACATCAAGACCGTAGAAGATGCTAGGACATGTATGGAACTATGGGACGTAAACAATGGAAGGACGTGTTGCCTTGCTTGCCACAGGGAGACCGAGACGTACGGTCACAAGCTGAAGCCCCTGTTAGTCATCAAAAATTAAGTTGGGACGTGACACCACGATTTCATGGACTGATCACGACCGCAACTTTTGGCTAGGGTGCAGCGAAGTCTTTGAGGTCGACCCGATCACCCGCAGAAAGGAAGTCGATAACGGGGTATGTCGCAAGTGCTACCTGAAGCGCGGTAACGGGAGATTCCTTAACTTTGGCCACATCAAGTACCTGTCGTTTGAAAATGCACAACGCGACTTGATGAAGTGGAGCACCGGCAGAGTGTTCATCGAAAACATGGGAGACTATCTCCACGAGGCCGTACCTGATGCAATGGTCGACAAGCTAGTCGCAGTGCTCGAGCGCGTGGATCATTACAAGATGAAATCAGAAGGTAAGGTCCACCAGTGGCAGCTACTGACCAAGAGGGCTGAACGTATGGAGAAGTACTGGAGGCGCTACATGCAGCTCACAGGCAGGACCATCGGCAGTAACAAGTGGCTCGGAGTCAGCGTTGGCAACAAGGCGTCAACGTATTACATTAACCATTTGAAAAATCTGGCCAAGATATCGCCAGACTTTATCCCGTTCATCAGCTTTGAGCCGTTGCTAGAAGATCTAATGGACTTTGACGGCACTTACCGGGCCCTAGTTGAGGACAATCCTCATGACGCAATATCGCAGCGCTATGCCGGCCTCTTTGATTCAGTCGGAATGATAGACCTTACGGGCATCAAGTGGGCCATCATCGGTGGAGAGAGCGACTACAAAGATCCACGACCAATGAACCCTGTATGGGCAGAGAACATCATCAGCAATTGCAAAAAGTATGGCGTCGCAGTGTTCTTTAAGCAAATAGGAGGCCTTGGTGGCGACAATGCCGGCGGCTGTATCATCAACGGCAAAGAGATCAAGGAATTTCCAAAGTAGACAGCTGCAAAAGCAAGAGGAACATGCCTACTGACTTGCAGACAATCCAGTATCGGGAGCAGCAACAAGAGCACAGCTTCCCAAGGGCACTACTTACTACCATAAAGCAGGATTGGCAGACGCCGCCTGACCTGTTCGGGAAACTGAAGGGGCCATTTGAGATCCTATTGGATCCTTGCACCAGTGATGACAACCCCTTAGGTACAAAGTATTTCATAACCGAAGCACAGGACGGGCTGAAACAGGACTGGCTTTACAATGCTTTCGTAAATCCGCCATACAGGTATCAGCGGCCATTCATCGAACAGGCCCTAGCGCAGGCCTACAAGCAAAATACGATTAACTTGTGCTTGATACCTTCGAGGACTGACACGCAGTTATACCAGGATCTGATTTGGCCGAGGGCAAGGGCGATCTGTTTTGTGCGCAAGAGGATACCTTTCATCGACAGTTCTGTGGCGTCCGAATGGTTGTGGCTATTTGGAGAAAAGCGCAATAGCTCCACTTTTCCAAGCCTGATAGTGGCATTTGCCAAGAGGTCCTTAAGCAAGATTCAACAGACCACACTTGAGGACCTAGGAGCAACATTGATCAGATAATAAGGACTAAATTGATAGCTGAAACTCCTGAATGTGGCGTAGCGCCATTAGTTCATCTGCGGTCATATCTATCCGTTGAACAATACTTCATGCTGCCTAGAAAACCGGTTGGAGGAAAACTCAGGGATATCGCAGCATTGTCGCTCTGTACACGTGGCGTTCACGCCTTTGAAATAATCGAGGCAATCACGACACAATAACACATAGCGTTGGAACCCTTCTACTGCTGGAATAGATGTGGGAACGTGGCCCAGATATGGACTGAAGACAATCGCCTTGTTTGCTACGAGTGCTACGATAAGGAACCACAAAGCATCGTCTGCTATCTCAATCAAAACTCAGCAAATGGTCAATAGAGGCCGCTGCAAAGACGGAAAACCTCATGATTGGCATTGGGGTGGAAAATTCGGCTTAGACGGCAAATTCTTGGTCCAGTGTAGAAATTGTATTGCAGCCTATACATGTTCACGCCTGGACCTTGACAGCAACGGAATTCTGAAAATCTGAAAATTGCTAGACCGGTGTCCTGAATGCAAGAAAGAAATTTGCGAATGCGGTCTGATGTGGTACAAAGATGTTTACGAGGCAGAGACCGACTATCAAGTAAATGATTCCGGATGAAATGAGAGACGATAAAGAGCCGACCAAACTAATCTGTCCTAGATGTGGGCTTGATTTGCCACTAGAGCGTACATCTTGGGGATTCAGGACTGAATGCAAAAACTGCTGGTATGCTTTCATGATCCAAGACTGTATTATACCAAACACATCTAAGGAGAAATGACTGATGCACTAACTGACATATCAAGAAAAGAACGCGAATACCAGGCGTGGGATGCACCACGCTGCCTTGTCTGCGGCTGGAAGCAACGAGAATCGCACCTGCGAGAGCATATCATGACTCACACCGTAAACGAACTGGTTAGCACTATCGAGAAGTATAGCATATCTCTCTGGAGATAACAAAGCTCTGTATTTGGAAGCGTCGGCTATAGCCGATCTCCAGAATCAGTTGGGGAGCAACTGGTTTGGTGTCGGCTTTAAGGTGATCGACGAGAGCCGTTCCGGAGTCAACCGACAGATCAGAATAGAAGAGGAGGAAAGTCCGGGAACACCAGACCCAACGCTGGAGGTGACGTATTACATACCGCAGCCGCCTGCTGGCTACCAATATCGAAGGAACATTACGCTTTCGTACAGTGGGTCGGTTTTGACTGACTACCAGGTGAACTTCACCATGAATACGGCGGCTCTCATATCTGCGGGAAAGATGAGGTCTGACTGCGCTGACATCAACGTTACCGATTCCGACATGGGGACCCCGCTGAGCTACTGGTTGGAGAGCGGGTGCAACACTGGATCGACGACGATATGGACTAAGGTGCCGTCGATACCCAACGGCGGGAAGGACATCTATGTCTTCTATGGAAAACCGAACGCCTCCACCAACGCCAGCAGCATCAACAATACTTTCGACATATACGAGACATTCGAAGGAGGTCTCAATGGATGGACGGACTACGAACTGGCACACAGTGCAAACTGCGACGGCGGTGCCAATGCGTATCCGGATACAAACATAGATACTGGATCGGGAAACCCGTCGCCCAGCATACATAAGGGGCCTGAGGCTCTGAGCAGTCATTACGACTGTTTTGTGGGCTTCAACAAGTCGATAGACATACCGGGCAACGTCAACATTTCGATACAGCTTGACGGAAGATCGAAGGCAGGCCATGTAGACCCAGCAAACCTCTTCCTACGACTATACCCTTATGGTGGCATAACAGTATCCAACGAAGTTTTCAGCAGCACACTGTCTGCGGGTGGGACATTGGATACTGGGTGGAATTCGCATGGCCCGTTTGAAAACACCAACACAGTCGGGCTGACAAAAGTAAACGTATTCATCTTCACATCAGATGCTTGGACGGCTGATTGGAACAAGGAGATATGGGCAGACAACATAAGGGTCAGGAAGGTCGTGCAGAACCACCCGTCTGCCATCTTGGGCAGCGAGGCATTCCTTGGAAGCAGCAGTTACACGACCTCGGGCGGAGGGCCGTCTGGATGGAGCTGGGGTTCGGTCAGCGGTCCAGTCTTGATCAAGAGCGGTACGCCCTACAACTGGACATGGCAAGTGTGGACGCCTGGTAGCGGCAGGAAGGTTCCGCAAGGCACCCCTTATTCTTGGACGTGGGGAAACGAATGAAGTGGAGCAGATGACATCAAATCAGGACGATCAGTCTCTCTCTCGAACTGAGGATATGGGCGGCCGTGGAGTGCTTCAGGAAGAAGAACGGCATAAAGGACGTGTACTCAGCGATACAGGAGCTGCTGGAGAGGAAGCTCAAGGAGCTTGGTGAATTGAAGTGAAGACAGCATATCTTATGCACGCAGGTGCATGACGTTACCGCCTTGGTTGAGAAAATGCGCTTTAATGCTGGCAGAACGAATATCTGATAAGAGATTATCGAGTGTTGATGATGTCGATTATCTCTGCGAGAGGTGCTTCGCAATGCTTTTCGTGATATCCATGCCTGTCAGTTCTTGGACCCACCACCAGCGTCCGTTAGGATTTACCTCCAGAAACACAAAATCATCGCTTGGTGTTTTGATCAGATCGGCCGCACCATATTCGAGCTTCATCTCCCTCATTAACTTCAATAGCTTTTTCGATACTTCGTTAGGCAGTTGAGACTGGACATATGGTGTCTTCTTGAAATTATCGTACCTGCGCCAGTCATCTCTGGTCTTTCGGCTCCTCTGCGAGAAGATTTCTGCCACATGCAGATTTTCTCCGACTATGGTCACTCGAAATTCTGTCGTCTTTGGAACATATTCTTGAAACATGCAAGGCGCATGTCGCAAGTCCTCAGCGCGTTTTAGATCACGTTCAGTCATCCTTGTGGTAAAGATCATTTTTCCTTCTGGTACGCCTACCGAGCTGTGTAGGGTCTTTGCGATCATGCTGCCTCTGCACTCGGCATAAAAGTCCTGGAACGACTTTGGATCATTCGTGACCAAAGTCTTAGGAACATTCAAGCCGAGTTTGGCAGCGAGCTGCAATTGGCCCAGCCTGTTTGCCGCGTTCTCTGTTGCCAACGGGTCATTTACCCATTTGGCGGGTATAGTTCTCCAGAGAGACGCGATCCCCTCTGTCCATTCAGCAAGCACAAAGTCCCTTGCCTGCTTAACGATTGATTTCCCCACATTGATCTGAAGAGCAGAGTAGTTCCAAACGCTCTTTATTTCGTCGGTCTTTATGACATGTCTGCCCATCTTGATCAGGGACGATGAACTGCCGTCAAATTTGACAATAAACGAGTCGTTTCTTGAAAATCTGTCGATAAGCACGAACTTCTCTTTCATACGCTGCAGTTCCTTCGCGATTCCTCTTATGTGAGGGTCTTCCCGCCTTCCGAGGAGCAGAATCAGGTCTTTCAATTGGCATCTCTGCAAATGTCTACGACGCGATGGTTATTCTCTTCATTGGCGCTCTTGGTCACTCCTTCCTCACCACCGGTAATTTTCCTATCTGACGGGATGGATCCAAGGTGCGCCCAAAGGAAAGGTCGTTTCATAGAAACGGTACAGCATGGCGTTGTTAATAACTTGTCTATTTCCGGTAGGATATAACTAGGCGATGTTGTGACTCTTCGTTGGAGCTTTCGGTTACCGGGCGCTCCGCGCCACCTGTCAGTTGCCTCTGTTTCTTCAATTTTTCAAGATGGAGCCAGAGTAAGGGATGTGCCACGATGCTTCTTGATCCGACCTATAATTAAGCCTGATGCTACTCGAGAAATACAAGATCTTTTCTGTTCTCTTCGTTGGCACTTCCAGTAAGAGGACGCTCTGAACCGCCCGTGCTATCTTTGGGCTCTGCTGACCTGCGCAGGTGTTTCCACAAGAAAGGCGCTCTATTCATGTAATAGTAAAATATCAGGGTACATAATAAAGGTAAACTTGGCGGCCCTGCGCATCATCGTACTTTCATTGCCAGTTCTGGTTGCACTAGCGTTGATGCCATATGCATACTCACAGAGCTCGCCGGAGATAACCAATATGCAGTGCCCTGAAAAATTATACGTCGGCGAGCGCGGCAAAGTGAGCGCGACCATAGAGAATGGTTCGGATCAGGAAATGCTCATTTTAAACTCAACGTTTGCGATCGACGGAAATGAAAAGGATGGACTATTGCCGCTGGAAGGAAATCGCTTCCCTCTTGTGATTCCCCCTGATTCAAGGGTCAGCCAGAGTGTCTTGGCAAGATTTGACAACGAAGGCTACCATTATGTTGATCTCGTCCTGGGTTATGCGCTCGCTGAAGAGAGCAGCAAGAAGGTTCAGCTTTGTGAGATTCAGGTTATCACTGTAGGAACTCCAAAAGACGCTCTTGGGGGTGCTCTGAACAGCTTCCAGACTTCACCGCTTATTTCGGTTCTGGTTCTGGCCCCACTTGGAGGTTTCATTGCGTTCATCTTGCAGAGGCAGTTCTCCAAGAAGGATTTTGAATCGCAGCAAAAAATTCAACACAGGACCTGGTTGCTACAGACTCTTCATTCGCTGGCTAACAAGTACTATATTCCACTAAGCAAGTTTGGATTTGAAGCCCATCGGGCTATTGATCTTGCAGCGGTTTCCAAAGACGATGAGGGCATAAAGAAAGCGTATTATTATTTCTCGATATTCATTGCGAAATTTACGGAATTCGAAAGAGAAGCTGGAGCCAATTACCTATTCCTGCAGAGGCAAGAGGAGCAGCGTGCTATAGGATTGCACCAAGCCATAGGGGTGTTATCTCCGATTAACCAAGATGACATCAATACTATTACAAAGACGATAATCATCAAGGACGGCGAAACGACCTCGCTGCCGGATTATGACTCGCGTGCTTTCCAGTCGTTTTCCAACTGGATAAAAAGCGATCATTGTGGAAGAAGCAGAAGCTGGATGATAAGACAGCTCCGCACCTATTCGCTGTTGCTTGACAGGCAAGGGGAAAGAATATCGCAGCCGGATTATTTCATGTCTACTGCTGCAGAGACGCCAGAGGCGAAAGGAGGTAACGAAGAGTTCTGGATTACACACCACACGCCATTTTATGTAAAAAAGAATGAAGGTGTTGTCGTCCAAGGGCATGGCTTCAAGAATCAGAACATCACCTATACTTTCAAGATAGGTGAATTGACGCCACAAATAGAAGTGATTTCAGATGAAGCTTTGAAAGTAATTATTCCGCAAGAGATAGCGAAAGGAGCTTACGACATTTATGCCACTTTTCGAGCAGACGATATAGGCATAGTCGTTCACGTGCTCAATTCATGACAACGCCTGTTCCACTTGGGACCATTCCCAATCAGCTACTTTTTTAGTTACGTCCTTAACATCGATTAGGGCTGACACAAATGAATGCAAGCTTGAACTTTGGAAAAATAGATCTGAACACAAGGGTATTCCCGTCCGAGTTAGTTGTATTCTATGAAGTGTGGAATCCTCTCTATAGCACGCATGCAGTAGTTAAGTTTCAGTGCAAGATCCCATACCTGGCGCTAACATGGACATATAATAAGATCGTCAAGCTAGAATCAACCTCAAACCGTTTGAGTGAGGATTTGAAGATTGATCCCGATATTCTGGAGTTAGTAAGGGAAAGGCTGCCAGAGAAAGAAGAGGAAGTGGAAATGCAGATTCACGCAGGACTATTCCACAAGCTGGTAGAGGAACCTTTGGCCTATGCAGATAAGACCATAAAGCTAACAAGAGAGGATTTGGACGAAATGCGGAACAACCATCAAAAACCCAGAGGAGACGGCTTGCAATCTTCAATCACAAGCGCCTATAGAACTGCAAGCGGTCTAGACAATTCAATCCACGGGTTTGATGCCAACATACTTGGCGGCATCATCGAGTATGTGAAAAAGGGAATGATGCACGACGAAGAGTTCAGGAACATGATAAAGCTGAAAAAATTCGTAGATCTGGTTGACGGGTCGTATCTTGATGTCAATTGGGCTGTGGGAGCTCTGCTAATGTCGTTCCACGAAGCCAATCTCAAAAAGTTCTTCAAAATTCATTTCCCCGAGATTGACTTGAACAACAAATCGTATGATGACGTGCTCAAGGAGTTGAAGAAGCTGTTAGACAAATACAGCGTCTCCTACAATGAACGGGATTTTGCGCTTTTAAAGGGTGAGAGAAACTACAGGCACGCGGTAATTCACGAAGGGCATATGCCAGAGGATTCAGACTTGCAGGAAATACTGAAGACCACAGCGAGAATGATGGCATGGATTGCAGAAATAGAGGCTTTCCACCTCAGCAGATCAAGGGAATCTCAGAAGTAGCTTGGTCATGCCAAGTAGAAGAAAGGATCATCCATGAAAAGTAGGCAACACCTTTCTTAATTTATGATAGATGTGACTCAGCCTCTTAGATGTCTTATCCTTTTTCCATTTCAATTTTGCTCCGATCATCGACCATGCAGGTCTAGTCACAAAACCATAACTCAGACCCAAGAGAAAAAGAAAAATCAGGGGATATGCTTCCTCCCATTTGAACGGGATGGCAAGAAGTATTACAGCAAGTCCAACCACTAAACCGACCAAATATTCGTGACGCCCCCTTGTTTTTTCGTATCGATAACTTATGATAGCAAGGATTGCATAGACAAGATTCATCACAAGAAGGGCTGTGACCAATCCGTCCGCAGCTGTATATAGCCCGTACGAAAACGGTGCCCTGTCTGAAATCAGAGGTGTCACGGAGAATATTAACGCAAAGACTCCAACTACGATTGTCATTTTTACTGCAAGCTCACTAATACTGTGTCTAAGAATTGTCGTTGCTCCTAAAAGAAAGAATCCTGCAACTATCGGCGCCATTATCCCAAACGTCTGAGGAAGGCTCCTCTCGATTCTGATGGTCCGACTAATCTCGGTGGCATTTTCTAAGGTTCTTATTTCATTATTAATTATGCCACTGACTACCCAATTTTCACGCAGGTACGGATTAAATTCAAAGACATCGTAATCTATGTCAACTGTCTTTTCAGGGAATGTGACCACTTGGTAAAGATCGTATTTATCGAAGGGAAATGCCAAGGGATTCCCAAACATTGTAAAATTCATGCGCATAGGCTTCTGCGCATTATTGAAGTACAATCCGTGACGCTCTACTTCGATCCTAGGTTCCCTGACTATCCGTCCCTGCTCGTCAGTACTTGCGATCATGATATCGTTGTATCTGCTGCCGGCGAAGTTGCCTTGTACAGATATTTCCACGCTAGCACTGAATGCATTTGGATCGACGCTAACCAGCTCGGTTCTTAGTCCCAAGTGCGCGTTTCTGTATATGACCTCGTAGTGATTGTCTATCGCAAGAGAATGGCCGAGATTGTCAAACGATTCTATCCTGTAGTCTACCCGAGTGCCGTTTGGAAAAGCAGGTATGTCTGCCAAATAGTATCCATCCCACTGATCGCCTTCATCAAGTCTCATCGGAAGAGTACCTGCAATGCCCGTGCTGCTTTCGTAATAAACAGTTACGTTCCGTACTCCCGAGCCCATTTCTTGCACTCTATACCTCATTGTTGCGGGCTCGCCGATTAGGTTCAGCATAACACCGGCAGTGTCATCAGAAGATGGTGGATGAATATCTTCTGAGACG
>DASVCY010000227.1:0-4913 GCA_036381375.1 Nitrososphaera sp. | reverse complement strand
GCACACCTAGTGCCTATCTTTTGATTCCGCGAGATATGTTGTTGCATACAACATGACTGCAATAGTAGGTAAAAGTATGGTAACGATGGCTCTGCTTGGGTCAGCAATTGTTTCAGGTGCCTTGGCGTTTGATGGTGCTCTGAAAGCAGCGTACTCGGATGATGACGATGATGAAGATAATAACATCTTTGGCCTCACGGAAAGAGACCGTAATGGGTCCGATGATGATGAACGCGGTAGCGACCTGTTTGGAGCGGACGTCTCAAGCCTGGTATTGGTAGGAACCACTGTGGCAGTCCTTGGCGTTGTAGGGTATTCAGGATACAAGCTACTAAAGTTACGCCAAAAGAAACCAAATGTTACAAAAGAAAGTAGCAAGCCGTCCTAGGTGTGTTGCATCCTGTGACTAGGCAGACTATTTTTGGTGATAGCGATTGTGGCAGTCCTAGCATGTAGCATTCTACCAACAGGATGTGCGTTTGCTGACGATGATTTTGGCGGTGGAAGGGGATCGGCTGTGGCCCTTGGTTGGGTCGCTATAGGCGCAGGGTTGGTCGCAAACATCTCGCTCCTCCTCTATGTCGGAGTCAAGAGAGCGTCTGTGATGACGCTGGGCGGAGGACACGAGATAACAAGGGGTCTGGCTGTGCAGCATCCAGTCGTTGTCAACTTCCACATGTGGATGAACCTAGTAGGCTTTGCAGCTGGGGCTGCTCACGGCATCGTCCTGCTAGGAGGTCTTGATGCTACTTCCCTTTCTCTTGCAATCGTCATGACAGTGCTGGTAGTCTCAGGCATAGCCCTGCGCTTCTCTTCAAGAAACGCTAGGCTCTTTGCAAAGATGCTGCACGGTCAAATCGTGCTATCTGCAATACTTGTGATACTAGTAGTGCTCCACGTCCTATCAATGGGGGGATTTGATTGACGCGCTTGCAGCGGATACAGAAATTTCTGCCTTTCAATAAGAACAGATTTTAGCAGACGCTAACCCGGAGAACCCTTGGTGAAAGGTATCTATAATAGGTACACGGCCTATTTGCAGTATGGCATCAGAAAGAGAATGACAGGGGAGACTGTTTATTATTATCTTGATTTTGAGTTTGGTGTTTTAGATTCTTCTTATATAGTCTACTCCACTGCCTGCTAACGTACAGCAAAATATCGCTGCATCCAGCAACATGACAGCAAATACTACGTCGGCACTGAGTCGCGAACCCGGTGCTTCGCCTCAAGGGTCAATAGTAATGTCATTCGGAGAAACAGCGCATCAGGTAACGTGGAATTCGAGCCAAATAACATCACCGTCAGTGCGGGCTAGACGATACTCGGAAAAAACTTGCCGCATTCAAAAAGATAGGACAAAAGAGGTAGACGATGGGCGCATTCGGTCAAGAAAGCATAAGATAAAGTGCAATTTTTGATTGTCGCTGCTAACGGCTACTATGTTGAATCCGGTCCGGCTACTGGCAATGGACCTACGAAGATGATTTGGATTCGGCGAGGGCTCTGGTAGAAGATGAAGTAAAGCAGATTTGAATAACCTGCTTTTGCTATGATGGCATAGCACGTGTGCATGCGGCAAGCCACAATGGCCAAGGCAGAATGTGCATAGGATTAGCAGAAAGAAATGTGTTAAAGGTTTATTTCTAAAGTAGGGCGTTCTATGCTAAACTTGTCGGCCTCTTCAGGCCCAGAGTCCCAGCGTCAGCCTCCGCACCAACTTGTGCGCACCCTGAGCCTCACGGACATCATAATGGTAGGCATCGCAGGCATGATAGGGGGTGCCATATTCGTATTGACAGGCTCTGCAATAGGTCTTGCTGGGAACGCAGTGATCATCGCCTTTATCCTCAACGCCGTTATCACACTCTTTACCGCCATGGCGTACGCCGAGCTTGGCTCGGCCATGCCCGAAGCCGGCGGCGGGTATTTGTGGATAAGGGAAGGCCTTCCACGCCCAAACGCCTTTATCAGCGGATGGATGGCATGGTTTGCCCACATCATAGCAGGCAGCCTGTATGCAGTTGGCTTTGGAGCATTCATGCATTACCTGCTTGGTCCAAACGCTGCAGGCATACTGTCCGGCGATCCCGTCCTTGGAATCATTGCACTTGACAAGTTGCTGGCAGTCGCTTCAATTGCGGCGTCTACATACATCAACGTAAAGGGCACGTCAGAGACCGGCAAAGCTGGCACCATAGCTACGGTTGTACAGCTAGGCACAATATTTGCGCTGATAGCAGCTGGCCTATGGACAATGTACAATAACCCTGGCTGGACTGCCAATTTCTCCGAGTTCATGCCGGCTGGCGCTGCAGGGCTTGTTGCTGCCATGGGTCTCACGTTCATTGCCTTTGAAGGGTATGAAATCATTGTCCAGACTGGAGAGGAGGTCAAGAATCCAAAGAAGAACATTCCAAGAGCGATTTTCATCTCCCTCACCATCGTGGTTGTCTTGTACTGCCTTGTCGCGTTTGTTTCGATAGGCTCAATTTTTCCGCAAGGAATCGCGTCGTGGCAATTCATAGGCCGCGAAGGGGAGCTTGGCATCATGAGGGCTGCTGAACAGTTCATGCCCTACGGCGCCTTTTTGGTGCTGGGAGGCGGTCTGATTTCAACACTGGCGGCCCTGAATGCCACCACGTTTTCCTCTGCAAGGGTGGCGTTTGCGATGGGCAGGCATTACAACCTGCCGCACAAACTGAGCTTGATCCACCCCAAAAACAGGACCCCGCATGTGGCGATAGCGATCTCGGGAATAATTATGGCGTTTGTAGCATATGCGCTGCCGCTGGCCGATATTGCGGTGGCTGCGAGCGTGATCTTTTTGCTTTTGTTCACACAGGTGAACGTCGCAGCAATTACCATACGCAGGATGCATGGCTACAAGCTTTCGTACGGCTTCAAGACCCCATTTTTTCCAGTAATCCCCATAATCGGCGTCTTTTTGAAGCTTGGACTTGCGCTCTATCTGCTTGTAACCCAGCCGCTGAGCTGGGGCATAACCGTCCTCTGGATCCTGGTGGGCTTTGCGCTCTACCGCATGTACACCTTCAAGCAGGAGATACGGCACTACGCCCCCATAGTGACGTCCGAGGGCGACATCAAGAGGCAGGACTACCGCATCCTAATCCCCTACACCCCGGAAAACCCGGACAGGCTCTTGAAATATGCAACAAGGATAGCTAAAGAAACAGCCGGCGAGGTGAATATCCTGCGTGTGGTAACAGTGCCGGCGCAGACTCCGCTGTCCGCAGGTGTGGCCTTTGCAGACGCCGCCAAGAGGGCGTTTAAGCCCCTTGAAGAGTTGCTTGATATGGAAGACATCCCAAACCACTACTTGGTCAGGGTCTCGCACGACGCAACAGAGGCGGTTCTTGCTACGATAGAGGAGCAAAGAATCGACCTGCTTGTCACCGACTTTGAGGCCATCCGGCGCGACAAAAAGCTGGCGACCCTAATGACCTGTAAGGTGCTTGCAATAAGGGCGGAGAATGATTCGTTGAAGCTGGAGCCAGAACGCGCCGGCGTGGAACTCAATGTTTCAGTTCCAGCTGGAAAAAAGAGCATGGTAATTGTCTACGACGGAGGCGAGCATTCTGATTTGGTGTTAAAAGCAATGATCTGGTTCGAGCATTCAGGGCGCTTTAAGGCCAACCTTGTTTCAATATCCAAGGGAGGGAGCGAGAAGGGCAGCCTGGCGATGAAGCAAGAGTATCTGGCCCAGCTTGGGATGGGGTTCAAGGAGGCGGAGCTGGTCGCAGACAGTAGCGCAAAATCTGCAGACATGGTTCTATCCGCGGTAAACTCGTTCCAGCCGGACGTAGTCATCGTTGGTGCGTCTGTTGGGGGCTACTCAATGTTTAGCAATCCTGACTTTGTGGCGATGTTGGATCGGATAGGCTGCACTGTCATTGTCGCAAAGGGCTTTGCGATACCCGGAGTGCACAGGGCAAAGTCGATCCTATCAGGGGTGCTTAGGAGATAAGGTTGGTCAGTCTTGCTGCGTTTTTTGCGCCCGTGTCGATTCTCGCCTACAGAGCGAATATTGTGCTGGTTTAGGCGCAGGCGGACTATCTATCCTCCAGATAATTGGAAAACTACCTGAATTGGTAGTAGAGGTTTCAAAGGACCTTTTTAACGCTTAGTAATAATAGCCCGACATGCTTTTTCTTGGTTATTGCCTGCTAGAACGAAAGTCAAAAAAGTGAACGTACAGGAGGAGCAGTTGGAAATACTCAAGAAAATACTTGCCGAGTTGCAAACGCTTAATGCAAACATTGCAAATGTCATATCCGGACCTTCGCGGCCAGAAGCAGGTATCCCGTCTGAAGGTGGAGGATCCGACGATGAAGAATTGGAGGATTATGAGTAACTACTCGTAGGCGCTTCGATATTCTTGGAGCATGGTTTGCTTCATGTTTTCTACAAGGTCTTCTATCTCTTTACTATCGTTTAGCTCGTTTTTTCGTTTTGGATGGATCCCAAGCGAATCAAGTTCATTGAACCAATAACCGTAATCACCCACATCTTCACCATTATTGCTTTCCGTTTCTTTCGAATGCATCAATATCGAAAATGATGACAAACGATATATGTGGTGTCGAAAATTTAGCTGTCTAAGAAGCTCATTTTTCTTTAGATCTAGATTTTGCCAGCTTCTTTCAAGCGTACCTTCATTCTTGCCTCTCCCTCGCGGAAGCGTTTCTTTTCTTCATCAGTTTTCAGGTCAAGCTGCGGAACCTCTGTTGGCTTGCCATTCTTGTCAAGAGCCACCATCGTCACAAATGCCGTACCTGTCCTTACTCTTGCTCCGTCATCTAGGTTCTCTGACTCGATCGTCACTTCAACTTCCATCGACGACCTCTTGACATAGTTTATTCTGGCTGATAGTATCAGCGCATGGCCGATAT
>DASVCY010000226.1:0-15630 GCA_036381375.1 Nitrososphaera sp. | reverse complement strand
GTGAGAGAGTATGGCCGGCGCGGATTGGTATACGCCGCTCAGATACCTGCGCTTACACCGTTTTCGCACTACTGGTTCGTCAGCTTCATGAAGGCGTTTACCATCAAGTCATGGGCAAATACCAAGACAATGCATGGGTTCATGAAGGAAGCCAAGATTGTAGCAGATGCATCCTGACTCTGACTCCATATCGCAAAAATACAATGAGTACATTTTGGAGACCGAAATGCAGGTAGAAAAGAACGTCGAGATACTAACGATTGCGGGGACTAGGCCGGAAATAATAAAGCTGTCGCATTTAGTGCAGCTGCTGAACAAAGAACTCGGCGATGAACACGCATTGCTGTATACCGGCCAGCACTATTCAGACAACATGAAAGATATTTTCTTTGATGAGCTGGGTATCAAGCCCGATTATGATCTTGGCTGTGACACATCGCAAGTCGATGCGTTAAGAGACAATATGATTCGTTTCGTGAAATCCCTCAATCCTGAATATGTCCTGGTCTACGGGGACACCAGCTCCAGCATGGCAGCCGCATTGACTGCAAAGGAGATTGGCAGCAAGCTAGTCCACATCGAAGCAGGCATAAGGGACTTTGACTTGAATGTCCCAGAAGAGGTTATCAGAATACACATTGACGAGATCTCTGACTATCTTTTTGCACCATCCAAATTGTCTGAAACATTCTTGGAATACGAAGGAGTCAAGGGAGAAATTCACGTGACCGGAAACCTGATAGTGGATGTGTGTAGAAAACTGTCCAAAGGAGTCGAGCAGTACAGCAGAAACGACGAACTGCCAAGAGAATTCCTGTTGCTCACCATGCACAGGCAGGAAAATGTCGACGACCCGGAAAAGTTGGAAATGCTGAGCAAGCACCTGAAAGAGATAGGAGAGCACAAGGTCATCTTTCCAGTACATCCCCGTACAAGGAACAACCTTAAAAAGTACAACATCAGACTCCCAAACAATGTCGTGACCATCGATCCTGTAGGCTACTTGGATTTTCTCTATTTGCTGAAGAAATGTAGGCTTGTGCTAACCGATTCCGGAGGGGTGCAGGAGGAAGCAGTCATTCTCGGAAAACCTTGCATAACCCTGCGACACAGCTCTGCTAGATGGGAGACGATACTCCTAAAGGCAAATAGGCTATTCCCACTAGACAGAAGAGATTCGCTCAACACCGTCGTCGAGGAAATGCTTCCAGTTAAAATAACGCGCAATCCATATGGAGAGAACGTCGCACAGAAAATGTTTGACCTGATACAGAAAAGGGTGGTGAAAGGAGGACATTGACAGAATTTCATTTAATAACATTGTTCGCTAGTGCAGGCCTACGAATCAGCTTATCCATTCCGAACAAGTGGAGATACTGCATTAACCGTTAAATAATTTTTAACTATCCTTATTACCGTGAATTATAGTTCAATTTCCCTGGTGCTAGCCGCGAGTCTGATCCTCGCCGCACCGTTCTCGCTCGCATTTGGCCAGCAGCAATTATCGACGCAGCTCTTTGGATGCCAGCATTACGGCGACTCAACCCATTGCGACCCCCTCCTGAATGAAATAGAAGCCTATGAAGCAACGGGCAACTCCACACTGATACACCCACTCACGACAGAGGACACTGTCTTTGTAGAAGGCAAGATCGGTCAGGCAGTCGAAATGCGAGGGCAATACAGGGAATCGATAGAAGTTATGAACACGCCAGAGCTTAACCCAACACAATTTTCTATTTCATTCTGGCTCAAACCTACTGTGATCGAGCCGTACGGGCACGTCGTTTCCCACAGCAACAGGGCGCAGACTGCAGGCTGGCAGTTTGACACCTTTAGCACAAGCGGGCCTGGCGGCACTGCGGCGTCGGTTCTACGGTTTGGCATTTTCAATTCAAATGGGACGCTTTTTTCGCCCGCAGACATCATGCTTTCCCGTGACGCCATGGTCCACATCACTGGAACTTTTGACGGCCAGATGCTAAGGATCTATGAGAACGGAACTCTTGTAGGCGAGAGAGAGTTTACTGGAACCTATATGGCAGAGCCGGGAGTGCCCCTGCGTGTGGGCTCTGCTGCATATTGCTCGTCATGCAACAGGTGGTCGGGTGTCCTGGATGACTTGCGCATGTACAACAGAACCCTGACTGCAGAAGAAGTTGCGCAGCTTGGCAGGACGGAAGATGTCTCTTCAGGTCTGGTGTTGCATTTGAAGTTCGACGGCAACACTGAAGACGCGCTTGGAAGGAATGGCGGCACCAGCACCACGATGCTTGGAAGCATGGCGTTTGCCCCAGACGGCAGGCTATTTTTCACTGAAAAAAATACTGGTGCTATAAGGATAATGACTCCCGATCATAAAGTCCTTGACGACCCGTTTGTACAGGTGCAAGACGTCTATGTAAGCTGGGAACAAGGCATGCTTGGTATTGCAATTGATCCGGACTTTGAAAACAACCACTATGTCTACGTATACTATAGCGCCCTGGTCAATACTGAAAATAGCGAAAAGAGTAAGGTGGTGAACAGGGTTCTCAGGTTCACCGACGTTAACAATGCAGGTACAGACATGAAGGTGTTAATGGACAACATCCCGGCGTCACGGGGCTTTCACTCCGGTGGCGCGATGGCCTTTGGTCCTGATGGCAAATTGTACGTCACTGTAGGGGATGCGACAGAACACATCTTTGCGCAGGATCCGTCCATAGAGATCGGAAAAGTGCTGCGAATAAACAAGGACGGCACAATTCCTGAGGACAACCCATATCCAGACTTGCCGGTGTATACGATCGGACACCGAAACATGTACGGTATTGCATTTGATAGCAGCTCCGGAACGGGCCTTGTCACAGAAAACGGCGACTTTAGATACGACGAGATAAACATCATTGAAAAGGGTGGCAACTATGGATTCCCAACGTTGCAGCCCCCCAACCTCCCTCCAGAGCGCGGCGATGACGCATCGATCAAACCAATCCGCAGCTACTGGGACACCATAGCGCCGACCAACATGATCTATTACACGGGCGATACAGTGCCGGAACTGAAGGGCATGTTCCTCTTCGGCACTTTTACGGGCGACATTTACGCCCTGAGGCTGAGCGAAGATAACAAGAGGGTAGTGCAAGAGATAAAGATCGATCTTGATCACTTTCCCTTTGTCCCGACAGTAGGCATAGCCCAATCGCCTGACGGCAAGATCTACTATGGAGGATACCAGATATACACACTTGATTCAATCGGCGAGATGGAACAGATGCTATTCCCCATTTCTATAGAAGGGCCTGCCGCAGTCAACGTAGCAGAAGTTAGCGTAGATGAAGCAAAGAACCAAGTTATCATAGACGCGAGCGTCAACGGAACCGTTGCAGCCGATGCCACATTGACAGCAAGAATCCCAAGGGCTTTCATTGATGACGTCACGACTGTGGCAACAGAAGGCCAAGGTGGAAGCAACATAGACTTTACGACAGACAACTCAAACACCAACTTTACCTCAATAACGATCAACGTCGCATCGGCCCTTGCAGACAACCGCCTGAGATTATCCATCAATGGCGCGACAGCAACGGCTGTCACACCTGAGTTTCAGGCTGCAACCATTACTATCGCTGCTGCCTTCGCAGCGACGATCACGGTGGCCACTTTAACACTAAGAAAGAAGAGGAGTTTGTAGAGGAAAACTCGTCGGTTAGCATCGTATAGCCAGGACTGTCCGGGCATTTCATTGTCATATGACAAGAAAGACGCGATAGACCCGGATATGATCAGATGTGCACTGTACTTGTATTTCAATCCTAGGAGCTCTAGGCTAGCAGCCACAAGTCATCGTCGCGAATCAGGAGGAGTCACGCTGCAATATGCAAATGAATGCAGAAATGCGCAGATTGTGCAGATCGGTTCAGGAAACATGCGACTGGTCAGATGATATTTTTGTTGACTAAAACATTGCTCCAGATAGACGGCATTGACTACTTGCTGTGGATTTCATATGAACCGGCGATAGACACAATCTTGATCATGCACCTGTATTTCACGAGAGGACGATTTTCGTATGTATGCTAACTTTTTTCAAGCAGCTGCAGAGGAGACATGGCAGGATGCCAATATTCACAGACTGCGCTCAGGGGTAGACAACGATGCTTGCAGGCGGCTCCGCATACACCATTATGTGTATATGGTTCTGAACTGAATAATTTGATGCATTGATTTATCCAGCTCACATCCAAGGAAAAGACAGAATGAATGCTATGAGCACCATTTTCAATGCAGAAAATCAGGATTGCGACAGGCGGCATGAGTGGAGAACAGGCTCATGCCTTTTTTGGCTAGAGAATGATGGCCACGTCAACGGAGCCAAGAAACCTAGCCAGCAGGCACTATGCGATACAAGTCGCCGGTGTATGTAAGTATGTACAGGTAGCCATCCGGCCCGGTTTCAATGTCGCTTATGGCACCAAATCCTGTACCAAAGGTGACTTCCTCCACTTCCGCGCTGTCGTCTGCCACCAAGTCTTCGAGGCCGTCGCCACCAAGTTCAAGACCATTCCTAGTTTCGTTGACCGTAAAGAAGTATAGGTTTCCGTTGTTAAAGTCACCTACAAAGATGTTGTACGCGTATTCCTCTCCAAGCTTTGTAGAATTCAAGAATTCGATATCGGTAATACCGTGTGCTTCACTCCAGCTAAATACAGGGTCGGCATAGTGCGATCCTTCGAGTTGAACTAGGTCATCAATACTATTTCCACTTCTTTCAATCGGTCCCATTATCTGTTCCCATCCGCTGTTAAGACCAGGATTAACCACGTTTATCTCATCAAAGCCCGTGGGCCCATTTTCTGTGTCCCATAGGACGCCTGTTAGCGGATCAAAGTCAAGTCCAAAGCTGTTTCGAACTCCATACGCGTAATATTTCGCCAACTCTCCGGGCAACGGGCCATCAGCAGCGGCATTGCCATTGCCGTCAACCCTCAGGATGACAGATGTGTCATCTGGCCCTTCACCACCCTCGTAGTTCTGGAGGAGCCCGTTTCTGTTAAGGTCGCCAATAACCACATATAGCATGCCATCAGGCCCAATCGTCAACTTGCCTCCGTCATGGTTGGGTCCTGGTTCTCCAGGCAGATCGAGCAGGAGTGTTTCTCCTCTGAGGTCGCCTGAATCGTCCAGAGTATACTTGTAGACTCTGTTTCTTACTTCGTCGCCCGAAGCTTGGGTGCAGTATAGGAAAACAGTCTTTGTCCCATCCCCATTGTCTTGCACATCGATACCAAGAAGTCCGCGCTCGCTTTCGCTTTCAACAGCGACCTCGAGTAATGGTTCTTCCTGCAGCTCGCCGTTTGATACAAGGCGCACCCTGCCACTTTCCTTTTCAAGGATCAAAATGTCGTCACGACCGATAAACCTCATACTAGTAGGTAGGTCCAACCCTTCGATGACTTTTTCGACCTTTAGCCCTGAGTCTGAGATCGTTGGCAGGTCCTCTTCAGGCAGAACCGTGAACGCGTCCTCAGCACTGCTATTACTGATGCTGACATTACTACTACTGATGTTGTTGTTATTGCCATTGTCTTGGACAGGTGCTACACCGGTGCTATTCGCAGGTTGTGTGGGAAAAGTACCATTGTTTAGGCCCATGTAATTCAGCGAGATGGAAGCGCCCACCACAATCGCAATAGCGATTACAGAAAAAACTGTCGCACGCATCTTGTCCATTGAATGTAAATATTCGATTTCTCGTTATTATGTATTCTAGAGAAGGATAGAGTAAGTAAGATATTAGTTAAGATTCAATGAAAATGTATTCAATTTACAGAATTATTTCACATAACACTTATTATGAAAAATATATGGAAGCCGCACAATAATGACGCTTGATTCTGGCGGATCCTCCGCCAAGGTCGACAGGCCGTCTTTATCTTCTTCCCGAGGGAAACGGATAACAATCGACAGCGTACTTTACGTGCTCAGGATGGCAGATGACCCCGCCGGCGCAACTCTCAACAAGCTAGCGAGAAAAAGGTACGGCAACTACCGCGATGCCTCAAAGGTGATAAACAAGCTTGTCCACTGTGGCATGATCGTCGAACGCATAACCCGAGACGAGCGCCAGATACCCAGGATCTCTTTTACGATAACTGAAAAAGGCAAGTCAGCCCTCAACGTGTTTGATGGCTGGTAGAATAATTACTAGTCTGACATCGTACCGACAATGTCGACGTTGTTGCCACCAATGTAGTCAACTCCATCGTATCGTGTTCTGCGCGTGTTACTGCCATCAATTGCGTCAGCTGTCGTGGCTTCCACCTCTACCCTAGCCGGGCCGCTGTATTCTATGAGAATCTTGTCACCTGCACGGATCATGTGTGGCGCATTTAGGGTGAATGTTCTGTCAGAATACGAAGTCGGAAGTGTGGATGCATCGAAGATTTCGTTAAAGCTCGCAACAACCGCGTCTGCAGAGTTCCTTACAACTGCCCTTACCGTCCCTGACGCCGAACCTGACCGCCTAAGGCGTACCGTCCACGTTCTGAGCGACTCTCCAATCAAAACAGAAGAAGCTCTGATTTCTTCGCCATACCTGGTGTTTGCACCAGCATAAATTGGACCGTTCGCGCCTCCGGGGCTCGGTACTTCATAAAACACGGTGCCGCTGCCACCGTTACCACCACCACCCGTGCTGCCTCCGCTGCTCATGATTCCCACCACGTCGTGGGTGCTCGCAGTTGCATAAGATGTGCCATCAAATCGTACTCTGCGCGTGTTGGAGCCATCTATTTGGTCTGTCGTCCAAACAGAAAGCTCAACCCTGCCAGACCCACTGAACTCTATCAGGATTCGGTCTCCGGCCTGTATGACATAGGGGGTACGTAGTGTAAATCTTCGTTCGGCAAAGGAGGTTGGAAGTGTGGATGCGTCCACTGTCTCGTTAAAAGTCGCTACAATAGAATCATCAGAGCTTCTTCTAACAACCGCCCTTAACAAGCCCGAAGTTGTTCCGACCCTCCTCATGTGTAGACTCCAGCTGGCCAGCGACTTGCCCACGAGGATAGATGAAGAGTTTCTGGCCTCTTCGCCGTACCGTGTGTTGCCTGTGCCAGAGAGTGGACCCACGTCGTCGCCGGGAAAGGGTACATTGTAGAATATCTCGCCAGTGCCTCCGCCATTTCCGCCACCTCCAGTACCAGACCCGGGTATCCGGATAATGCGCGCAGTTGATGGTACGCCAGTGTCATTCAGAATATGTATGTAATAATAGCCGGGCGGTGCGAGGTTAGCGTTGAGCGGTGCTTCTACCGTAACGCTGTTTGAAGTCCTGCTTTGAACGTCAAGCATTACGCACCTCATGTTGGCGTCATAGTGGTGTGTCGTGTTAGGCAGTCTTATCAGAGTGGCGCGTGTTATACTCGAAGCGTTTGGCGTTGGTATCGTAATAGAATTGCCATAGCCTCCCACTTCCGGCGGTCCAGAGATAGTAGGCCGCGTAGAACTGAAGTAGCTTGGCCTAAAGAACTCGGTTCTCAGCTCCCAGTTGCTTCTGGTAGGCGTGCTTCCGGCAGTCCACACGCTGCCGTCAGGCAAGAGCAACGATACCTGATGGTACACGCGCGGCACGTTGGCTGCCGACAGGCTCGTCCAGCTTTCAGTGTCTGGATCAAACATTTCAGGAACAAGGCGGTGGTTGCTGTTGCCCCGAGCCGCGCCACCAAAGACAACTACTTTGCCGTCTGGAAGAATGACAGGAGCCAGATATTTCCGCCCATATTGCAGCGAATCAACAGTTCTTATCGAAGGATTGCCCGTGTTAAAATCCAGAATTTGGCACTCGGTGGTGGCCGGCTCTGCAGAGCCCGGAGAGCCTCCGACTATCAGGATTTTGCCATTTTCAGAAGAAGTATTTTCAAGTGGAAGGAGGACACTAGTCCCATAGTGTCTGTAGAATGGTGAGCTGAGTCCAAGTGTAGAGAACGCACCAGTCGAGCGGTTCCACAGCCGAATGTCGTCCAGCATCCCCGCGACAACAATGTTTCCAGAAGGCATCAGGTGCATACGAGGGTAAAGAAAAAGGTTCGGTGAGGCACCACTGTACGTCTGCTCGCCTGCCCCCTCGCATGTGCCTGCCGACGAATTACCTACCGTATACGAGCTACCGCCGCTTGGCACCTGACGGATTGTCCATGTTCTTGAAAAAGAATCATAGATTTCGACCAGCCTGTTGTGGTCACCGTACTCATCATAGCCTGCCGTAACCAGGACATTGCCGTCTTGTATTGTTATGCAAGTTGGGTACCACCGGCCGTGGCTCATAGATGCAACTTTGGTAAGCGTTTCTGAAGACCAGTTGAACTCGTATGCTGCATTGAGCCCGTGCCACTTTCCGTTGCAGTTATCAGGTGCAATGTCGTATCGTAATGTACCGCCGGCTATCAAGATGTTGCCATTTGGCAGACCCGTATGGCCGGCACAGAACAGATCCTCAGACATCGAAACATTTGACTCTGATCCCGTAACTGGATCAAGTACTCTTGCTTCAAAAGGTCCCGTCTGGTGCGAGGCGTGGTAGCCAGATCCTGCGAAGTAGAATATCTTGCCGCTTGGAATCACCGCAGCATGTATTGCGACAGTAGACGTGTTGTTGCCAGAAACCCACGAGCCGGCGTTCTGAGCTTCGATGCCTTTCAGAACTGCTGTCTTTTTGTTACTTAGAAAACTGAAACCGGCGATGCTTCCAAGAATCAGGGCACCTGCGCTTGCGCCCATTAACTTTAAGAACTCGCGCCGAGTTACTGTCACAACAATAACGAACGCGTTTCGTATAAAAGAGATACCAAAACTTTCGACCGAGTTCGAACCGAATACAATTGTTTCAATTTAAAATTATATATAGACTCTTGCCATGTTTGACTAACCAATAAATACAAAGTTTGGAACTGTATATCGCCGTGAGGATCCCTCCAGCCATTCTCTCCATTTCCCTTGTTGCTGTTTTAGCTGGTTCCCTCATACTGACCGCTCCTTTTTCTATCATCGACATCATTATTCCAAAGCAGAGTAACAACAGCGTCAATAAAGTTCAGGCGCAAGATGCAGAAGCCCAGACACTTCCGCTTATGATCAGAGATCGTTTCGCAGAAAAGCTGATGGCAGGAGATGCTGCCGCTGCGGGATCGCGTTTTTTCAAAGTTGACGAAAACTTTGTCGATCCGGAGAACCACTGCGAGTTCTGCACCCGAGTAGAATATACTCCAGGATCAAGAGGAATTGCAGGCTTTGCCTACCAGGACTTGACCGGGCTTGACCTTTCAAACGCCAGAAAGGCCCAATTCTGGGTAATGGGCGAAGAAGGTGGCGAGAGAATCAGATTCAAGCTTGCGGGCAAGAGTCTAGATAGGATCCAGGACAGAGTTCAGGAAAGGCTTGGACGATCGTCAGATGGGCGGGCATCAGAGGGGATCTTTACGACTGAGCGTTTTGCGCTGACGACTCGAGAACTAACCCTTGACGACGACTGGAAAAAGTATGAAGTCGATCTGACAGCCGCTGATCTAAGAGATATCACTCATCCTTTTGCTTTTGAACTTTCAGGAAACGGAAACGAGAAAGAGGTCATATACATTAAGGGCGTAGTCTATGACGACCAACCCGCAGAAGATCCGCTTGCAACAGTTGCAGGACAACTGGCGGTCGATCCACTTGCAGCGGAGGTTATTTCGAACGGCACAGAAGGAGTTGCGCCGGCAACCTTTGAATTTGAAGCCAATTTCACAGGAGGTACAGAGCCTTACTCCATCAGTTGGGACTTTGACGATAACAATCCTAGCCAAGTAGAAGGTCAGAATGTTGTCCATACTTTCGAGGAAGCGGGAGAATACAATGTAACTCTCGCAGCTACCGATGCAGAGGGCCAGAAGGCGTCAAGCAGCATCGTAATACAGGTAGCAGAATCCGAGATCATCGAAGAAGATTGGGAAGAAATTTCGGAAGGAACAACAAATAACGGCACTCTGACAAATGCAAACACAACAGCTACAGAACTAGAAACCGGGCCTTTGGAAGAAAGCATCCCGGACGAGCAAAATGTCACAGAAGAGTAAAGCCAAGCAACAGCTGAACCGATAGAGAAAGTGCAAGTTGATGCAGGCATGAAAGTTGCTGCGCAGTCTGGCGATACTGTTGTCCTTAAAGGTGAAATAACAGGAGTTGACCCAGAAGCAGAGAGGGTCTGACACTTGAATGGACACAGATATCAGGGCCACCAGTTCAAATCACTGGAGGCGACTCGCTCAACCCTACAATAACCATCCCGGAAGTTGCTGATGACGCAGAGATAGAGCTTAAGCTTACTGTGAGTTGAGAATCGATTGAAGAAAGTGACTCTGTCACAGTGTTTGTACAGATTGCTGAAGAAACAGAGGCAGCGCTAGAGTAATCATTGATTCCGGCTCAAAGCGCAATCGCTGAATTGGAAGGCGAACGAAATGATCAAGCACAGTGCATGGTCGACGATTCCGACGGCACCTTTGCCAGCTTACAGGACGCAGGAACTGTCAACTTGTTTATATTCAACGAATTTGATGTCGAAAATGCCGAGATCACATATGTAACGGCCAAGGTGGAGGCAAGAACAGAAGAAGAACTTGCTGCGAACGAAACCCGAGAATAGAACAGCCCGAAAAAAAGAGGACTGGCGCGCAACTTTTCAATAAATTTTCTTATAGTCCATGCCTTACAACCCTCATCATGAGTCGCAGACAGGAGCTTGTTGATTGTGTCAAGAGCCTGTATGCAATGGGCCTGACTACTTCAATCTCTGGCAATCACAGCATCAGGGTGAGCAGCAGCAATCGCGGTTGGATGTGGATCACGCCTTCAGGCGTTCCACGCTACAAGATGCGGCCTGCTGATCTTGTCAAAGTGAGTTTGATGACTGGAAAAGTGGTCGGCAAGAAAAGACCGAGCATAGAGCTTGAAATGCACAGGCGTATCTATAACACGCGACCAGATATCAACGCGATCGTTCATACGCACAGCCCCTTCACGATTGGAGTTTCAATTTCTTCAAAATTTAAGCATATAATAGAAGAAGCGAAGATAGTGGTCGGTGAGCCCGCCATTGTTGCAAACAGTCCTTCTGGCTCAACCGAGCTTGCAAAGGTGGTATCAAACGAATTCAAAAAAGGTGCCAGAGCGGTGGTGATCAAAAACCACGGGGTGGTCGCAGGGGGCAGTGACATAGAGCATTCCCGTGCAATTGTGGAATCGCTTGAAGAATGGGCAAAGATACTGACTGTCTCGAGAGTGTTTGGCGGCCCTTCGGATTGGCTAGATTGAATGAACTAGACGCCCAAGATCTGCTTAAGCAGAGCCCGATAGTCTACTTTTTCTTTCTTGCTTCCCGGAGATGGAAGCTCAAAGATGAGCGGGATTGGCCTCTTCGCACGCAGGCTCGTCAACTGGTAGCGAATCTCCTTGCCGATGTCGTCGCTCAAGAGAACCAGTCCGACTCCGCTGTTTTCATCCATCTTGTTGATTTCGTTAAGCGCCTCGGTTGGCGTTTCGACCTTGACTCCCTTGACTCCGGCAAGCTGGAAACTCGTAACAAAAACTCGGCTGCCTATCGCGACTATTTGCATCCAATCCGCGTTTAATTCCAGTCCCTTTTTATTTCTTTAGTTCTCCGCATATGCCCCTAATCAACAGCTGACATTTCATTTCAGTGACATCAAAAAAGCAAGAAAAATCTGTAAAGCTCTGCACAGTTTTTGTCTATTTAAAGTCGCAACCAGTGCAAGCGACTTCGTTAACTCCCATGCCGTTTTGTACAGCATACAGTTATCCTTTTTGCGGTATGAGCATACTCTCATTCGCACCAACAGTGCACACCGTGGCTTTGCGTGAGCCCCGGCTAACCTTATGGGGCATCCTATCCCGGAAGAGAGAGATATGTGCAAGTTAAGCAGAGTCCAATCACACGCATGCCGCTCGACCATCCAGCCCAAAGGATCCTTCTTCCTTCAACTGACACATATATTGCGCGAGCATCATATTTCGAGCGGCTGCCACTATGGCAATCTTGTCGCTTCCTTTTCCGCCCCTGATTCTTTTGTAATGCTGTGTTATAGTTGACGAATCGCAGTGCCGGACATGCACACATGAATATACGAGTTACGTCAATTTAGTGCCAGTAAAGACAGTTGTTGGACAAAAGGATCGAATCTTGTTTTTAAATCTGCTGCCAGCATTCTTAAGAACAAGATACTCTTTACTCCCGGATAACTAGAATGGCTCTGAATAGGCAGATTCTATGGCTACTTGCCCCAGTCATAGCCTTTTCATTCTTTTTCGAGCCAGCCTATGCTGATGTTGATTTTTTCCGAGATGAATCTTACGACATACCAGAAGAAAGGCTGCCATTTCAATTACACCTCAATGCCACGCGTGAGGGCTTGCAGGGAGACGAAGTGTCATTGATACAGCTAGAACTGTATGAAAATAGAACTAATGGAAAAATAATGAATGTGAGTCTTGTCGTCACCCTGACAGACTTGCGGAACAACGAGCGTATGATGACAGACCTGTTTTATGCTCAAAATGGAACGATTGCCTTTCTTCTAGCTCACAACGCTGCTGATGGCGCCGGAATTGAAGTAGGAAATGGCTATCGCGAACAATTCTTGAGTGCATGGGTTGCCTATGCACCGGCATCTGGCACATCAGACATCGTTACTATCAGCAGCCCGCAAATACAAGAGAATGGGTTGTATCAGCTCACAGTAGAACTTCTCACAATTGATGATATACGCAGGATCGTAAGATTGGGAAGTGTACTCGCAGTGAATTTCGTACTAGATACAAGCGAAGACGCATCCATGCAATTTACGGTAGTTCCTGAATTTCCATTGGGGTCGCTGGTGCTTTTTGCAGGAATTTTGACAGTAACCACTGCTGCCACCAGAATTCATTTTTTACGCTCTAAGGTAATTAAATAGCAACAGGGGCGCAGCAAAAAACAACCAAGATGCAGCAGTGATTGTCAGCAACCGCGTTTGCAGCAGAACTTGTTGTAAATATTAATCGCTAGCGACGTGGTACTAACTTGCCGCTCCACGTTGACTGATCATAACGACCTCGCTTGACAGCTCAGTTTACGTCGATGTCAAGTCCAGACGCAACTTGAAAGGATTACAAGCAGAAATCATCTCCGTCTGCGATACCTCGATCTATCACGATACCTTTTCTGCAAGACAGGTGGAAACAAGGCGTTACGTGGCCATCGATGTCAAATTCTCGACGATCCGTTGGAGCACGCGCACAGTGATCTCGTATTCCTCTTCGCTGACGCCTTTAATCGCTTGCTGCCTAAATTGTTTCTGTAATGCCAGCGCAGCCCCGTACACCTGCTGACCAGACCCAGAGAGAACATACTTGTCTGCAGCAGAGCCCTCTCCCGTTACCAACCCTCGTTGACTCAAATTGGCTAACCTCGCCTTCAGCGAAAGGAGATCGGCAAAGGGAGCCATCAGATTCGCGAGATCATCTGTCGTTGCTGAACCAAGCTCGTGCAGTGAATTGAGGATCTGCCAGTCTGTCCGACCAAGACCATTCTCCTGTTGAGCCTTGTCAATACTCGCGTTCAAGACCTCATCCGCTCGTTTAATCCAGTATCCAATCGGCAGATAGGGTTGTTTCTCGGACTTGTTCACGGATTCGCGTCCTTTTCAGTTGCATAAATAATTACTGTCAATCAGACGGTCTCTCTATGTCCAACAAAGTCACAGTATAACCCTAAGGATTTCAGCGAGTATTGCAAAGACAGGTTTCACGTCGTATTCGAAAGAGCCGGGAGGTTGGCGCGCTGTTGCAACTCGGTAGACTTTGGCGTCTTTCTCTTCATATAGTTGGCTTTGTATAAAAAATAATAACCCGCAAGACTTAACTCATGCGCTCAAACAGCTACCTAGGCACGGGTTCTTGACTTTTTAAGCAAAGCCTTGCTAGTGTGACGCATATGCTTTCAGTCCTTCTGTAGGACAGGAAACCACTTATACTATCGTCTTCCAGATCACGGGTGAAGAGTTGGCTGGATCAAAATCTGTAATCCTGATGATAATGATCGCTTCGTTTGCATCTGCAGGGCTCGCAGTGTTGCTAGCTCTTTCTATGGGCGAGAGTCAGATGCTCATCGTTTCTGCTCCTGGCTTTGTTGTCGGCGGATTCTTTGCCTTCAAGTATGCCAGATACGACAAGGCAAAAGCAAGGGAAGAAGAGCACAGGCGCAACAGAAGAAGGCACAGGCATTAGCCTCCGGCAATGAGAATATAGATCACCACTGCACCAAGGCACGCAAAAAGAACCATCGTCGCTTTCCACATTCCAAATGTAGCCTTATCGCTGATATCCCACATGCCTCCCCTTATGTCGCGCGGGTTGTACCTTCTTTTGATCTCCTCGTAGCTGTAGACGGTTGAAAAGTCTGCTGGGGGTGTCCAACCAGGAGCGCGCCTAGGTACCTTGTAAGCAGTGTCGTCATAGTTCTTCCTCGCCTGCTGGTCTGAGAGGATTTCATAGGCTTCGACTATCTTCATGAACTTTTGCCGTGACTCCTCGGAGTTGCCGTTCTTGTCTGGGTGGTACTTGAGCGCCAGATGCCGGAATGACCTTTTTATTTCCTCTGTGCTGGCTGTTGGGCTTACCTCGAGTATGTCGTAGTAATTCGGCACGTCGTACCAAGGGAAGGACAACTAAATAATTATTGTGTCAACATTTTTGACATGTAAACAAGCAAGCTTGGTCATAGGACTTTCAGCTAGGATACTGCATTAAAATCTCGCCGGTTTCTGCATTTATCCAGCTGTCTGTGCTCCTATTGCCGTAGTTATCAGGTGCAAAAATATTTACAATCCATATGTACTGATTTTCGTATCCTTCTAATCTGCTGCCTGCCACAGGAATATCTTGCAGGGTTTTTTCATCAACCTTCAAGCTGAATCCATTTGCTTGGACATGAACCAAAGTAGATGATATTTGCATATCTCCCGTAGCCTTTTGTTCATTCCATTCAGTATCCCATTTCCCTGCTTTGAAAGCTATTTGTATCGCCGCATCTTTTGAAAATAAATTCGGCGTCACAGGTTTAGCGAGCTGCTGATACGTAAAAAGCGAAGCTGCAATAACTCCCAGAGATAGCAATGCTATCGTAAGTAGTTTGGCGATATTCTCCCCATCGCTTGCAAAGAGTCTTGAGCCTTTCGCAGAACCCAACGTGTGCACAATGATGGCAAGCCAAGATTTATCTCTTTATCCAAATGGTGCTTTTGAGCCTTTGGCTGCGTTTCGTAAGTTGTAGCTCTGCTATATTTTCTTGACACAAATAATTATTTTCTTTACTAGATCATGGCTTTGAGCGCTCAGCCCTTTCCTTCAGCGCTTTGTTCATTTCTTCAAAGCCTTTCCTGATGTCAGTGTCAAGGCTGTTTCCAAAAAGGCCGGTCAGCAGGCCGGCAAACACCTCTCTATGCACAAACTTGACTTTTTTTCCTTCCTGCAGCTGCTCAATGGTGAAAATATGCTCCCCATTTAATAACCAGCTCTTGCCCATCCATCGGAGCTCACGCCCGTTATCCACTCTTG
>DASVCY010000225.1:0-18066 GCA_036381375.1 Nitrososphaera sp. | reverse complement strand
GAAAAGCCGGACATGAACGATGATCTAACCTTTGATAATTCGATGAACTACGTTTGTGGAAAATGGTATTGCCCCAATGGTCATGAAAATACTATTTGCAATTGACTGTCCGAGTCGCCTCTTCCCTATCACCAACTGGCCTACACACAATGTCTCGCAACTATAGCAATTCTTTTTAGATTTGATTCCAAGTAATGCATCATCGTGGCAGAGCTAGTTTTTCTGTTGCTGATTACTTTGGGTTTGTTTTTGGGTACAGTAGTCCCGTTCTATCTCGCTCCATACGGATTTTACAACGGTCTTGATATTCTTACGGAGCTGTATGGGTTGTGGTTTTTTCTTTGTATTGTCCTAGTTGGCACCGGGATAATTTACTACATATTTGAAAGAAGGGCAACGACAAGAAAAATAACCAGCCCTCCCTAGTCCCCCGCTTGCTCGAGCACCATTATAATAGCTACTATGCGATCGATTCGTTCTTGGCATGATCGATCTTCTGGTGAGCCTCAAGATCCAAGACGCTGGGAAATGGCAAATTGCACTCATGGCAGTAATATTTTGGTCTCTCAATCCTTTTTCTAGCGGTTCCTTTTACCTTAACTTTCATGCCGCCTACTTCGACTGTCACCTTTTCTTCTTCTCGGTTTGCCATTTGTGATCTTGCCTAGTGTGCCATCTTGAATTACATGGTATTTAGCCGTGGAGCCTTGTTTTTACATAATTTTGTTCGCTCTTATTTCCGAATCTTTCAGCCAAGCTAGATGCTATTTTGAGTGCAGGAAACAAGATGCCAAGGGTAGCGCAAATACTGCTATCAGTTTTTGCTATCGTACATCAGCAATCTGACCATAAGCCATATCCTTCCTTATACCGTCAGCAATCATTCCAAAAACATTCTCTGCTGTTCGTTCTCCTAATATCTTCATCACTTTTTCTTCAAATAATTCTGGTTTTGAAGTAATTGCTTCTTGCGGATTGACATTGTAGACCATGCTTAACGTCTTGAAAATTAGATACGCCGATCCAGCTCCAAGTACATTATCTATGCCATCTCTAACATGCCCAAAGATAGAATCGGAATACCATTTGCGATATTTCCAGCAGGTGTGTATGGTGGCATCATGGGCATTCAGAATAGACAAGAGTGAGGTAAGTGGCAATCTTTCAAATAATTTCAGATCATTGTACCAGCAGACAAACTCCACGGATCTGCCAAATTTATTATCGTGTTGCAATTGTTTTTCGTATTCAAGCAATTTTGGAATACCCTTTCTTTGAAGAAATGCTGTACCAGTGCTTATTGCCACAATGCCTGTAGGCCTATTGGTGCTGCTGCCACTTCTTTTCCTTCTTGCTTCTGATATGAGGGAATGCAATGAATGGATTAGTCTGTTGACATCAAGCTCCTGTCTTGCCTCTTCAAGAGAGGAGTAAAGCTCATCTCTGTCTATGACAGTTAAAGCGCCGCTGGTTACATAGTCGTGCAAATCCTTATTGCTGATGAGGCGAGTCTTTAGCTGCTGCTTCCTATTCATTGCTCTTGTAATTTGCCGCATCACATGTGAAGGGTGCGACTCTGCCAAATAGATGACAGTACGACCATCTGAAAGATAGTCCAATACCTGGGCATAAATGTCATATTTTGTTTTCTTATCCATGGAGGAGACTATAATTGAGTGAGTACCGGAAAGAAAATGGGATCTTTTGCCTCTTGATGGCACTTTGCTGAGCTAGTTGGTATGAGCACGTTAAAGCATTATGGCCAAATGTTCCGTCAATTCTGGCCATTTTTGTTCAAAAAATGCCATAAAACCAATATACTGAATCCATAGTCACGAATCTCGTATTGATAGATAAAGACGTTTGAGCCAAAGCTGGGCAGGACCCGCCTGCGTGATAGAAGAGTACCACTTACAATTTATGATATGATCAAAAGTTAGAACACATATTCTGATCATGCTTGTCTGCTTTTGATAGTAGATGTTGGACATCCAAGCCTGCAGAACTTTTTCATGCGGGGGTATTCCTTTGAGCATTTTTCGTCCTCTAGCGATTTTTAGTAGTTTGGACTCGCTCTGAGCGCTCTTCTGCATAGCCTTCATCAGTGGCGGACAGCGATTATTTTTTTCAGAAGGTGTGGGAGGCTACTGCCATGCCCAGGTTGTTGAAGGGTGTGCATTCACATATGCCAGCGACGAGATTAACCAAAGGCTTCTCTCAAGGCATGGTTCGCCCCTCCCACGTTGCATATTTTTGCTTACCAGCCAAACCTTGGTCCAGCTTGACGTGGTTTCGTTGGTCGTGGTGACGGTAACTGTAGTTCTGCGCGATGCTGTTAAAGATTTTAAGAACAATTCTTGTTGATTACTCAAAATATTTCTTGAGAGATAAGACTCATTTTTCTGGAATAACACCTTACTCGTCGCCATCGGCGAGATGACAAAAATGGCGGCGATACCAACATTCGAGCTGGAATCAAACTCCCAGATGGAGTTTGAGTAGAGACTTATCACGTCGTCCGCCCAAGCGATCCAGTTAGTGCAGGTTACGACCCAGGATGGAAAGGCAGGTGTAGAAGCATATCCCATACCATATTCTTTATTCGCCTTTTCCTTTTTGCCATTGTATAATATGGCATGCGCGAACACTACTACTCTCAACACTATTCTGATCCTCCTACATGGTGCTCCAGATGCTGTGCAGCAGATACCGCAAGAGGAACAGTGCTGTCGGCTCATTCCACAAAAAATCTAAATCTTCTGGCAGCGCGAGCATCACCGCAGTGAGCAAGGGGTGGCGGAAAAGTGGATTCGCTCACGCCGCCAGACGACGAAACCCTTCATGACGGGTGCATACTGGCCATGAGGGTATAAAGGCGATTCCCGATGGTATATTATAAACTAGTATGAAGCTTTTTCCTATCAACATGTTCTATAGGATGCTGGAGAAAAATATAGCGCATTCATTCGAACATCTCTCTGACAACCGATTAATTGCATATGCCACCTTGAGTCAACCCTGCATTCAAGAGTCAGTGATTGTTCTAGAAGATTGAGAGCCTTTCAAACCTTTACATGGCTATGGGTTGAACCACTCATACGTGCCAACCATGCCTTCCTTTAGACGGTCTGTGAGTATTTCACGCGCCTGTTTCACATCCAAGCCAGCTTGCCTGAGTGCCTTCTTGACCGTATCATCGTCAAGAGTTTTCAGAATTGCCCTCTCTACCTGTTTGAGTTGATTCCTTACATTGGGACTATAAAGATAGTACAGGTTTCGCCATTTGTTTCCGATGTGATTGATTATGTCCTTTGTGAACTGTCTTCTTACGCTCCCACTGATATCTATCCTGTTCATGTGTGTCTTTACTTCAAAATGCAGCACTCTTTTGCCGATAATGACCTCTATATCGACTTCCCGATCTGCTGGCCTTCCCTCTTCTCTTGACAGGGGTACTTCTAGCTGCATGATGTCCTCACCTCTTTTGAGCCGCAATTTTCTCTTCAAATACGCAGCAGCATGAAAAATGACCCAGACCTGATTGAATATTGGTTGATACGGTTCCCGCCCTAGGCGCCCCCGGTCTACTTAAAAGACGCGTTAGTCCTTCTTCCAGACCCTGGTGAAGAACATCGCTGACCTCTCCTATCAGGTCCAGTACTTCGTTACGATCAGCTTTCGGAAAAACATCATAGAAATCATCTATCCAGTCATGTTTGGTCAGCGCATTGCGCATGGCGTAAAGCCCATCAAGCTGTCTCTTTGAAAGATTATTGATCTCGATCAGCAACTCTGCCGCATCTCTTGGTGCACCTTCGAAGCGATCAGCGATATCCTCGAGTAGCTTCCCATAACCCATATTATCAAGACGGTGAATTGCCTTCTCTGCCTTCATATTTCCAAGCACGGCGGCTTCCAATCCTTCATACCTGTATTGCCGTTTTGTGGTGGTTTGCTTCACAGGTGCTGTGTCTTTGGGATGCCCTCTAGTATCTCGCGACTTTCCGCGCATTTTCGCTTTCAATCCGATTGCCGCAAGTCCTGCTTCTATTAGCGAGCCAGCATCAATGTCAGCGACAATTTTGCCATGCGGGTCAACAGCAATTCCCGGAACTGGGTTGAAATAGTCGAAGAGGGTTTGATAGATGTTAATCATTGATTGCGATCCCGCCATTCTTTTAGCTTCTTCAATGTCAATCTTCAAGTCAGCAAATGCAGAAAATAATCTCGGCGTTGAATGCGGCGAAAATATAGTGGGCAGTATAGTGTCGTGCGGTCCTTCATAGTATGTATACATTATAGGAGGATCATCTCTGAATCGCGATACTTTTGCATGTGCAGACAAAAGGGGCGCGATCGCGGCCATGGCGCTATTTCGATCTGGATACACATTTGGTATTGATAGCCGGCGTCTATGTGCTATTCCCGAAAAGTTTTCCAAAGGGATCGTTATCCACTTGGATTGACCATTCTCTTTCCATTCCAGTTCCACTATAGAAAGGTGCAAAGAAATATTCATGAACTCTGCAAGATTGTCAATGTACCTTGGATGATTTTCTGGCCTTGATATTCTTTGGGCATTTTTGTAAAGCCTTTCCATTTGGTTGCCTGTTTCCCGGTATTTCTTTATCTTGCGATCCAAAATATCGAGCATCTGGTCGCGAGTACTCGTTGCGAGTTTCCAAAATAAGCGCGACATCTCGTCGTTTGCATTTCTCTTTACCAGTCGATTTCGCAGAATCTCAGCACGTGACGGCTCCACTCTCTCAAATTGCCTGGCAAGCTCTAGTCGCCGCAGATATAAATTGGGATCTTCAGGGTCAGAGAATCTCATTCTGAGAAGGGCCATCAATTCTTCTTCGACGTTACGCTTGCCCTCGACCCCGGTGTTCTGTATTCCGTTGCTGACCACTCCTTTCTGAATCTCGGGAGCTTCTGGCATAGCTACTACCCGGATGTAACTACTGCAGCATGCCCTTCGCTAAAGATCAGCTTTCTTCACCGTGAGAAACAACAACATTTTGGCTATTCCCTTCGACCACAATTTTCTTCTCTATATCCGGATCCTCATACTGCTTTGCCTTCAGCCGGGCAATGAGCCGAATATTCTCCAGTTTGGCTCTGGTGGCCTCCGCCTCCGTCTTCTTTACATCAAGAGCGCGGTGCGCCAGCTTAAAGTCCTCAAGCACAGGGTGCCTGCCGGGCAGGGCCTCTATGTACAGCGAGTCGGTCGGAACCACTATCTCCTCCTTGTCCTTCCGCGGTGAACCGAGCCTCTCTTTGAGCGCCTCTGCCAGCTCCTTCTTTGCATTGTCCGAAAGTCCTGCCGGATTTCTTCGTTTGACGCACTCTACTATCTCCAGTAGATCGTCTATCGTATAGTTCCCGAAATCGTCCGGGTCCCGGAGCCCCACCACTTCGTCGACGTAATCGAGCATCATGTATGTGGTGAGGTAGCTGTTCTCCCTGAGCGGGAATATCATGTAGTTGCCCTTGTACCCTAGAAGGTTGTCCAGGTCGGCCACTTCATAGAGCTTGCGGGTTCTAGCGGCCCCGGCATCAGGCGGGGGAACTTCAAGCACCACCGCAGATTTATCCGGAAACATGTTGGCCGCGACGCCTGGAAGGCCAAACGCTTCGGGTATCGTCTTTACATCCTTGACGGCAGCCTGCTGGCTTGTCGCAGACTCGGGCCAGAAGATATCCAGGTTGTAAATTCTGAAATACCTCTGGTCGGGGTGTTCATGGTTCCATATGGCCTGCATGTAGTACAGGATGTTGTCCTTGACATGCTGCCTGAGCCTGTCTATCTCTGCCAGGCGGTCCAGATGTTCACTCAGCGCCTGCACGTACCTTTCGGTGGCAGCTTCAAGGGCGGTCACCTGCTTACTCATGGCATCCTTCATCTCTGAGATTTCTTTCCTGAACTCTGGAAGCAGTCGTTCCCTTTCGCGGTTTGCAATTGCTCTGGCAAATTCTTTTGCGTCTTTCGTGCCCACGATGGGTTCAGATATCTCAAAATACTTTTCAAAGATTTTCTCGATCGATTCTTCAAACTCTCTCTTTTTGATCTCGATCTGTTGTGTCAACTCCTCCACGACGCTTGCCTGCCTGTCCATGCTTTCCTTCAGTGGTTCAAGGGCCTTCTCATCCCCTTCTCGCGTTAGCAGATAGTCAAACGCGGGCAGGAAAGAATCGTCCAGAATAGCACGCCGCAGGATCCAGTCGTACCTCATCAGCCAGTCGTAGTTTATCTGGTGCGGCGCGGGCACGGCGTTTGCCACAAGTATGACGGGCGTTATCTTGTGGATTTTCTCTGTTATCTCGTAGCGGCGCTGGAGCTCATAGAACATGTACGTCACCGGTAACTCGTCGTTAGGGTTGCTGATCTCGCCAGAGTATGTCTCCTCTACCTCTTCGCTGACCTCTGTTGATATCTCCTGTTTCCTGTTCTGCTTGTATTCTTGTGCTGACTTGACTACCGATTCCCGGAAGTCTTTCTTTGTCTGCTGCGAACGGTTCCCCTTCTCGATGGCGAGGGACGCGCTTGAGCCAAAGTTGGCCACTCCTACAGACACCCCGCCCTGCGCGCCGTAGTTGAAGTTGGACTTCATCGTAGCCTCCTTCACGATCTCGGCGTCTGCCCTTGCTGTGTTGGACGACTCTTCCTTCAGAGCTCGTACCGACTCTTCGATCTCCTTCACCGATCTTTTCTTCTTCACGAGCGTCCTTTTTGAGAACTTGCGGATCTCCTTCGGTGCGAGGGGTATTGTAGAGACTAGCTCGCCCACCTGATATGAAATGGGCTTCCATTCCTGCCTGTAGGTTACGATGATGCCGAAGTTGTACGAGTTTGGCGCAAACACCTTGAAGCTGTAAGTTTCCTCCAGCAGGTTGGAGATTATTTCCTCCAGGATATCGTCCAAATGGGTCACTGACCATATTCCATTGCCATTTTTCGGCTTCGCGACCATGGCGCGTGCCCTTGATTCATAACCCTTGGCGAGCACGTCGCCGAGCAGCCTATCGGGATTCGCCCTCTCACGTGCAGCCTTCTCTGCCATCGATACTAGCGCCGTCTTTGCGTTATGCCCCATGTCAGCCCACTCGCGTGCAGAAATTTCCGGCACAAGCTCCTTCACGTTGCTTGGAGGCTCGTCAGCAGCACGGGTCGCTTCGATTTTAAGTCTGGCAGCGCTCGCAAATTTCTTAAGATCTTCTGCGTTTGTGATTGATTTTGGCAACGAGTCACCCGATCCGTCCAGAGCTTACACATCTCTGTACAGCTTGCGCCCGCTATCTGCAATGCTTGAATCGAAAACCTCAGTCCAGATCGGCTCAAACGCTATCTGCAAATCATGAAAATCATGCAAGGAAACATTGTCCGCAGCTCCTCCTGTGAGCTCAAAGCCTGTCACCTCTCTGATAATGTCGGCCTGATCGGCACGGCCGCCCAGGCGGAGTAAAGGTTTCGCTGGGTCTCCCAGGACCAGCACGTTGATCAGTGCGTCAACATCGACTTTTCCATCGCCTGACGCCGGAATGCCGCTGCCGCCAGCCGAACCGCCCGATGTTCCGGTGGACGCATCTCCTGAACTGTTGTGAGTGGTGCTCTCGCCAAGAAGCCTCTCAGCCTCCAGCTCTGCCCTGCAAAGCTGGGCAAGCGTACGCTCCGCTATGAGCTGGGAACCCTGCTGCACTTTGGTGATCCGGGACATTACCTCTCCGATGTCAAGCGCGCCCCGGGTTCTGCCGTCTCCCGATTCCTGTATTCCATACTTTTTCATCTCCTCCTTTGAAAGGTAGAGGCGGAGCTTGGGCCTTGTCTTGTAGGATGAAAGGGCATTTGAGTCAAGGTTGCGCCTGATGACAGACATCTGGCAGTCGTTCAAGTCTTTTGCAGGGTGGTAGTAGGTCACGTCCTGCCTTGTCTTCTTGTCAACCGTCGACAGGGTGAATGTTTCAAAAGCCTTCTCTGCCTTTTCAGCTATCGACTTGTCCGGCATCCTTGCGGTAACTGCCGCGTCGAGCTTTTTTGACACGGCAGCAGCGGTCTTAAGGGATTCATCTAAACTCGCAACTGTTCCATCGAGGCCAACCGGTTGCGCTGATGTGGTAACTCGCTTCGGTTGGACTCTGGCCTTGCGACCACTCATGGGAGCCCCACATGAAAATATTATTTAAGAATTCTCGTTGTGAGAGCGGTCGTGTCAAGCCATCCTATTACCGCCTATCTTTCGGGTTAACGATCTAAATTTGACATGACTTCTCTTGGCATTGTGCATGGATACAAACAACGATATCCAGTCTTGGACATGCGACGGTGACCTGATAGTCTGCCGGCATATTTCATTAGAAGGGCGCATAGAAACTATTGCAACTCTACTTTTGAATAGTTTTGCGCAGGGTCGCCCGCCTTGGCTACGGGCAGGCGGCCCCGCGACACAGATCTACTCTGCCTTGCTGGTTGTTTTTGATGACCTGCGTGCTTTTCTAGATGCCAATTGTCGCAGACAGGCTAATCAAGCACAAGTTAGGCTAACCTAATTGCAGTATTTAATTCATTGATACGATTTTCTGATTTGAAAACAAGTCTCCCGATTAGGACATTCATAACACAAATTTGCATTGTTAGGCAAGAACAGATTGCTAGCAATGCATGTAGTAGCAGCAAAAGCAAACGCAACGACATTAAAGTCTCCTATTAAGCCAAGGAAGCAGGGGCAGCAGTTAGAACTGCTTTGATGGCTCTGGCTTCACTATGCCGGGAAAGCCATCTTTGATGCCCTGCTGTTTGACGTGCGAACAGCAAGATGTGACTCCTCCCACGCCTAAACAGTAGATCAAAAATTTTGCTAGTGATATGCGATGATTCTCCCATGGCTTTCTGCTATCGAGCTACGCGCACCACAATAGCAAGAAATGCACCTGTAGAGGATGAAAAATATTGGATAGAAGCAGGCGCGTCCTTTTAACTACCTCTCCTCCCCCACCCACCTTTCCAAGGCATTTGTTGTCCCAGCGCCAGAACTATTAGCGTACGTGTTCATACATGCATCCAATCAGAAACGGCAATTTTTGCAGAATGACAAGATTTTGATCTACTGTTTATTCGTGCGTAGTTCACCTCTGCATCTTCTGCCAGATTCCCCGCAAACATGCATATGCAATTCTATCAAATATCTATTGAGGGATGCATACCTTGGCAATCTCCTGAACATGTCGATGATCTGTTCCGCAGCATCCGCCCAGAACATTTAGGCACTTTAATCGATCCACAAGTTGGCCATATTGACGTCCCAGCTCAACAGGGTCGCCGTCATCAAGTTCTGTTGCCTGATCTAGTTCTGCGTGGCTCTTTGATGAAGCATTTGCTCTTAAACCACGGATCCTATCTGACCAAGATTTGTCTCCGCTATCCAGCATTTTTTCAATATGGGTCGGATGTGCGCAATTGATCATATAGTAGACAGGGGCGCTATCTGTGACTTCATCCAGAGCGGTAATTACACTCTCCAGAGATTGGCCTGTTGGAAGCAAGCCATTTGTCTCGACGGTAAATGAAATTGCTACTGGCATTCCTTCCCTCTTTGCCGCACGGATAATTCCCTCTGCTTCCTGAGGATAGTTCATGGTGATCGCGCTAACCATGTCAGCCTCAGTCTCTGCGAAGGTCTTGATTTGCTCACTATGGTATTGCTCAGCCTCTGCCACGCTCATCATGTTGGATGGATTATAGCCATCCCCGCGAGGACCAATACATCCGCTGATAACCATGCGAGAGTTTTCATTTTCATATTCTTCGCGAATCCCGATGAGAAGATCTATTGCTCTCCGATTGGCGTTTGCAAGACCTTCCCTATCATAGCCTAGCTTTATCCCCCAATCGCGATTGGCCCTCCAGGTTGGGCTCTCCAAGATGAACCCCACCTTGTTAGCTGCAGCAATTGAAGCATAAGTTCTATAGTACCTCCGAAGGGCCTCTATTCCCAGATCATCTTGCAAAAGGTGAAATGCTGCGAAATGTGGCAGTTCAAATCCTTCGCGATAGATAAGGGTGGTCTCTATCCCCCCATCAGTCAGAAAAGGTTCTCCAGATAACTGGGGCAGATGATTTCTATATTTTGGCATTTTTACCTGCTCACCACAAAGTCGAATTTAAAAGATAAAAATATTCCAAAAGATAGCCTGCCAGCAGTTGAGAAAATGATGACACACATCCTGGCAATGCGGATCATCTGAACGGAAAATTCATCTTTGAAACCGGAAAAAGCTGTGGTGTGTGGGTGGTTGCAATCGCGACACATGGGGGAGGCAACAGGCTGATGCAAATTGGCATCGTTTGTCTCTTCTTCATTGCCCACGAACACGCGTGAAAATCTATGGATACAATACTCCTCTCTGCAGGGTCACCTTTGCTCAAAGCTAACACAGGCCCAGCATTTTCAGCTTGGCACGCACACAGACGCGCACATGCGCGTGCGTACGCATATGCTTTGGACTTTTCGGTCAACCGTCATTGTTATTATTCAATATCTGGTTTGCCTCCCTTAATGCCTTGAGATAGGCCCTCCCTTTAGCAGTCATTATCCACCTGCCGCCGCGCTCATATATAAGACCCTTAATGACCATGAACTCGAGATAAGCCTTAAGCTGACTGTAGCTGAGATGTGTCCTGTACATTATGAAGGTCTTGCTTTCTGGCTCTTCAAGCCCAGACAGTATCTGTACTAGTATGTCGTCCCGACTTCTATTCTTCATATCCTTTTGCTAGAAGATAATTATGGATGCATGATTCTAAGCTATATGGTCACTTTTGCAATTCATAATAAGCGATGTTTGCAGCTGAAATGAAGATTCTGACTCTTAAACACATTTTGACAAAATAAAGTGGGTTGCAGTGGAGGAGATGCCTGGTCGGCATTTTTCCACTGCGTGCATTGAATCAGGTATCTGACTCAAGATTGACGGTAACATTCGCTATGTACCACTGCATGTTGCCCGCATTGTCTACAACGCGTGCTACTATCTGGTGAGGACCGCTGGTGGTAAACGTTACGTCATACGACCAGGTGGACCAATCGCCAGCAGAGGTCTGGGTCGCTTGCTCATAGCCTGCCAAGTCAGTCCGTACCTCTACATTTTGTACTCCGGTGTAGATGTCAGAAGTTGTTCCATTAACAGTAACAGTGACTCCATCCGCCGGACCTGTTATGACGGACCCCTCTCCAGGAGCAGTTATCTCTACAAGAGGCTTGGTATTGTCTATGGTAAACGTGACATTAAATGTCACCGCCTTCCAACTCTTATTTCCTTCATTATCTGTAGCCTTGACCAGAATTGTCTTTGTGCCCTCAGTATTGAACTCTATTAGATCGTAGTCCCATATCGACCAGTCGTCTGGGCCATTGGGATTGGCCATCCTGTAGCCAGTCAGCCCGTACCAGGCATTCCACCTTACTTCAACGCTCTGAATACCGCTTTCGTCGGAAGCTGTTCCAGTGACAAATACCGGAATGCCGCCAGACGATTGGCCACTGTACACATCTCCGGCTGTTGGAGTTGTGATTCTAAGTTCTGGCTTTGCAATATTATCGTTGTCGTCGTTGTCGTCGTTGTCGTCATCGTCTGTAGTGGTAGCAGAATTGTTCGAGGAACCACCGCCTCCTCCACCGCCGCGAGTGTATGAAAATGAATCAGTACAGGCTATATCTTCCTGATCCTTCAGAGTTGCGCTAACATCGTAGATCCCTGGTGTAAGCTCGGGCAGATCCGGAGTGACTTCGGTAGTCCCATCGTACTGCGTTATCGAAGTAAAAGAGATGTTTCCTGGCGAGATAGTCCAAACGATCGTCTGATCTGGCAGAGAACGCAGATTCGAGTCGAACAGAATTGCCGAGAAGCTTGGCGTTGAGCCTCGTCTAATGCGGTCAGGTACTGAACATTCAAGTATTGCGTCAAGAACATCTGGCTCTTCATCCATTGACGTCTCATCAACCGGTTCAACGATGTCTTTTTCTTCTTCTTCTTCTTTAGATACCGTTGTTATTTCCTGTACCGGTTGCTGCTTTTTATCATCTGTGTTGAGCTCATCGGATGCCAAGGAAAAAACCAGCCCATCTGTGTTTGTATTGTTTACAGGAGGATCGGGATCGTCGTTGTTGCTCTCATTTTCTTCTTCTTCTGATACAACTATATCTTGTGGATCTGTATTGGTTTCGTTCTGCCCTAGCTCTGAATCTGAAAGAATTTGGCCGGGGGGCGTGCTGCTGCTGTTATTTGGGTAAATCCCCGCAATAACAAGGCCCAACACCAGTGCAACCGCGCCTATGCTGCCTATCAATACAGTTCCTTTGCTTCTCCTATTCAGAGTCATATTGGAAAATTATGGAAAAGATGTAGTGATAAGCATGGGAGCCAGATTATGATATCATTTTGAGTATTTTGGTCAGTTCATACAATTGAATCCAATACAATGAGCTATCCGCAAGATAGTTCAAAACCATCTGGCCATTTTGATAAAAAAAGTTCGCTGTGCATGGTTGCTTGGATGATAGAAGGCGTAGCGAGGCCGCATGCAAAAAAGAAGATACCATCCGGTCCCGCACTACAGCATGAATATTGGCAGGCGCGGCAGCAAGCTTCTGACATCAACGTGAATGAAAGGATTGTTGGCAATGACATAATCATTGCAATCAACAGCACCGGTATCAAGGTGGCCAATCGCGGAGAGAGCGGATGCGGCACAAATCTAGTACATCATGACATTCGAGAATCTATTCTCTGCTGTCATGGCTGGATATATTAGCTCATGAGAGCGAGATAGTGGTCGTTATGTCCTGTTTTCCAGGATATTTGGCAATCTCTCTTGTCAAGAGGACAGGAATACAGCTCGTTGCAATAGGTACATTTGTGCGAATGATCGCTGTGTATCATGCCCGGATCTCGTCGATACTTTCCTGGATTTCCAGAAGCACCTTCCGTATGTAATCGCGGGTGACAAGGGAGGGGATCCTCAATCGCTCCGATTCGGGCAGCAGTGTGTTTATCTTTAACAAAATCTGGTATTGTCTGTCAATGTCATCTTCACTGACATATTCTGAAAGGACGCCTTTCAATGTGCCATGAAGATCTTGCATAGCATTGGAAACTCGGATATGCTCATTATTCTTATGACCAGAACACGGCAGGGAAATGAGCAATAAAACCAAAGCAGATGTCCACCATGACTCGCGGTCATAGCTGTGCATTAAATAACGCAACACAAGATTGAGAGGAACATGGCTGCTGCGTTCATGAGATTAAGTGTAGCATGATGGTGGGAGATAGTAGTATAAAACGAACGTTATACCAGCATCAAATTATCATAGAATGATCTAGTGAAGCACAATAGAATAGCACTACTGAAACCTATTAACTGATTAACATATGGAGCAACGTTATGGGTATTTCGCGGGTAAGAAACTTTCATAAACAAAACCCGGATTGGAGCAGCACGTGGAAATGGCTTGCTTTTGCGACGATTGCCATTATGCTGGTCGCACCTCTGATCAGCAATAGCCCGGCCCAGCAAGCAAGTGCAGCTTCCTGTGCTGTTCTCCCTATATCCAGGGTGACCGCAGTAGGAAACGAAGTGGGAAACGTTCCGGGAAACGTCGTTGACGGCAAGCTGAGTACCAGGTGGTCAAATGAGGGCATAGGCTCATGGATAAACATTGGCCTTGGAAAGCTTGCAAAAGTTTGCTATGTGGATATAGCATGGTACAAGGGCAACACGAGACAAAATACATTTACGATATCGCATTCTGCAGACACCAAGAGTTATAGTCAAGTATTTTCAGGCAAGAGTTCTGGGACCACGACCGGCTTTGAAAGATATGATTTCACGGACAGAACTACCAAGAATATAAGAATCACAGTGAAGGGCAATACAGAAAATAACTGGGCATCCATCACAGAGGTCAAAGTCTACGGATATTTCCACAGGACACACGAGAACAATTTCTCCCGGACACAAGAGAACACAATGCACCACACCCTTACGGTCAGGTCAGTCGATTTATCCGGCAACGCAATCACAGGGATGCATGCAACCGTCAGGTCTAGCAGTGGAACTGTACTTCAGACAGGTGATACTCCCCTAACGTTTACTGGCAATACCGGCAGCAAATACAGCGTTACAGTGGCTGAACATGGCGAGAGGGAGTTTGACCACTGGGACAATGGAGCTACAATCATGACAAGGACTGTAAAGCTGAGCAAAGATACCACGGTTACCGCGTATTATGGTAGCGTGCAATCATTGTCGACAACAAGTCCTGCTGACGGTTCCAACGATAGGTTCGGCATCAAAATGATCTATCCAACAGCTAAAGGCGGCATGGTATGGGAATCAAAATGGGACAATGGAATTGCCAGAACCTTTGGCAACACAAAGAACGACCCGTACGATCCTCTCTTCAAGACTTCAAAGAACGGCGGCGGCCTTGGAGATGGCTCGTACAAGACTCAAGGTGACGGAATCCTAAAGATCAGTGGCAAATATCCCAGGATGTATGTCTTTGATGGAAAGTCTGACTGGACCAACGTGGAGATCACTGTCTACGGGATGAGAGTGTCGGATAGTAACATCGCGTGGGCGGGCATCCAGGCATATGCAAGAACCAACCATGGCGCCATTGGTGACGAGGATGAGAACAACTGCGACACGAGGGGGTACAGCGCGCAGCTGACCTACCCGGGCAAGTTCTTGTTTGAAAAGGAGACAAGCCACCACTCTGGCAACGGGTATGCACAGGTAGGACAAAAGACCCTCTGGTCAGGCGGCATGCCAAAGAACGCGTGGATAGGCTACAAGTTCATAGTGCGTGACGTCGACAATGGGCAGCACGTCAAGCTCGAAGCCTACATGGACACTACCGGTGGCAAGGACGGCGGCAACTGGGTCAAGGTTGCAGAATTCACGGACACTGGCTCGAACTTTGGTACCAAGAATGCATCCTGCAAGTCAGGCGTCAGGGCCGGTCTACCGTTGACCTCATCAGATGACAGGGAAGGAAGCGAGACGGGCAGACCAAACGCCGCAGTATACTTTAGAAGCGACGGTGTCGGGCAAGATGGCCTGCTGTACAAGTGGGCAAGCATCCGCGAGATAGCACCCCTGCCGTAAAGAGGGAGAAATCCCTCCCCCTTATTTTCTGCATTTTTTATCTGCAGTGGTGATTACTGGTTACCTTCTTCTTCATAATAGAATTTGTTTCCCTGGACTGTATTTTCGGTGCTGTCCTGCTCTATCATGAACCTGTCAATTGCGTTGTCCACTATTATGTTGTTGACGACTGTGTTGCCTGTTGAACCTTCAAGTAGCCCAACCCCGTACTTGTTGCCTATCACGATGTTGTTCTGGACGGTGTTGTTGTAGCTCTGCTTCTGGATGAATATCCCGTATTTTTCGTTGTACTGGACGATGTTGTTCTCTATCCTGCTAGAATTGGTAAGCCAGTGCAGACCTATGCCCTCGACGTTGTACTCAACGAGGTTATTCGTGATTGTCACGTTTGCACAGTATAGCGAGCAGATTATCCCTTGGTTGCCGTTGTCGTGCACGTGATTGGAGTCGATGATAAAGTCTACTGACCATGTGTGCGGGTCGAGCCCATAGCGGGTCTGGCCGTAAACCTTGTTGTTCACTATCTTGAAGTTGCTCGACTCCTCCGAATAGAACCCGTAGTAGTTGTAGGCGATAGTTGAATTTGCAACTACAAAGTTCTTGGCGCCATAGTACTCCAGTGCTGCATGAGCGTACCGGGTGTCTGCCAGGCCCCCTAGAGAATATCCCAAGTGCTTGACTGCTGAACCTATTACATCCAGATGGCCGTCTATCACTATGATGTATGGACGCGGGATGTACGGATCGATTGCAGGGCGCAGAGTGACCGGGTCCCAGGAGGTTATAGTCGAGTTTGCGATTATTCCCTTTCCACGGATTTCCAGATAAACCGGGACGATGTCCTCTTGCAGCGGAGACTCTAGCAGCACATGGTCGCCGCTGATGGCGATGGTTGCCTTGTTTCCAAAGACAATAGGCCTCGACACGATATAGGCGGATTGCCCCTCGTCGTAGCTGACTGCTGATGGATATCTCTCCGATAAGGAGGACATTGTCCAGTAACCCCTTTCGATCCTCAAAGGAGTAACGTTGCCAGGGACCCCCTCCTCCTGCGGAACCTGCAGCGGTCCTTCTACAGGCTGGTCAGAAAATACTATTCCTTTGCCCTTCTGTTTCAATATGTCCTCGAGGATGATCTTGTGGGTCATTATCTTGGGCGAGAATGCGACTACGGAACTGTCATAATAGCGCAGCGCCACCCTGAAAAATTCTAATGCATCGCGGTCTTTTTCCACCTGACTTAGGACTTCGTTTTCTACAAGCGGAATGCCCCGGTAAGTGGTCGGGTAGTATCCGGGCGAACCGTAGCCAGAGAGATCATCCCATATCTTTATCAGATAGCCCTGATCGGTGATCCTCTTGGCTACAAACTCGTGATCGTTTAGATATCTCTGCTCTATGAAAAACACAGCCTTGTCGACATCATATTCATGAAGGGTATCGAGCAGGGTCAACAGGTTCTGCTGGTTTCCATATTGGACATAGAATGTCAGGGTTACAGCGTGTTGTATGTCATCTTCGTACAGTACTCGCTGGCCCACGTTCAATTGCGGCGGAGTGCTCCGACCAATCCCTATCACATCCATCCCTATGGCATCCAGCAGCTGTGAATCCAGCTGCGCGGCAACTGGCTGTACGAGCGGTTCATCCAGGTTATTCTGCAGGAACTCGCTATTTTCGTAGGTAGTCCTGGCAGTGAACTCGAGATAGTCGAGAAACTCGATGTTCCTGCTGCTTGGTATTGGCAGGTACATGTTCCAGATCACGATAGTAAAGGTGCTGACGAGCAGGATTGATAGCAGGACTGCGGTGTATTTCAACGCCATATCATCACCTTGTCAACCACGACTTGTTCCTGATCGTGAGGAACGCATAGTACTCAAGCGAGCTTAGGAAGAAGCCCATTATCGCCCAAGTGAGGCGATACGCCCATTTCCCACCGGTGTGCGGGTTTCTAAGCTTGAACTCTGCTGCAAACAAAAGCCCGATGAATAGCAGTCCTGCTATGTATACGATAGCTGACCAGTACTCACCCTGGAGCGGCAGATAGACCAGGGAGCGTATGGCTATTACCGGGGACAGGAACGACCATATCATCTGCAGATAGTATGTGGCGGCTGCAAAGCCGTTTCTGTCCTTATGGTAGTATGGTGCGGTAAAGAAGAATACCCGGAACCAGCTCTTCTTCCAGCGTATCTGCTGCCGCACGAACTTTCTGAACTTTGATGGAACCTCTGTATAGACGACTGCGCTTTCGCAATACTTGGCCTTCCATACTTTATGCCGCCTGTCAATGTGATGCTTGTTGCCACCTATTACATAGCTCGTTAGGTGGCGATCATCGCCAAGAGTGAACTCTGATCCCAGGAAGACGTCGTTTGCCCATTTGTCAAGCGCGGGCAAAATGGCTTCCTTCCTGTAGGCTGCCAGAATCCCGGGGCAGCAAGTTACGGTGCCAAAGACGCTTTCCGCAGCCTTCATTATTGAGAATTGGCCGTCATACCAAGTATCCTGCATCTTTGTCAGCAAGTTCTCATCGCCGTTAATTGCGCGGCCATGTCCAGAAACGGCCCCCACATCGGGGTCTTCGAATATTTTGACCATTCTTTCAATGGCCGTCTTTTCTATAACCCCATCAGAGTCAAGAAGTACTATGATGCTGCCCCTTGCAGGACCCATGAGTATGCCTTCGCGGACTGCTTTTCTCTTTCCAACGTTGTTTGCCAGATGGATGACATTTATCTTATCTGGGAACTGTTTTCTTATGCGATCCATGGCGTTCCCAGTGTCATCAGTTGACCCATCGTTTACTAGTATTATTTCCAGATTCTGGTAAGTCGATGCAAGACATGATTTTGCTGCCTCAACAATCATGACCGGATCGTTCTTTGCGGGTA
>DASVCY010000224.1:0-4497 GCA_036381375.1 Nitrososphaera sp. | reverse complement strand
GCCGGCGTTGATCAGAGCAACGTACAAGGCAAAGCGGCGCTACTCCTGCCAGTTGATCCTGACAGATCGGCAAGGCTACTGATGGAATCCATAAGAAAAAAGGCAGGAAAAGAAATCGCCGTCGTCATTACCGACACATTTGGCCGGCCGTTCCGCGAGGGACAGACAAATGTCGCCATTGGAATTGCAGGCATTCACCCAATCAAGAGCTATGTCGGCTCGCAGGACATGTATGGAAGGACGCTGAAGGTAAGCGAGATCGCAATTGCAGATGAATTGGCAGCCGCAGCAGAGCTTGTTATGGGCAAGTCAGAAGGCGTACCTGTTGCAATCGTACGGGGATACAAGTTCGAAAAGGCGGCAAAATCCTCTGCCAAGTCACTGCAACGATCAAGGCGACGGGATCTTTTCCGCTAAAGACTGTAACATTTAATATAACGTCGCGGTAATTTTACTTCCGTTCGTTACCATGAGTGCGTCACCCACAAAATCGATTGACGTCAGGGGGCTTTACTGCCCAGAACCTGTATTTCGGACAAAGATGGAGATAGAGCGCTTGAAGATCGGCGATACTCTCAGAGTGGTTGCTGACGATCCGGAATCTGAGGAGGATATTTCAAGATGGGTCAATCGCAACGGCCATCAGCTTGTTTCTCTGAACAAGACCGACAAAGATCTCGAGTTTGTAATAAAGAAGGCGAAGTAAAATAGTTGACCGCAGTCGCTAGGCCGGACATCGTGGAACGTATAGGTCAGACTCCATTAGTGGAACTAAAATCATTTTCTACTGGGAACGTCCGATATTTTGCCAAGCTGGAATGGCACAACCCCTTTGGCTCTGTCAAGGATAGAGCAGCTTACTGGATGATAAAGGATGCAGAAAAACGCGGCATCCTAAAAAAGGACAAGAGCGTGATTATCGAACCCACGTCAGGCAATACTGGCATCGCGCTGACTGGCATTGCAACTTCGCTTGGCTACAGGGTAGAGATTGTGATCCCTGAAAAGGTGAGCGATGAAACAAAGAAGATCTTGCGACACCTTGGCGCGACTCTGCATGAAACTTCAGACGACCTGTGCCCAAGAGTAGGTGGTGGCACTGACCAGAGCATAGCGCTTGCAAAGGCGATCTCAAAACCGCGTCCTGACATCTACTATATGCCAAACCAGTATGAAAATGACGCCAACTTTCTTGCACACTATGAAAGCACGGGGCCGGAAATCTGGAAGCAGACAGATGGTACAATAACTCACTTTGTTACCGGCTGCGGAACTGGTGGCACGATAACCGGCACTGCAACATATCTGAAGGAAAAGAACAGGAATGTCCGTGTCATTGCCGTGCAGGCCCAAAAGAACCATCTTCTGCAAGGCTTGCGTAACTTTGAAGAATCCTCAATGCCCGAGCTCTTCAAACGCCGCGAAAAGGTGGTAGACGAATGGATGACGGCGACAAACAAGGACTCGTTTGACGCAGTGAGGCAGCTGGTAGAGAAGGAAAATCTGCTGGTCGGGCCCTCGTCAGGGTCAGTATTGACTTCAATGATCAAAACAGGCGAGACCCTGAAGAGCGGAGTCGTTGTTGGCATCTTTGCAGACGATGGCAGAAAGTTCAGAAGTCTCTATGTTAAGGAAGGGATCATGAGCGAGCAGGAATATGAAAGGGCCCTCAAGAACGCCAAGCACATGTCAGAGCTGGCCTATAGCTTATAAAATAGCTCAAGAGTGGGCATAATTTAACAACACCGCTCTCCTCCATCACACCCGCGTTTCTATCGCCAGTAGCTCCCCCAAAATCATGTAGTACCTGACAGATGTTCCCTTCTGCTGCAAGAATCGCCTACTCCTCTGACAGCTAGTACTATCCTTCGTTTGAAATCTGCAAGGAGCATCTTCAGCCGCCTGTCAAATCTGCTTCAATCAGAGGTATGGATTTCAGGATATATGCAGCCTGAAATCAATTCCTGCCCTGCATACTGCTTTTTTGTAATATATCGGAAATTCACGGATTGCGTTGTTGAAATCGATTGTGAACCAGATACATCCTGACTATAAAACATTGCAGCATGACACCGGTGGGAGGAGTAGACGTATGGATGACCGCGTCGTCCTCTTTTCTTCCTCTCCTGTACCGGCCTCGGGATCAGCCTATCAGACATGAAGAATCCTAAAAGGGATCGACCAGAACTTTATGACGGCTATAGTCTTTGGGTCGGTTTTACTCCCAACAAACTATGGCCTCTCAAGGGTCACTTCATACTCGTCCGTCGATTGACATTGTCAAAAATATGAAGTAGGAATATTCCCAAGCCTCAATTAACTAATTGCTATGCCTTCTCTCTGAAAGCCATCTTTCAACATCGATAGCTGCCATACAGCCAAAGCCTGCTGCAGTTATAGCCTGCCTGTAGCGATGATCGTGGACATCGCCGGCTGCAAATACGCCTTCTACGCTTGTCTTTGTGTGATCCTTTAGTATGATGTAGCCCTTATCGTCCAGTTCGAGTTGGCCCTTGAAAATCGATGTGTTGGGCTCGTGGCCTATGGCGATGAAAAGTCCGCCAGCATTGAGGATGGTTTCCTTGCCAGTTGCTACATTCTTAACCGTGACTGTTGAGATTTTCTTGTCTCCCTTGATGTCAGACACTACGTTGTTCCAGATGAACTCGATCTTGGGGTTCTGTTTTGCCTTTTCCTGCAGAATCTTGCTTGCTCGAAGTGAATCGCGCCTGTGCACTATCTTGACCGTTTTTCCAAATTTAGTAAGAAATGTTGCTTCTTCAAGCGCCGTGTCACCGCCTCCAACCACCACAATATCTTCGCCCTTAAAGAACGGGCCGTCGCAGGTAGCGCAGTAGGACACGCCTCTTCCGCTGTACTGCTGCTCTCCTGGGAGCCCGAGCTTGCGTGGCGATGCACCGGTGCATATAATGACGGCTTCTGCAGTGTATGTATCAGAATGGGTTGTGACTTCAAGGGGCTTCTTCTTGAAATCCACCTTGATTACTTCATCGTCTACAATGACGGCCCCAAATCGCTCTGACTGCTGGCGCATGTTCATCATGAGCTCGGGACCGAAAATGCCGTTTGGAAAGCCCGGATAGTTTTCAACTTCGCTCGTGGTCATGAGCTGTCCACCGGGCAGCGTGCCAGAGATTATCAGGGTGGTTAGCTTCGCTCTCGCCGTATAAATGCCTGCAGTGTAACCTGCGGGCCCCGACCCGATTATTACTACGTCATAATGTTTCTTGCCAGACTCACGTTCAGACAACTACATGGTGACATTTCATAGACCTCTTAATAATCCGTTCGGAGTTGCCAAAGAAATACGATTTCTAAAGAAATAGAATGCAATATTCAAAAATTAAGTTTGTAAATCTGGGTGGGTGAAAACTTCACAGAGCGCCAATGCTCTTGTTAAATTTATTTGCCATTTTCTTGTGGTTAACACAAAGTGTCTCGTTTTTAATTATATGGAGCAGTTCTTCCTGCCAGTGGGCATTGTAAAGTAAGCAATCCTTATTGTCACAGAACGGTTTGCCTTCACTCACAAAAAAGAATAGCGCCTGTAGTGCATACACAGCAGCGGCATCTGTCATCTTGGGGTCACCATAGTCGATGAACCTGCCTGCTAATTCTTTCTTCAATCTTGCTATATCAGACATGCCGCCAAGCTGTGCAAGGTAAAACTCTTTTGGCTTAGCTGGTGCCTCTACAATGCCTGTTGTGGAAATTATAGATGGGGTGCCGCAGATGACCGCGCGGCCGTGGTAGCGCCAATCGTCCTCGCTGAAAGTGCAGGTCAGAAGGTCTGTTAGCACAATGTGTACATTGGAGGACAATGATTCTTTGTCTGGTACCATTTCCGCAAAAATTCTCTGCAACACAAAACCGTCATAGAGTGGCATCATGCAGCTGGTTGTCGTTATTGGTCTTGATTGCTTTTCAAAAGGGTGCTTTAGGTCATATATCCTTGCATATTCGATCCTACTATTGTCGTATTGAAAGGGCTGATTGATATATACTCCGCATTTTGGAAAAATCTTCCTGATCTTATCCACCATTGCCCTGACATCAACAGCTGCATTGGAATAGACGTGGATATGTCGAAAATCCAAACAAGAAGAAGAGAGAATGAGTGAAGATAAAAGGTTACTTGGCCTTTATCTTTGGCGGGTTTGGCATTCAATGTATTTTCATCGAGAGAGTTGCACGATACCGGATGAGGTCGTCAAAAACAACCCCTATCTTCATAGGTCGCCTCTATTTTACTAATATTCGACAAACTTTTTACCATCATCGATCAGTTTCAATACCTCGATTCCTTTATCGGTTATAGCAAAATACTTTGCTGTCCCAAACATCAGAACTTCTCTTATCAGATCATGACTCTGCAAGAAGGTTACATGATTATCTATCGACTTCCAATTCATTCCCAATTCATTTGCCAGTTGATGTTTATTCTTTGGCACCAAAGTTGTGTTTCGAAGAATTGTT
>DASVCY010000223.1:0-18922 GCA_036381375.1 Nitrososphaera sp. | reverse complement strand
TTGATTTTGCTTTCTTCCTCTTACCCATTTTGCTCACCCACTCTGGTGATGATGATGATGGCGACTCCACCACCAGATGTGGAGTCGCCCGGGAAGAGCCAGCCTCAGGGACGCGTTACAATACTGTCAAAACAATCAATGAATTAATTAATTCCACTTCGCAATCTAGGACATGCCTTCCAAGGGAACCATCATCCTTTCGACATTTCCAAGCGAAGAGTCGGTTGTTGATGTTGCCAACAAAGTTGTCGCAAGTAAACTTTGCGCCTGCGTCAATTTCACCAAAATCCGCTCTATCTATTCGTGGCGCAACAAGCTGGAGGATCAGTCGGAATTTATTGCGCTTTTCAAGACGACTTCAAGATCTGCCAGAAAATTAAAAGCCGAAATTGCCAGGCTTCACACCTACGAAGTACCGGAAATAGTCGAGCTCAAAATGAGTGATGTCTCAAAGTCGTACCTGTCATGGCTCGTTGAATCAACGGACGGCGTAGCGAAGAAGCGCCACGATTCCACCAAGCGATGAAACCCGTAGGCCGATGTCTGTGGACGAGTCCACCGCAAACGTCTTTGCTCCATAACTCTCAATTGAATTGAGCAGTTTGACTACCTGCTCCTCGTCGGCGGTCTTGAAGATTGAATCCGAGAACACTACTGACTCGACTGCCTTCAATGCCGCTGCTTGCGAGACTTCTTGCATTCCCATCGCAAATCTCTGCTCTCCTCTGTTGATCATCAACATCACCTTATCAAGCATCGAAGACACTGACGCAAGCTTGCTTGCGCTCATGGCCTCCTTCATTGCTGGCGAGCGGAGGAACACGAAAATGCCGTCCTCCCCAGCAACGTCAACACCATCGACCACCTGCACTCTGTCTCTGGGGATTTCTTGCCTTGCAACAAGCGCGTTGAAAAACCTCTTTCTTGTTTCTCCGGGCCCAAATATGATCACTTTGTCGTTTTCGCCGATTATGGAAGAAACGGTCCTGGCAATATCTGTGAAATAGACCTCAATGTTAGGGTTGTTCTTTGTCTGATATCGCTTGCCGCTCTGTCCAGAGTAGATGTTAGGTATGATCTTGATGTGCGTGCCGGAGACTTTAGCAACTGCAGCTTCTTGAGTGTCTATGGCAACAAGGATAAAACTGCCGCTGCTGCCTTCTGACCTTTTTAGCATCCTGAGCTCGACTTCTTGCCACTTTCTTCCCTTGTCTATTGTGATGGAATCGCCTGGCTGCACCGATAATGAATGATGTACTCCTTTTGTCACTATCTCGTTGTCTGTCTCTGTAATGATGCCGGAAATGCGGAGCCTATCCACAGCAGCATCAAGTTCGCTCTTCTCAACCCTGAGCGCTACACGCACCTTAACCCGCTCGCCCTTATCTGGCCTGCCATACTCCTTTACCTGCTTTATCACACGAGTTGTATCTGCGATTACGCTGTCGTCCTTTTCCACAATTCTCCTGAGGGTAAACAAATCGTCAGCATCTTCTGGGATTACAAAAAATGCGTTGGCTGACGTCCCACTCGCCTTTACTATCATGCTGTCTTTTCGCTTGCGGCTACTGCAGACGAATCTTCTTCATTGCGGTCCTGCTTCTGGACTGATTTTAGATAGTCGTCAACCCATTCTTGGGTCAATACGCCAGATTCGACTAGGTTGACCAGTGCGTTTGGAGAAGCAAAGCCCTGCACCTTGCCAAGCCGCCTGCGCGTCTGCCTCCACTTTAACTGTGTGTTGCCGCTCTTTGAAGAGTAAATGATGCCAAGAATCTCCTTGGCATTTACAAATGTCATCTCCCTTATTTTTTTCAGAGTTACCTTGTCTGCCGCTTCGATGTATATCGCACCCGGCCCTTCCTCGCGCTCCGGGAACACTTCGTAGTCGCGCAGGTAGCTTTCCGGTATGAAGGACCTACAAGTGCTTACAATGATAAACTTTCTAAAGCTCTCTAGCGAAGCCGTAGTCTCTATCTGAACCAAGGTAGCTATTGAAGTGTCATTAGCCATTTATCAAGCTTGTGAGAAGGAGTGAAAGACCAAGTGGACAAACTCCTTACTCAAGATCCTCTTCACTAGGTCAGTAGGGCTAGTCTAGTCATCGTTTGTCCACGTCAAAAATGGGGCGCATTGACATAAAAATCTACGAACAGCACTTGCCTTTTGGAATCGCATGCCCGTGGGGACACTTTCTTGGGTGTTTCAACAGGGTGCACAGCGCGTCGGTAAAAATGTCCTTCATGTGGTGCTCTATGCCACAGACCATTTCTTCGTCGATGTCTATCTTGAGCGCGTCCTTCATGAGGACTTCAAGGAGTCTTGTATTGCGCATCATCTGCTTTCCGATATTCTCGCCTTCCGGCGTCATTTCTACACTGCCTTTGCTGTAGCGTACGAGCTTGGAGTCATTTAGCTTGCGGAGCATTTGCACTACAGATGGCTGAGTTACATCAAGAAGCTTCGCAATCGAGCTAACCTTGACCTCTTCGCCCCTTTCACCGATGTACCATATTGCTTTCAGATACATTTCAACATGCTCCGATTCCGCAGTACCTATGAAAAGCTCTTCGTCGCCTGAAGGTCTTTTCTTTGTAAGGGCAGACTCCACGACAACCGTAAGTTCTCGCTAAACTCTATTAACCTTATCTCTCTGCATATAACGCCGTTTTTAACGTGCCTTTTTCTTCACCTGCAGTGAAGAATCGTCCCACAGGTACTGGAAGTATCCTTTTGCAAAGCTGGCAAGGCCCGCATGGTCTGCCCAAATAGCTATAGGCTCCATGGCATTGCTGCCTTCTCCAAGCAATATGACGACGTGCCTCCCGTCCCCAATCACGCCTCCGCCAAACAGGCCTTCTCTCTGCCTTACTTCTGACACTCTGCTCAGCGTCTTTATGACATCAGAATTGATCTTGGCAGAAGCAAGGATGTTTATCCTGACCCCCTTGTCGTGCAGTGTCCTCAATATAGGTTGGACTGGCCTTGCAAGGTTCTCGGCGACATAGGGCAGCGCTACCAGCAGTTCCTGCTGCGTGTTCTGGATGACATCATTTACCTTGGTCAGGATGTTTGGGATTCCGCGTGCAACCCATATCTCTGGCCTCTCTTTCATGCCGCTCTTTGTATACATCGGCATAAGCTCGTTAGCAATCACGCTCTGGCTCTCGCGAAAGTTGTTCTCCTGCCGCAGCTTCATTGATTCAAGCGCGCTTGCAGGCGACTTCGGGAAAAAGTTCTGAGGACGTGAGCTGTCAGATTCTAGCCATCCTTTCTCCTCTAGGGTGTTGAGAACCTCATAGATCTTTGAGTACGGCACGCCCGACTTCTTTGAGATGTCAGCTGCCGTCATGGAGCCTGCCTCGAGTAACGAAAGGTAGACGCGTATTTCGTAGCTTGTCAAGCCAAGGTTCTCCATGGCCTTCCTAGACCTCTCGCTAATGCTCAATTCCCTTGCAGCTGGTAGCGCGAGCTATATTAAGATGCCCTGCAGAGATTCTGTGGGGTCTTTTATTATACCATTTATGCCTCTCTGATAAACATCATTTTTTACCTGATTGGGTGAGTAGTAATTACTGACCCTGTGAGAAACCGCTACCATGTATAATACTATGACGATGGATAACAGGCTGCTGCAAGTCGGAGTTGATAGCTTTGGAGCATTTCATGACGCGCGCCTCACGATTAACCCATCTGAACGTTTCAATCCTGCGTTGCTACCTCACGGGAAAATGACGTTGGCTATTGAATCAATAGATACGCAAGTAGTATCCGTACTCTGAGAAGAACTCAGAGGAGATGATGGGAGCCTGGTTGAGAGCAATAGCTGTCTGGTGGTTCGAATTTGGTGCAACTTTGAGTTTTGCCAACTTGGTTTGGTTTAATTTGATGGGTGCTGCAGTATTCCACGTGGATGTCTTTTTGCAGGACTGGCTAAAATCTCGAAATTTCCTCACGGTTTGTATATGGAATTTAACCTATTCACCGTAGGAATCAGCAGGTTAGCTTTATATACAAAATGTAGACTGTGTCCAATAAGGTAGTACCATGGATCTAATCCAAATTTCGAATATGTCTAGCAAAACCATAGCAGCTAGGCGGACAATAAGATTTACCCAAAGCATCTGTCCAGATTGCAACATGATTCTGGATGCTGAAGTCTTTGAGAGGGACGGTAAGGTCTTTATGACCAAGACGTGCCCTACGCACGGCGAGTGCGAAGAACTATACTTTGGCTCATACGAAATGTACAAGAAGTTCAGCACATACTGGATGGATGGCAAGGGGGCCCACGCTCCAAACGTAATGATTGACAAGTGCTCGTGTCCGAACAACTGCGGACTCTGCACCAACCATCTTTCGCACTCTGGCCTTTCTAATATGATCATCACGAACAGATGCGATCTGACGTGCTGGTACTGTTTCTTCTACGTCAAGAAGGGCCTTGAAGGCGCCTACCTCTATGAACCAAACATGGAGCAGGTAAGAGCGATGATGAAGACACTCAAGGCCGAAAGGCCGATCGCAGGCAACTCGATCCAGATCACCGGCGGCGAACCGATGCTTCGCGATGATATTACCGAAATCATCAAGATCATGAAGGAAGAGGGCGTTGACCACGTCCAGCTCAATACCAACGGCATCAAATTAGCAATGTCACCAGACACAATGCGCCAGGTAAGAATGGCAGGCGTGAGCAACCTCTACCTGTCGTTTGACGGTGTAACTCCAAGGACAAACCCGAAGAACCACTGGGAAGTGCCATATACGCTGGAATCGGCAAGAAAGTGTGGAATGACCGTGGTCTTTGTCCCGACAGTAATCAAGTCAATAAACGATCATGAGCTGGGCGGCATCATCAGGTATGCACAGAAAAACCTCGACGTGGTCCACGCAGTCAACTTCCAGCCAGTGTCACTAACTGGTAGGATGGGTAAGAAAGAGCGCGAGAAGTACAGAATTACAATTCCTGATTGCATCGAGCGAATCGAAGATCAGACCAACGGCGAGATTCCAAAGGATGCATGGTTCCCAGTCCCATCGTGCATGCCTATGACAAACATTATCGAGGCTTTCAGCAAGAAGCCAAAATACGAGCTGTCGATACACTTCGCATGCGGTGCAGGGACATATGTCTTTGAAGATGTGGATACCAAGAGGCTGATCCCATTGACATCGTTTGTTGATATCAAGGGCGTGCTTGAATACTTTGAAGAAAAGGCCGACGAAATCAAGTCAGGTGCCAACAGGTACTGGGTGATGCTTGAAGTCGTGCGCAAGCTAAAGCAGTTTGTCAACAAGGAAAAACAACCACGCGGCCTTGATCTGGCAAAAATGTTCTCTAGCATACTGCTAAAGCGCAACTTTGATTCGGTAGGCTCGTGGCACGGCAGGTCTCTGTTCCTTGGAATGATGCACTTCCAGGACAAGTACAATGAAGACCTTGAAAGGCTCCAGAGGTGCGACATCCATTATCTGACCCCTGATCTCAGAATCATTCCCTTCTGTGCGTTCAACGTCATCCCTGAGTGGTACCGCGACAGAATCCAAAAGAAGTACAGCATCCCTGTAGAAGAATGGGAGAAGGCCCATGGACAGACCCTTGAAGCAGGTCTCTACAGGGGTCTGATGAGAAGGGGCAAACCCGAGGCGCAGATGGGCTGCGCGTTGTCAGAGATGCACAGGTCAGCTGCAGAAGCTTCTGACGACCACCGGGGAATCGAACTGCGCAACAACATGGCAGGCGCGTAAAAGCGCTACCATCTTTTTCCTCTTTGTTATTCTTCGGACGATCCTCGAGAGCATTCTATGCTACCTGGTTCCAGCCTTTCAACCAAGTCCAAAGCACGCCTTCCTTTCTGCGTGATGGAGTAGATCTTGCAGGTGCCTACCATGAGGGTCTCTTCTACCAAGCTGAACTGAATCAACTTTGCAATGTGTCCGTCTACCGCCTTCCAGTCTATGTCAAGTTCGTGCGATAGCTGTAGCTTGTTTTTCGGCTCTCGCAGAGACTTTAGCAAGGCTACCCTGGTAGCACCTCCCCTCATCCTGACCAGGAGCTCAAACACTCCGCAGCATAGCCCACTTTCAGTCCATTTTGATCTCGTGTCGCCTCTCCACCAGACGATGCCGCGCCTATCTGACTTGTTACCAACATCCAGCAAAAGCTCTGCCCCTGCCATCTTTCTTGCTTGAAGATACGTCATCTGGTTTGGAGCGGTTACTACGGCTATTCTCTTGCTATCTTGTATGCTCTCGAATTGCGGCTGGGCTTGAGCGGCGCCAGAGCGATAATCAACAAACGCTGCGTGTGTGAGAGTAAGAGCAGTAAACAGGACGACTGCTAGGCTAAGGTTTTTCGCGCTCATCATTCTAGCAGACCTCCTGCTGCCTGGAGCAACAGTATTTAATGCATCGATTCTGGATAAAAATCTTCAGCAACTAGGCTACGTACCTCCCATATCCGACTATCCCGTTTTTTCTGGGATCCCATGTTGGCGGGAGTATCCACAGGTCGCCATTTGCATCTGCCTCAAGGTCCAGCCTAGGCAGGGCATTTGATGGTGGGCCCTGAAGCGCCGCTGGTCCCTTGTACGCTACGCCTGTCAGCGGGTCGTACATGCTGCCGTGGCAGGGACATGCACCCATTCCGCCGGCGATTCTCGTTGGATCTTCCTTGTGTGGTCCACGTGGAAAATATCTCCACAGGCACCAGAGATGCAGGCAGACCATGCTATATAGCCGGAACGATGAGACATCGTCTATCTCACCGTTGAGCTCTGCCGGCAGACGGATCAACTGCCAAGTTCTGAATGCTTCTTGGTTCAGGACGGGATCGTCAGTCTTGGGATAGATTACAACTTCCGCACTGTTTACGGGAAAGGTGTGGATGTTTGCAGGCCGGCCTCCTCTGATCTCTATCTTGGTCTTTTCTGGAATGCTTGTCCTGCTGTTTGGAAGGAACTTGCCCCAGTCGACAAAAGGTGCAAACGTCATGACTGCACCGGCGGCTGCCATTAATTTTAGAAAGTCGCGCCTAGATATTGCTCCTCCCCTTCTGCTGCCTAACAAAGCTGGATAATAGGCGCTAGACATGAGTAAGGTTCACACCAAGTCGATATAACACTTGATCCAAACGTTTGGACAAAATCTTAAATACCGATTTTGCCGCCTGCGGTCAACCTTAAATGGGATCGGATGCCGTGCTTGTGGCATGAACCTTGGGCAGTGGTGCCAGCTTGATGAGAGGATTTATGTCGCAGAAAATGACGAGCGCTACAAGCAGCATGCCGGTTTGCAATACAGCGAGAAGGTGATAGAGCAGCTGGCCGAAATGAGATCCATCAACGCAAAGACTTTTCTTGGCTCTTTTTCTGAGCCGAGGGAAATGTTCCTCAGCTCACTTGAAAACGTCGCTGATGCTTCCACAAAGAAACTGGAGCTGAAATTATACAAGCTGCGCAACCAAAAGATAGTCTCTTCGCGACAAAGTTTTGGTGGCGCCCCTGTCAACTGGAGCTCTTGGCGGCAGTTCAATAGCGCACAAAAGGATTCCGCAAAGCGCAAGCAAGTGTTTGACGAATTTGTTTCAAAGACAAAGTATATTTCGCCGGTCATCAAGGAGCGGTTTTCCGAAATGGCCAAGATCTATTCGCGATACTCAGGGAAAAAGTTGGACCCTCTTGACGGTTATCTGGAAAACGAAAAGGTCTCTTACTCCCAATTGATTGATTTCGTAAAGTCGATGGGCAGGCAGGCAAAAAAACCGTTTCAGGAAGCGCTTGCGACAATGTCAAGAAAAGTGCTTGGAAGGGAAGCCGAATATTATGACGACTTTTACTTTTTTCGCAACAGGGTCTATGATGGCGTTGAAAAAGAGTTTGCATGCGTCAACCCGCCAGCGCAGGTAAAGCGTACGCTTGAAGTAATGCAGTTCAATTTGTCGCCGATCCACCTCGATACCGAAAATAGGAAGAACAAGTATCCTTCGCCGGTATGCTTTTTCGTTCAGGTGCCGACTGACATACGTGTCCTATACAAGAGCGAAAGCCCATACTTTGATCTTCAGGGCTGCTATCATGAAATGGGACACGCCATTCACGCGTCTTCGATAAATCCACAGGCCGAATACTGGAACCGCTACAGCTTTTCCATGGGTGTCGCAGAGATATTTTCGATATTTCTAGAGAGGTTAACAAAGAACAACAATTACCTCTCATCGATAGGGATCAGCGATGAGCGAATCCAGCAAGAAACCAAGGAAAGGAACAGGTTCATGGATCTCTTTTTTGTTACGTTCTACACCGCAAACTCGCTGATGAAATCCGAGTTCTGGCGCAGGAAACTGTCAATGGAGAAAGCAAGAGACCTCTATGCCAAACTGATAAGGGAATACACCGGCCTTGAAATGCCGGGGGAATGCTGGATGCTCCATCACATACTGCCAGACGCGATAATGTACGTACCGAGCTATATGCTGGCTGCAGTCCGCGCGGCTGAGCTTGACCACCATTTGCAGGGTAGGTTTGGGGAAGAGTGGTGGCAAGAGACGGCCGCCGGGAGCTATGTCAGGGAAATAATGGAGCCTGGAGCAGGGATAGAACTATCACGGTTCTCAAGGCTTGACAGCAGCCTTTTCATGAAAGAAATAACTTGAGTCAGCTACTAACACGATGCGAGGATTCCAAAAGCGAAAATAGCAAAAACAAGCAACAGCCGTGGGGTAGCCTAAAAGACTACGCCCACTGTGGCCTTTTCTTCCTTTGACATCTCGCGGTAGCCGTTCTTGTCAATGATTACGACATTAATGTTGTCACCTGTTCCTGCATTTCTACGAATTGCGGCTGCAATTGCATGCATCGCGACCTTGTATGCCTCGTTCACGCTCATGTCGTCCTTGTATTCGGATTCGAGATATCCATATGCGACAGGTGAGCCGCTGCCTGTGGAGATGAACTTTTCTGTAGTAAGCGATCCAAAGAGGTCAATATTGTAGATTCGGCTGCCCTCGTCTTGGGTATAGCCGGCCATTATAATCTGGACATAGTACGGAAAGAACCGCTGGTTGAACAGGATGTTTGAGCAGAGCCTCGCTGCAGACTTGACCGGCAATAGCTCTTTGCTCTGGAGGCGGTAAATGTTGGCGTTATATCTCATGGTGTCAACGAGGTTTTGTGCATCTGCAACGCCGCCAGCGATAGTCATTGCAAGGTGCTGATCCACCTTTTGGATCTTCATGACGTGCCTGTCGGCGATAAACAGCCCTGCGCTTGCACGCGTGTCAGCTGCGAGCACCACTCCGTCCTTGCATGTCAGGGCGCACGTGGTGGTTCCCTTCTTGATCTGATCGGCAATATAATCAGGGTATCTGTTGTCCTGAGTGTGCATATACGGTGTTGACTGAAGCCTTACCTGATTTAAAACTATCTGACTCGTTAGTCAGCCCTGTTAACTTTGTCATAGGTGATGAATTTACATATGGGTGCGCAGGTTCATCACGCGATATAGAAGAGCCTATGCAGCTCAATCGATAGCCTCCCATGCCTGTTTATTTTATATTCCTCTTGTGACACTTTTCTTTTAGCAGCTTGCCAAAGACGCTATTTGAGAAGATCTGGGACGACCATGTCGTATATGAAAAGGAGGATGGCCCGTCACTTCTGTACATTGACCGTCACCTTGTACATGAGGTAACGTCGCCGCAAGCTTTTGATGGGCTGCGCATGAACGGCAGGCGGGTCAGGCGGCCCGATCTGACTTTTGCGACAATGGATCATAACGTTCCAACAAGTGACAGGTCATTGCCTATTGTAGATCAGATATCATCAGTGCAGATACAGACACTTGCGCAAAACTGCAAAGAGTTTGGGATCACGCTATTTGATATGCACAGCCCTGATCAGGGCATAGTACACGTTATCGGCCCTGAGCTTGGACTTACCTTGCCGGGCACCACAATAGTGTGTGGCGATAGTCACACTTCGACCCACGGCGCGTTTGGCGCACTGGCGCTTGGCATTGGTACAAGCGAGGTGGAGCATGTGCTTGCAACGCAGACAATGTGGATGGACAAGCCCAAAACTTTTGCGATAAACTTTGAGGGTAGGCGTAGGAACAACCATGCAGTGACTGCCAAGGACATGATACTTTACATGATAAGGAAGATAGGGACTGCAGGAGGAACTGGGACAGTACTTGAATACCGCGGCAGCGCAATACGTGAGCTTTCAATGGAAAATCGGATGACGATATGTAACATGTCAATCGAAGCCGGCGCCCGTGCAGGTCTGGTGGCGCCTGACAAAACGACATTTGACTTTATCAGGGGAAGGCGCTACGCCCCGAAGGGAGAGCTGTTTGAAAAGGCAGTTGAATACTGGACAGATCTTAGAACAGATGCAAATGCAAAATTCGACAAGTCGGTTAGCATTGACGTGAACACGCTTGCGCCCCAGGTCAGCTGGGGAACAAACCCCGGGATGATCGTCGATGTCACGGACACGGTTCCGCACCCTGACGAGTTTGCAAAGGGGAACGAGAACGAGTACAAGGCCGCGCTCCGCGCCTTGGAATACATGGCTCTAACACCAGGCACCCCGATAACGGGCATCAGGGTTGATAGAGTCTTTATTGGCTCATGTACAAACTCCCGGCTTGAGGATTTGATTGAAGCGTCAATGATCGTAAAAGGCAGAAGGGTGTCACCAAACGTGCGAGCAATGGTGGTGCCAGGGTCTCAGCAGGTCAAGGCGGCGGCAGAAAGGCTCGGCATTGACAGGGTATTCAAGGATGCCGGCTTTGAGTGGCGCGAGTCTGGATGCAGCATGTGCCTTGGAATGAACCCTGACATACTCGCCCCTGGTGAGCGCTGCGCAAGCACCTCAAATCGCAACTTCGAGGGAAGGCAGGGGTCAGGCGGGAGGACGCACCTAGTCAGCCCAGTAATGGCAGCGGCGGCCGCAATAGAGGGGCACTTTGTGGATGTGAGGGAGTGGCTCTAGTAGTTGGAACCATTCACTGTTCTCAAGAGTAAGGCTACACCGCTTGACAGGGTAAACGTTGACACCGACCAGATAGTGCCAAAGCAGTTCCTCAAACTGGTCAACAGGACTGGCTTTGGCAAGTACCTGTTTTACGACTGGCGCTTCGACAGGGATGGCAAGCCTAGGAGCGATTTCGTACTAAACAATCCAAAATACGCAGGCCGGCAGATCTTGCTTGCCCGGGACAACTTTGGCAGCGGAAGCTCACGAGAGCACGCCGCATGGGCGATACTCGACTATGGCTTTCGAGCAATAATTGCACCTTCATTTGCAGACATTTTCTACAACAACTGCTTCAAGAACGGGATATTGCCAGTCCGGCTCAAGCCCGATGAGGTCGACTACTTGTTCAAGAACGAGGACGTAGAAATCGAGATCGACCTAGCAAAGCAGAATATTGTGGTAGCAGGTGGTGACCGCAAGATGTACTTTGACATAGACGAGTTCCGCAAAAAGCTGTTACTGGAAGGACTAGACAGCATAGGGCTTACATTGCAGCTTGAAGAGCACATTGCAAACTATGAAAGGAACAAGCAGATATTCGTGCCCTCTTCCTCTACTTGATAAGATTTTTATCCTAAGTTCATTTGAGCAAAGGTGAAGGCAGTTGGCCGGAATTGTCGCCATTTACAGCCACGGCGCGAACAACAAGAACATCATCTACTACCTTGCGCACTCGATGAGGATGCTCCAGCACAGGGGCAAGGCCTACTGGAAGATGATGGTGGGCAATGCCGCAACCGGGGCTGAAGGGTGGCTCCCTGCAGATAGTGAGATTCTTCGCATAGCGCAAAAGGAAAAGCTGCACGGCAACAACGGCATAGGCTATCTCTCAAAGAGGCCGCCTCCCTTTCCAAGCATGGTGAACATCTGGGTTGCGTTTGACGGGTTCTTTGTAGATACAGAGAAACTGCATCTGCACCCGTACATCGGGCCGGCAAGGGATTCTGACTCGCTTTTCAAGATTTACCACATTTTCACACAACTCTTGATCCATCGTAAAAACCCTGAAAGGGCCGCAGAATTCCTCGACAGGCATCTGAGGGGCAACCTCCTGGTAAAGATGGGGGATGAGATCTATGCATACCGGGACAGCACTGGCTTTAAACCCCTTGTGACCGCTACCAACCGAGACAAGACGCTCAACATCATTGCCTCAGAAAACTCGCTCCGCACCTCGCTTATTGACATGGAGTTTGCCGATGTTCCGCCCGGTCACCTGCTGAAGATGAGCAAGAAGGGTGGGCTCGAAGTCCTTGCCACCACGTCGATCATCAAGATGATGATGGATCCGTTTGAATTCATCCGGGAGTCGAATGTTGTGGCAACGGTCAACGGCAAGAGCGTCTACCATATCAGAAAGAACATTGGAAAAGAGCAGGCCAACTTTCTCTCACAAGAGCTGGATATTGATTCTGCCTACGCAGAGCCGGATTATACTAGGCCGATGGCTCTTGGGTTTGGGATAGAATTTCAAAAGCACTCCAAGTCTTTTGAGTTTGCAGAAGGCGTGATCAAGGATAGGTACGATGACTCCGACCACATGATAGACTTTTCAGAGCAGGTCAGCAAGAACAAGCTGCTCACCACCGGCAGGTCTCTGAAATTCGTCATGCAGGACCTTGTGCAGGGTAAGAAAATAGCCACCGTGCAGGGCACTATTCAGACTGGCAGCACCGCTCGCGAGACGATATATTACTTGAAGAACGCCGGCGCAAAGCGCATAGATGTTATTGTCAGCTATGTTCCAACGGTGGACGGCAGGCAAGTCGGGTTGTATACGCAGAACCGCGACCTCGTGGCAAACAAGTACGTTGGAGAGGTGTCCTCGATAAATGAGCTGAACCGGAACATCGCAAGGGAGATTAGCTCTGACTCTGTCTATTATAACTCTCCGGCAGTCCTTGCAAAGGGCATAGGCATGCCGGAGAATAGCCTTTGGTTCCCGGAGTGGGTAAGGTTCCTCGATTACAAATGAAGTGGCTCAGCGATATCGATCTGGAGAGAATCAGCCGGCCGTCAGATAAATCAAAGATAATTTTGGAAAGCGGATCACAGAAGAACCAAGGCTTTGTCGTACAAAAAATCGAGATAAGGCAATACATAGAGCGCACAGACGATAGGCTAGGAGACTACTCGTTACTAACAGCTGTCGTCGAAACCGATCGGGGGACAGTGGAGATGAAATATGACGAGGGTTTTAGGGGTCCAGACGCACTAGAATCTGCTGTAACGTTGCTTACTCGATATGTCGGCTTGGCATCGTTGATAAACCGTGCCCTGATAGAGCTACAGCGACAGCAAGACAAATAGTGGCAGCGCAACAAATCTTCATACTCTGATCTAGAATAATCATTTTTCGCAAAATATGGTCAGAGAATCTATCACAAGGAGGTAAAATGCATGGTGTTGCACAACGGAATAGCAAAGCAGGCCGTTCCAACAAGGAACGGTGTGCACCTGCGGGCACAGCACGAAGTACTGCATGCGCATATTGTCAGATGCCCGTTTGATGTATGCGGCCGCAGCCGCTATAATTCCTAGAGAAATTTTTCAGCCTCACTGAGGCTATCAACTCTAACGGACCATTCAAACTCCTTGTTCCACGGCTGGTTGAAGAGTATTGCCGACTTGGGTGGCACGATGTCTATGAGGTTCTTCGGGGCATCGTCTATCAGAATGTCGAATGGGTAGTTTGCCTTGGGCACCGCGTCGTAAATGAATAGCAATTCATCAGTGTAGATCTTGTGCAAATCAAGCCACATCGCAACATAGGGCACAGTCGGTCTCTCCCTCTTGGTTATGACTGATATCCTGTATCCCTTGCGATGGATGCGCCTTGTCACGTCTCCTATGCCGGGCTCTGTCGGAGGAATTTCCCGCCACCTGTGCTTCCAGACGTGGCTAAAGTACCTGTAAACTTGGTCGGGCGTTATCGGAAGCACTGTTGGAATGTCCCAGCGTATGATGTCCTTTTTTGTGATTTTGGTGTTGTGCCGCCTGTTGTACTCATCTGCCCAGATGAGCATGACGTCGGCAAGAACCGAATCAACATCTATAGCCACTGTCTTGACCGCTTCCGTGATATTCGTTCCTGTATTTCCTGGCATAGCCACCACGACTTCACTCGCGAGACTACTGCGTATTTATAGAATATCAATTATGCTAATTCTGAACAAGCGCCTTCAAGTCGGCTGCATAAGTACCAACGACCGTTCATTCTCTGTGATAGGAGATATAGTTGCGTATATGCGGAGATTTGTTGCGCGATATAAAGGGGCTTACGGAATCTACGTTAGAAAGTATTTAATTATCTTTTCGGATAGAAAAACGAGCCCTTGAACTTAGAAGAAAGAATCGAAAGCTTGGAAAAGCGAATTCAAAAATTAGAAGACATTATTGCTGGCGATGGTTTCCCAACAAGTAAATCTGGCAAGTCATATGACATAGAGAATATGATCGTCTCACACATTAACGAAATAGGTATTCAAGACTTGGTTGTTGTCGCTCTGAAGCTGAAGCCGTCCCAAACCAAGTCGGAGATCAAGCAGATGTTGATAGACTTTGGCAAGAAAGTTGGTGTTTGGTTTGAGGGAGGTAATTTCAATGGTCGCCTTGTGAAAAAGAGTATCATAAGGAAGGACGGTGTAAATGAAAAGAACGAAGATGTTTTTGTACTTACCAAGAGAGGCGAGCTATTAGCTCAAGAGATATTAGACAAAATCAAGTACAAAGAATAGTAACCGAAAAAGAAGTTGTTCACAGTCTTGACTATGCAAGACCTCGACAAATGCATGAAAAGGATCAATATGCTGTATGGGTGGTTTTTGGCTAAAACGGCAAAGTCGAGTCAGTAGGCTACCATTGTAACCATTGTTAGATATTTTGCGCAAAAGCGGCATCAGCCGGCAATCGCAAGTTGTATACAGACAAGAACAAGTCTGCAGATGCAGTCTAGAGCAGAACTTTATACAAAAATGAGAGAACTGGACGCGGCCACAACGACGGCAATTGTGGAACCGTCAGATTCTGGAACGATTCTGGCAGCATGTAGCTCTATCATTTTGAAGTCCTCATTGTAGTCGATTGATATCGTTGTGTGTATATGGCATTCTCTCTTACTTATTTTTTAGTATTTAACTACTTTCTCCATCTTCTCAGAGCAAAGAACACTATTGCACCAGCTATTGCCAGTGTTCCAACTCGCACGGGGAGCACGATACCTGTATCCGCTTCGCCGGCTATTGGTTGAAACATTGTTTTGCTTATTTACTCTTCCACTGATACTTGCTCTGTAGGAGCTGCTCCTACACCCAGAACAGCTAAATCTTATTCGGCGTTTTCAAGCGGCTGGGTTCGTGTTCCCCGGATATGCCCACATGGCATACGGCATTTTGTTACTATCCAAAAAACTGTCACATCGTAGATGTCTGGTGGTAGTACCTTTCTGAGTATCAGGAATCTCGTGACTTATCCACCACTGTCCCCTTTCAAGGATGCAAACACTTTTTGGCAGCTACTCCATTAGGCTTCTTCTTGTTCTCTGCATCGAACCTGTTTGCTAAACGAAGCGACAGTACAGTACCTCCAAAGCCAGAACCTATCACGACGGCCTCGTACATCTTTGAAATCTCGCGGGGCGCAAGTAGGACTTCGATATTATATTTGCCCATGTTTTCTAGATTGTTAAGAACAGGGCCTTGCCATATTACGTTGCCAATGTTGTCGGTGTCTCTTGAATAGATACCTGCCCATCTTTTACAGTAGCAAAATTTTTCTCGGAATCGGTGATAACAAGAAAAACCTCTGGTTCTCCCTCAACTCCAAGTGGATCATAATCCATGCGGTCAAATAAAATTTCAAAAGAGCCACTGGCGTCAGTAGTGGCCGAGCCTAGTAAGTCGTCGTAAAATGATCCATGTCATAGGCTTTTACCAGTATGCCTTCCAGTGGAGTGTTTGCGCTATCAGTTATCTTGGCAGCTATCTTGTCTAGTTACGATTTGTTCACCATTGGCACCTTGGTTGGCGGACACCTCCTTGAATATCAGCCTAGACTTGGCTGGTGTCTCTGACCGTTCTATCTCTTTGAGCAGCGATTCGTTCTTTTCCAAAATGGCAAGAGGTTTAAGCTGTCTAATTATTGGGAAGAGATGCCTGATTCCATAATTGCTCGTATTGTGAATAGAATTTTAAACAGTTTCATACCTGGAATCTTCAGCATTACCTAGGGCAGATGCAGCCTACAAATACGGGCAGTTTGAATAGTCTTCGGTTTTTACAGAACTCATTTTAGTACTTCTTCAAATTTTGAAAACAAGTTCTTGACTGCGTCATATTCTATTTTCTGTTCTGGCAGGCTCTCTATCGGACAAGCGTCTGATGAAAATCTTAGGATTACAATTATTGTTTTGATTTCCTCATCTGTAAGTTCAACAAGGTGGGAAATATGGTCTACCTCCGGACAACATCATAATATCCTCTCTTCGATAGATACAAACCGTCTTTTAATGCATTTAGCCCGGTCTTTTCATTGAGCGTCATCCCCTGAGCGGCGGATTGTCGTGCTCAGAAAGGGATCTCTATTTTTCCCACACTTCTATCGTTTGTGTCGGACGACTCGATAAAGAGACAAAATGCTATCAGACGATAATGATACAGAACCTGCTAAGATCCATTCTAGAAAGAAAACTAAGTTTACCTTGCTGAGCTAGAAAAAAAAGGAAAGGCAAGAAAGTCTGCGTCCCCCTTCAGCATTACTTCTTATTCTTCTTATTCTTCTTATTCTTTGGATTCTTGGGACAGTTCTGTTCATGATCGCTCAGACTTGTGTTGGAGGAAAAGGTCCTCTTGCAGTATCTGCATTTGTATTCCGTTGACATGCGAATACACGATGTCACGAGGCCGATAAACGATTTTTAACGGCATTCAAGATGCATCTATTTATAGCAGCACAAAAGTCATAATCAACCTTGAATTAGGGTAAAGAGGTACACGAGATGGAGGCAAGGATAGGGGTAAATCTCTTGTGAGCTTCGTCTCAAGGAGACGAACAGGCGGTTCTAGAAGAGTAGTTTCCTTCTTCGTGTCTTCCTTATCAAGTCTTAATTTACGTAAATGGTAGCAGAGTCTAGTTTACGAACAAATCCCAGGAAAAGGTACCGTTCTGATGCTTCGTTACCTTCGTATAGCCGTATGCTCCATCAAATATCCTGTCCCCAGCGTCATTCAAAGTAATCTTGCCAGAGACACCATCAAATTGTGTAGCAGTCCTTACTATGGCAGTTTTCAATGCTGCGAAATCACCAGTCCTATTCTGCAAAGAAGCTTCAGCCAACGATGCTATTCTGGTGGCGTCATAGAGTACGTCATCATACTTGACAGGTCGTGGAGCAGTCGCTTTATCTGTGGTGCCATTGCCTCCCACATCCGCGATATATGCGGGGATCTTGAAATCCGTCTGTGAAGCAAATTCCATCGCCGCAGGGTTGCCCAACATGGCCTTGTTGTTTGCGATGCCGTCGCCACCGTACCACCTTACTGACCGGAGAACTTCGTGGTCGTTTGCCTGTATGAAAATCGGAGTCGCTTCATCAAATGCGACAAGGTATACCGCCACCGATTTTGCTCCATACAAAGATGTTGCTTGAGAAACCTGGCTCTCCAGTTTCTTGAGGTCCCTCTCCCATATTACGAAATTCATCCTATTCAGGCTAGAGGAAAACGCGCCGGTGTCTGCGCGGTAGCTGACGCCTTCCATGACGACTCCTCCTTCATCTTGGAAATGCTTCTTCATAGAAGAGACAAGATCGTTGCCGTATGTGTCGTCCCGCCACATCGGGACCACGACTTTGATTCCATCATTTTGCATCAACTTTTCTGCTACAAGACCTTGGTTGGAGTCATCCGGGACAAGCCTGAAGACATTGTCCCCCCTTATCGAGAGAGACGGCGCGGTGCTCCCTGTACTAAGTACCAGGATCCCATGGCTGTCAGCATACTCCTTTACCGCTGCAACCTCCGCACTCGTCTGCGGCCCCAGCACTACTTTGACGCCTTGGCTTTCCAGAAACCGCAGCCTTTCAAGCGCCACACCTGGATCCGACCGGGTGTCTTGTACAAGCACGTCGACTGTTTCGTTCTGTCCGTGATCGTGGAAATACGAGTTCATGTCTGTGATGGCCTTTTCTACCGCCGATCGTTGCGATTCTCCTGTAGAAGACCATATGCCGGTCAGCGGCAGCAGCGCCCCGAGCCTGATCGTGGCCGGTTCAGAGAGAAGGCCGGCTGCAGGTAGGTTATGCCGATTTGAGGACGCGTTTTCAAGACCGGTGAGGATAATTACACACGCCAGAACAATAACTGATGATGATAGGAGGAGTGTCAGTGCAATGCTTACGGTTAGGGCCTTATTTCTCGAAGAGGAGGATGGCGATAGAGCTGTAGCATAGGGAGTAAGAAGAAGCAAGAGAACGCGTTGTACAGCGCTGCGCAGTCGTTGGGTTAGCGATGTCTGCCGCTGCATGTTAAAGTAGGCGTACCAAAACAGGCCTGCGACCAAAAGAACGTAATCGATGACAAAAAACAGATCGGACAACCAGAACAGGTCCAGCGAATGGGAGAGAAACGCCGCCGCAAGCCAGCTGTCTGACAGGACCAGTATGAGTATGGATATGAGCTGGAAAATCTTGTCTACAAGATATCCAGAGCGGCTTGCGACAAGTATCGTTATTGCAGGAACCATTACAAGCGCATGGACAGCGGGGTAGGCGACTAGGGTAGAGAACATCAACACGCCCCGCTGCGTGGCCAGATATGACGATTGGTAGATCAGAGATACCATTATCGCGAAAAACAAGGCGTTGCCTGCGGCGACTACCA
>DASVCY010000222.1:0-6423 GCA_036381375.1 Nitrososphaera sp. | reverse complement strand
AAAGTCTGCCGCCGACGGCACAGGCGGCGCGATATCAAAGACATAATCATAAAAGAACCACGAAAGGTCAGATGCGAGCATAAGGCAGATGCCCACTGCGAGGATTGCCTGCTCGCGTTTTAGTGGAGAGTCTTTTTTTTCCTTGGACGCGATAGAGACGGAGAACGAGAATGCGATGGCTCCGCTTGTGATAAAGACTGCCGTTGAATAGAAATCCCTATTCCGCGGCTCGGCAAACAAGAGCGCTGCCTCTATTGAGAGTATTATTATGACAAGACACGAGAAAAAGAGCTTTAGTTTTGAGTGCATGTTTTTGGGTTCACACTCGCGACATGGTCTTTAGAGACAACGACAACGAGGTTGCCGCTCTGCCTATGTTGGATAAGCAGCACGGAAAGGGGACGCATTCGGGACCGTTGTGAAATGAAGAATTATTTCTGCAATTCACAGGCAAGTCGGAAGAATCGTTTTATGCAACTGCAGAACTTACTTGGTTCGGTCATTTTGCCGCTGCAGCTTTCCCTCCGCGCGCCACCATTTGCGCTTTTGTTGTTGCTCCCGCTGCTATCAGTCGCGACGGTCTTTGTAGCATCAGGTTATGCAGGAGGAATGGCATATGCACAGACGACACTAGGCCCGGCAATTTCCATTTCCACGAACGAGATCCGTTACTTCCCCGGGCAGGATGTGGTGGTGAACGGGCGTGTATTTGCCCCTCATCACGTAAGCACTGCAGGCGAATTGACGTATAAGGTGGTACTAGAGTACACCTGGCTCGGAAACAGCAAGGAGCTTGTGCACAGGGCTACCCTGCTTGTCACTATCGACGGCAGTAGTGGCGGCAACGGGACGTTCACCAACAACCAGGTAAATGCAGTCCATCCCGGCAAGTATTATGTCACTGCAACACTGTTTCTGCCAGACAATAGGCAGGAAACGGCCTTTACGACCTTCGATGTGGTGGATTATTTCTTTAACATTCCAACCATTTTCTTGTGTTTTGGGCTTGCAAACTTTGCAGCACTCATCATACTGATTGCCATCGATCCCAAAAACGACAAGATAGCGAAGGTCTTGAGTTTTGTGCTCCTGTCTGGCGTTGCGTTCTCGGTTATCGGAATGCTCACATTGACAGACGTGCAGATTGGTGCCAATTCTCCGGTGGGAATGGTAGTCAAGGGCAAAGAATGGGTAGTGAACATTGGTGGTGATTCGACGGACATGTACGCGCACGGAATCCAGATTCCGGCCAACATTGTCGTATTTGGCGTCGCAGGAGGGTACCTAAGGTTCCTGTACAATACCGCCCGGCCCGATTCACGGCCGGACGTGAACTCCAAGTCGACGTTTGACAGGTCGATGGCAGACCTTGCAACGTTCTTTCTGGCACCATTGCTTGCAATGGCGCTCTGGCTTGCCCTGTCGAGAGGTACTGCGGACGCGGAAGGAATCTATGTCATGGCCGCCATAAGTTTCACAGTTGGCCTGATAACTGACGAAGTTGTGCGGACGCTGACAAGGTTTGCAGGCAAAGTCACCGGATCGAGTGCGCCAGACGACGCGCGAGGGCCGGTAACAGAGAAGGCAGGGCAACAAGTAGGCAACTGAAGGCAGGAATGGGCCGAGAGGTTCTGCCGTTGTCGTCGTCCCACTTCTGCTACCACCGCTTTTCAAAAAATCAAGAGTTGTTGGTCTCTGAAGGTTGCTAAAACATGTACACCGATCTGCTTACACACACAATAAAGTGCGAGCGAATCAAATCCTCAACAACGCGACTGCAAATAAGCAGACGTGGGAGATAAAACACGAACGAATTTTTCGGTGGCGAAAAGAAAAGAAGACCATTACGCTTTTGCCGTTGTTGTGTATTTGATCCTTTCTTTTATCAAAAGGTCAATCTGGGAATGAAGCATGTTCTTGTGCTGCATCAGGACCTCATAGAGTATCCAGTCATCCTCCGAGCCTTCGATTATCAACGCAAGTTTGTTCAAGGCAATTCTCAGGGTGATTATTGACTTGTCTATTGTTTTCTTCGCCTTTTCTATTCTATACTCTCTTTGGCCTTTACGCGGAGGAGGGACTGGCAGCCCCTCAAACTCTGACGTGTCCTCTTTTCTTTCGTCGACTTCCATCTCCTTCAAGATCTCTCGTGCTTTTTTTGTCGAGAGTTGCATCCTTTTCACCATATCCGCCAGCTTGGACTGCATCTCCGCATCTTTGACATACATGAGCTCCTCTCCCATGCTTGGTGATATGCTGCAGTTGTGTACCGAGGCCAGAATGTCGGGCGGAAGTTCTAGGAGCTTCATCCTCTTGTTTACATAGCTGACGCTCTTGTTTATCTTGTCGGCAAGTTCAGATTCGCTTCCCCAGCCGAACTTTGATACATAGGTCTTGAAGGCGCGTGCTTCCTCTAGTGGGTTAAGTGTCCTTCTCTGTATGTTCTCAATAAGTGAAACCTCGAAGGACTTTTTGTCGTCCATTTCTACTATCCTGCATGGAACCTTGCGCCAGCGTAGTGCTTTGCACGCAAGAAACCTTCTGTTTCCTGCTATGATTTCAAATGTGCCATCAACTGCGGCCCTGACAACGAGCGGATACAGCAGCCCGTGGCTCTTTATTGAGAGCGCTAGCTCTCTTTCAGCTTTTGAAGAGAGACGTACACGGTTCTTTGATTGGCGAAGCCTGCTAACAGGAATATCCTCTAGAATACCTACAAGCAAAGAATCTAGTGAAACTATATCTGATTTTGAGGCAGATGCCTCCAAAGTGGCCAATTTGGAACATGATTCACAAGGTCAGAATAATAAGCGATTTTTGCAACGCATAGAAAATGCTTAAGAATAGCACGCACGTGCAGAGCGATTTTACTAATCTCATTCGACGCATACAGAGACACAGATGTATTCTGGTGGTTCAACGCTGAAAATGACAAGTTTGCACATCTGGCTGTGTACACATCTGGCCGCCATTTCTTGATTATGTGAAGATGCTAAGAGCAGCCTTTTGGCATGGTTAGGACGCAACGTCCTACGGGCCAGCCAATTGGAATTGCAAATAAAAGGAGAAGAAAAGGGAACGCAGGATCTTTTGTCTGCATTCCTTTTTTCTAATCTTTGAGCATCGCAATTCCGTTATGGTAGAGCATGAGGCGTCCGAGCCCATCTTTATCGAGTGTCAAGCTAGCCGCGCCGTTATCACCATCAACACAAGGCGCCGAGCCCAAGCCGCTCGATGTACTTCTGGCGTTCCTCGACGTAGGTTTTCAGGACTGAAATCGCATCCTCATAGTAAGAAGGATTCTTTCTGTCGCTTGTCTTGCTGCTTGCCTGCTGCAGGATATCCAGAAGTTCTGCTTCAATCCTTTGGAGCTCTTCTGATCTGCCATCCTTCTCTGTTTTGTCAGGGTCTCCTTTGACCCGTTTGATTTGCCCAATTCTCAGTTCCACATAGTGTTTTACGATATCTATCTGATGCTCGACTAGGTGTCGTAGGGCGTCATCTCTTCCTTCTTTCATCAGCCTCTGCACGGTCTCCACGCTAAAGTCCAACATGGCGTTAAAGATGGCGTTTGCGTCCGCCTTCCTTTCCACATGGTGGACCTTTTCAACGTCAAATATACATGATATACGTGCGGCCTACCGAGATAGACTTGAACCAGCTTCCACGCGACTATGATCTGACGCAGGCGAGGCAGGATGATATCGAATTTGGCGACAAGACCGGGAACGACCAGCAGATGGCAGAGAGCATAGCAGATTTTGCCAACCTGTTCAAGGAAATCCGGCGCCGCGCCCTAGACTGGGCCGCGACAATTACAGGCGGGGATCCAAAACAGGAGCAGAAACTAAAAGATCTAGAGAGTGAAATCAATAGGATACTCGACAGGGACTGCAATCCCCAACGGTTGAGCGAGAGCAGGCTGCGCTATAGGGACTTGATCCTCGGTCAAGGATAAGCTCTGGCCAGGTGAGCAAGGAGTGGCGAGGCAGGCCATGAACACGATTGTTCTGGCGCAATCGGGAGACCTCAGCACAGGTCACGTGCAGCAGGCCGGATTCTTTGACGACGTGTTTGAGACGGTCAAAAGCGTGGCTCCGACGGCCATGAAGATTGCATCTTCACCGGAAGGGCAACAAGTTCTTCAGACGGCAGGCCAGGTGACAAGCTCGGCCGTCCCGATGCTTCTGGGAGCCATATAGCGAAGCTCGACATTCGTCTGGTCCTGTCCAGAAAGAGGGAGGTCGCATGCCCGATTCATTCCCGCTGTTCCATCCCACACTTTGACGGGAAAACGCGGCATGTGACCTCTCTCTCTCTTTCTCCGCGTTTTCAGTCTTGCTCCCTCCTTGATTTTTGCACGACCGATCCTACTATTCTATCAAACTCTTTTTCGAGCCGGTGTCTCTCTTCCATATGTAGAGTTCAGTTGGTTAATCAAAACTATAGAAAATTTTTCGGTGACGAAAAATTCGGATTTGCTTTCTGGTCCTGTTAACTCCCATGTCGTTTTCTACAGCATCCCATTTATCCTTGTTGCTGGACGAGCATACTCCCATTCGCACCATCAGTGCACTGTGGCTTTGCGCGAGCCTTGGCCTAACCTTAACCGGACATCCTATCTCGGATAGAAGAGAGATAGATGCAAGTTAACAAGAGGCCCAGTAACCACACTGCTCAACCATCCAGCCTAAAGGATCTTTCTTCCTTTAGCATGACGTATATGGCGCGCGCATACATCATCTTTCGAGCAGCTGCCATTATGGCAATTTTGTTGCTTCCTTTCCTAGCCTTGATTTTGTTGTAATGCTGCGTTATAGATGACGAATCACAATACCGGACATGCACATGGGTGCACTGTATCATTATCCAGTTTAGCATGTCATTTCCTTTCATGTCCGGTCTCTGGTACTGCTTGTCACCTGACTGGTAGGTTCCAGGTATCAGCTTGGCATATGAGCACAGGTGTTCATAGTCAGAGAACCTGTTTATGTCTGCTATTTCAGCAGATATCAGCAGCGCGGCATAGTAAGATATCCCCGGTATTGTCATCAGGTGTCTTGCGTACCTGTCGTCTGTGACCATCTTTTTGATTTCCCTATCGAGTTGGAGTATCTTTCTGTCCAGAAATTCGATGGTGTCAAGGCAGTCATCCACGGCAGCTATCTTCAGCGAACACAGGTATTCCTTTCCCTTTTCTGTAAACAGGTCAGAATTATAGTAGTCAATCCACCTCTTGCTCAGCTCAACATGTACCTTGTTCTTGAACATGGTCCTCGTTTTTACAAAATAGTGTCTCCTTCGAACCAGGTCTCGCAGCTCCCTTGTCTTTATGTCTGGAATATAGCATTCAGGTACCATATCCATCCTCAACAGGTCTGCCAGTGTCCTAGCATCTACCTTCTCCGTTTTTACCTTTGCGTATGCAATTGCTTTTACCATGAGTGGATGCGTGCTACCTTGACATCATAGTCCTTCTCTTTCAGAAGGTCGTACAGAAATTGATAGTTGTATCCTGATCCCATAACTACCTTTGTGTCTGTTCCCTTCAGAAATTGAAGTATCTGGTCCACCTGTTTCTTCAGCTTTGCTTCCCTGACAATTCTGCCATCATCTCCTTTCAGAACCGCTTGGATGTTCTTTTCACCCAGATCCAATGCAGCATATACATATCTGTAGTGGTAGTGGCTTTTCTACGTCTTATCTTTGGCGAACATGTCACCTTAACCTCCATCCCTAGCCAGAAATAATGTGAATCGCATCCTGTCTGTTCCCATGTCCAAATATAGCAAGAATAGCTTGAGCCAGTTCCACACATGCTGCTGCCTGTTGCAATTCTTCTTTCTACATGGAAAGTGGTCGTCGAAGCATTCTGTCCTGTCCTTGACCTGCTGGATAAACCGCTCCATCAAATTCTTCAGTTCAGTACCGTATACGTAATGGCGTAGCCTGAGCCACCTGCAAGCCTCGTTGTGTACCACCTGGCCCCATCGGTGAATATTGGCTTCCTGCCATACCTTCTCCGCAGCTGCTTGAAGAAGTGGTAGCACACGAGAACGGTCCTCTCACGTGAGAGGTGCATAGCTAAACACGTATCGATCGCAGGTTCATATGCAATCCATAGCCAGTAGTCAACGCCATCTATCTGAATCAGGGTTTCATCAACGAATATCGCCCTGACAAGGCGCCTGTCTGTACGATAACTGTCTGCACAATCTGCATATTTCTGTACCCATTTCCAAACAGCCACATGACTCCTCTTTTTGATTGGTGCCAAGGATTTGGCTGCCAGCCTGAAACTCCTAGAATTGAAATACAAGTACAGTCCATATGTGATTATAGCTGGGTCTGTCCTCTTTCTCATGTTGCAATGAAAAGCTAGGACAGTCCTAGCTTTACGAATTACCCTAAGTTAACAGGGCC
>DASVCY010000221.1:0-21725 GCA_036381375.1 Nitrososphaera sp. | reverse complement strand
AGAGTCCAGTCGGTTACAGTGCCAATTGGCATGGGCGAGGAAATAACGGTCAGGCTGCGCTAGTCTGAACTTGCTTCGATGGTTTCCATCGTCTTAGTGCTAGTGAGCTTGATGTCACCGACACCGAGCTTGCCGCCATCGCAAGACCTGCAAGTGCGGGGTATAGAAGACCTGCAGCCGCCACCGGAATAAGGACGACGTTATATGCAAAAGCATAGATCAGGTTCTGCCTTATCTTTGAAACAGTCTTCCTTGCTATCTCGATTGCGGCAACCACATCCTTGATATCGCTCCTTACTAGCACGATGCTGCCTGCTTCGACTGCAAGGTCGGTACCGGATCCGACCGCGATGCCAACATTGGCCGCAGTCAGCGCCGGGGCATCATTTATACCGTCTCCTACCATGACAACTTTTTTTCCTTCCCGTTGGATCTGCCTTACGACATCAACCTTGCCTGACGGGAGGACGCCCGCAAACACCCGCTCGATCCCGACAGCCTTGGCTATCGCTTCTGCAGTCCTCTTATTGTCCCCTGTAAGCATCATTGGTTCTATCCCTAGGCTTTTGAGAGATGCCATCGCTTCCATTGTTCCCTTCTTCGGTGAGTCGATCAATCCTATCGCCCCGACAATCCTGTCATCGACAGAAACGATAACTGCAGTCTTGCCCTCGCGCTGTAACTTTTCGACTGCCTGCTCTGCCCGTGCCGAAACGAAATCCGGGCTTCCGACCTTGATTGTCATGCCATTGTACACCGCAGTAACGCCCATGCCCGGCACCGCTTGAAAGTCGTCGACGTCCTTTGGATGAATTCCTTTTGATCTTGCATACTCTACTATCGCCTTAGCAAGCGGATGTTCCGACCACTGCTCCGCCGTTGCAGCAAACTCCAGTACTTGGATTTCTGATTGGGCAGTATTATTGTTGGCTGACTGGAGCATCTGCGACTGCTGCACTACCACGTCGGTGACACTTGGCTTGCCCTCTGTCAAGGTGCCAGTCTTGTCAAATATTGCAACGGATGCCTTGCTCAATGCTTCGATGGCGTCACCACCCTTGAATATCACACCGTTTGAGGCACCCTTGCCCATTCCTACCATGACTGCAGTCGGGGTAGCAAGCCCGAGGGCACAGGGACAAGCCACTACCAAAATCGCTACTGCAGGGATTATTGCAGATGCCAAATCCCCGGGCACAAACAAGTACCATGCCCCAAATGTTGCAAGCGCCACGATCATAACCGCATATGCGAAATATCCTGCCACCTTATCGACCAGTTTTTGCATTGGCGGCTTTTTGCCCATCGCATCCTCTACTAGCCTGACGATCTGCGAAAGAAACGAGTCAGAGCCGACTCTTGTTGCCTTGACAAGCAGCATGCCCTCTCTGTTCACCGTGCCGGCAACGACCCCGTCGCCCGATTTCTTGTGCACCGGGATAGACTCTCCAGTTACCATCGACTCATCGACCGCAGACTCTCCTTGAACTACAGTCGAATCGACTGGTATGCGCTCCCCGGGGCGGACTGTTACAATATCTCCAACTTGGATGAGCTCAATCGGAGTCTCGACTTCGCTTCCGTCTGCCTTCTTTACGCTGGCTGACTTCGGCTGTAGCTCAAGCATCTTGCGTATTATCGAACTAGTCTTGCCCTTTGTCTTGATTTCCAGATACTTGCCAAGTATGATAAACGTGATTACGAGCGCCGATGCGTCATAGTATATCGCGTGCCAGTTTGCAACAGGGAAGGTGTTGAACGCGCTGTAGACAAACGCGGTGGTGGTGCCGAGGACTATAAGCGTGTCCATGTTCGCAGACCTCAGCTTGGCAATTCTGAACGCGCCTGTGTAGAACCTGCTGCCAGTGGCAAACTGTACTACGCCGGCGGCCGCAAATGCGATATATGCAGCAACATTGCTTCCTGCTAGCGGGACAAAGTTGAAAACCTCCGGGTAGCTAAAGAGCAATACAGGCACCGTGAACGCAAGGCCGAGCAAGAATAGATTACTCAATTTTCTGGCCTCGATGTCCTGCGCGCTAGTCTGCGAAGTCTCGCTCTGCACCTTGTATCCGCTGTCTGCTATTTTCTTCCTGATATCGGCGAGAGAAATGAGGGCAGGATTGTATTCAACGCTTGCCTGCGAACTAGCATAGTTGACAGAGACTGACCTTACGCCTTCCATCTGACCCAGGTTTTGCTCAAGCCTTCTGGCATCTGTCAGGTCTGTGATGCCTTCTACTCCAAGGTTTACCTTTTCATACACAACGCGGTAGCCTATCTCCTCTATCGCTCGCTCGATGGTATCCATTCTCACTTTGGCCGGGTCATATTCAAGGACTGCCTTTTCGTTTGCTAGGTTGACCTCGACCTTGCTTATCCCCTCGATCGTCGAAACTCTGCGCTGGATTGAATTGACGCACCCTGCGCAATGCATACCACCTATCTTGACCAGAGTCTTCTTTGTCACTGCAATACCTCTAGGCAGGCGGTTATATAATCACGAACCTTTACAACTGTAAAGTCACAGGATTTCTGTCGCAACGCTATTGTCCTTCTTTTGACTCGCCTTGCTGCGCTCAAGCCACGCTACAAATCCGATCAGACCTGTGATGTAGATCAGGACAGTTCCAACACTGATCAGCATATCAGTCAGCGGCGATGCAAACAAGACATGGATCTTCAGATCTCCGCTATGCATAAGCCTAGTGTAACAAAATTCTAGTTCTTCACTACACCTTTTCATGATGAATTACTGATCTTCGGGACTTCTTTTCCTGTACGGCCAGAACATATTGCCGTGTTTCATCAGGACATACAGCAGCGACTGTCGCAATATTCATTTTGGATGTAAACCCTTTGCACCATTTGGCTTCTGGCGAACAGGTCTTGCACTTTTTCAAGGTGGTGTCAGCCATACCTGTTACTACTGTTCTTGCAATGAGGTTGAGCAAGATAAGAACATGGTTGAAACTTTATTATTACTGGTATCTTGTCTCTGACGACTAAGAAGGATGACAAATAACTTCTCTATGAGTGACAAGTTGATCCTCGTACAGTATGCCATAGACAAATACGACTCGGAAAATGTACTGAAGGAAAAGCTAAAGGATGTGTTGCCGGCAAAGGACGTGGAGCGAGCTATAGACACGCTTATCGGCACGCAGAAGGTGCGAAGGATAGGCACCGATGTGCTCCAGAACAACATAAGCCACACTGGCGAGCTTCCAGAGATACCGGAACACCTCCAGCCGATAATCAAGAGCCTATGATCGTACAGAAAAACTATCTTGCGCCTTGTGTTTCTCCACTTACCTGCTGTGGGGAAAAGCACCGCTAGCCGGCGAAAGCGATGGGATAATGCGCTCCACCACCCTCCAGCCACATGAAGAGACAACAAGCCGCGGAACAAGTGTATAGGTGCTTACAACATCGCAGAGCAAGCTTAACCGGCAGACTAAGGCACGTGCTCAAGCACACCGTCTCCCTACTCAAGACTGGACTGTAGCGCCGGGAGACTGAACGCAAATGTCGCACCCCTTCCGTTTGAGTTGTTTGAACACCAGATCCTGCCTTCGTGCGCTTCTATGATGCTTCTTGAAATGAACAGTCCAAGGCCGGTGCCCCTGTCAGACTTTGTCGCAAACTTGCTAAAGAGCCTTGGCATGATAACCGGGTCAATTCCTGCCCCAGTGTCCCGCACGGAAATTAATGCATTACAGTCCTTCCTTTCGATGGATATCGTGATGGTCCCTTCCTTTGTGAACTTCGCCGCGTTGTCCAGTAGATTTGCCAGGACCTGTGCTATCCTTCCCCTATCTGCTGCGACAATGATGTCTTCTGGCTTGTATACAAACTTGACCTTGCCGTTTGCCAGCTGGCTCTTTACATCCTGCAGCGCGCTTTCGGCAACTTCTCTGAGGTTAAATTTTTCCATGTCAAGCATTAGCGCTTCGCTTTCGATCCTCGTCACGTCCAGTATGTCGTTAGTAAGCCGCCGCAGCCTAATAGCATTGCGGTGGATCGCCCTTATAATTTCGTTGATTTCACCGGGATCGATCTGCAAGAGTTCGGCATAGCCAAGGATCGCCTGTGTGGGTGTCCGGAGCTCGTGAGCCGCAACATTGATGAATTCTTTTTGCATCCTATCATGAATCTTTAGTTGTTCGTTTGCGGATGCAAGTGAATCATTAGACTTTTTTAGCTCATCTGTCTTTGAACGCAATTCTAAAGTCCTGGCATCCACAGTCTGCATCAACTTGGTGTTCCAGGCAAGTACAAGTGCTGCCACGCCTACAGCCGCCGCGCCGATAACAACCGTTAAAACCATGTTGAAATTTATCTGCTGATTTACTAACGCGCCTACATTGGATGCGAACTGGTGAGGTGACACTACATACAACGTGCCAAATTGCTCACCCTTGATTACTATGGGTTCGTATGCAATGGTGGCGGTCGCTCCTTCTACCGAAAAGTCCTGCAGGCCAGATTCGCCTGCGATTGACCTGCCCACAAATCCAAGAAAAGAGTTCTTCAGTTCAGGCGGCAGCCTAGCCTGAAATTCTGGCGCGTACACATTCTGGCCTGTCAGCAATGCGGAATTGGAATACAGTATCATGCCGTTTCTGTCTACCATTCCGATGGAGCTTAGGGTTTCAGGTGACAACTGTTCCTGCAAAAAGTCTCCAAACGTGTCAAGCCTTATTCCGGCAACGGCAACTCCTAGAAACTTGCCATTTTCTTCGGTAATTATAGGATGCGAGATATAGATCCTTGTAATATTGTCGTTAGAGTCTATTGCGCTACTGTAATAGCTTTCATGCTCGTTCTTAGACTCGATAAAGTAGGATCTCTGGCTCAGGTCAGTCCCTCTGAACTCCTGAAATGCTGTCTGGTTGATGTTGCTGAGCCACAACATCCTGCCCTCGCGGTCAAGCCACATGTAAAAGTTAGTCAAGTCGCCGGTAGCATTCTGAGCCACATCAAACAGTATGCGGGCCCGTTCAGACTGGTTATTTTGCACAGATCTAGCACTCGAAATTATCTGGAGGTTTGAGGATACTGACTCTATCCTGTTTACAAATACATTTTCTAGATCATGCGCCTCAATTCTTGCGTTAGACCTAATGTCATCAGCTGCGATTCTTAGGATTTCGTCTGAAGTGAAGTTCGAATACTGGAACGAAATAATTGAGAGAGACACAGCAATTGTAGCTGTCAAGACTAACAATGCTATGCTATTTCTGGAAAATCTTGATCTCACTGGTATGGCAACTGATTCTGTTAGACGTAAATAAATCTGGGGGGATACAATGTTCAGAAAAAATCTTCTGTGCAAGCTGCAGTCTCTATTTACTCCACTGCTGCAATACACTCCGACAATATCTTCGCCGCAAGCATGGCAGTCATTCCATTAATATCATATTCAGGTGTAAGTTCTACAATGTCGATCCCTGCAACGTTTCCACCACTTATGACTTTATTGAGCAGATAGATCAGGTCGACTGCCGACAGGCCTGCTGACGAGGGCACAGACACTCCAGGTGCGGATGACGGGTCAACACAGTCAAGGTCCACTGAGATGTATATCTTCGAGCCTGTCGTACGCGCTTTTATCATCTGCGATACCTTATTTACTCCAAATTCTGCAATATCAAGTGGAGTCACGATCTTCAATCCAGCTGCCTTTGCGTTCTTGATCTCTTCAGGTTCTGCCGCTCTAGTGCCAATCAGCATGCTCTTTCCAAAGTCGATCGAACTAGCCGAGTCTGTTAACACGGATCCATAGTAGTCCCTGACGGACGACACAAAATCCGGGTGGGCATCGAAATACAAGAGTGAAATCTTGTTTTCGCCTGAAGTCTTCCCTGCAGCAGCTGCTACTGCTTTTATCGTCTCTGTTGTTAGCGAGTGGTCGCCGCCTATCATTATCGGCAGCTTTCCTGCATAAGCGAGATCTGAAACAATCTTGTACAGCTTCTGCTTGTCTGCAATGTTACCAGCATCAAAGACGCGTTTGCCTTCTAGGCTGCCGCGCATGGGGCATGTTGGGATGATTTTGCTCCCGCGCTCAAAGAACTCGAACTCGTTTGATGCCATTCTCAGTACGTCCGGCGCTCTGCTGGTTCCTTTGCGCCTGGCATGTGATTTTGACTCGTCAGGAACACCAATGACTACGATGTCTGCTTCGTCTATGCTGCCAGCATTTGCACGTCTGAGCCGAACCATGACTAGAAGCTGGTCTGCGCCTTCTTTTTAACGCTAGCCTGCTAGCAAACCAATAAGATTTTATTGAAAAGGGGCCTGCCTACATTCAACATGTCAAGCATGAAGTATATTCAGATTGAACCACAAGGCGACATTGCGATCGTAAGGATAAACAGGCCAGAAGCTCTAAACGCCATGAACAGTGATGTCATTTCAGAACTTTCAAAGGCAATCGACATCACAGCCTCAGACGAAGGCATCAAGGTTGTAATAATTACGGGGGCAGGCGAACGCTCCTTCTGCGCAGGTGCAGACATTTCATACATGGTCAATATCGATCCAATGCAGGCCGAGAGGTACGCGACTTCTGCGCAGGCGGTAATCAACAAGATAGAACGGATGGAAAAGCCGGTAATTGCAGCAGTCAACGGTTTTGCGCTCGGTGGCGGATGCGAGCTTGCCATGGCATGCGATATCAGAATCGCTTCAAGTAACGCAAAGATCGGCCAGCCAGAAGTCACGATAGGCATTCCCCCAGGGTGGGGCGGCTCACAACGCCTGATGCGTTTGGTAGGTCCAGCCAAGGCGAAGGAGATGATATTCACCGGTAAGATGATAACTGCGGATGAGGCTTACCAGATCGGCCTTGTAAACAAAGTAGTCAGTGTGGGGCCAGAAGATAACCTTCCGCTAGAGGTAAAGGGAGACCCAGCAAAGGAAAAAGAGAGGGCTAGTCAGGTGGCCAAGATTCTCAACAAGAAACTTATGGATGAGTGTTTAGCACTTGCTAGAGAGATTACAAAGAACAGCTTTACCGCTGTCAAGGTGAGCAAGATGCTAATCAACAGAGGCATGGATTCGGACCTTGAAACCGGCTTGAGGCTCGAGATCTATGGATGGGCGCTCTGCTTTGCGCACGAAGACAGGCAAAAGATGATGTCTGCCTTCCTGAACAAGAGCAAAAAGTAGCTACTCAAGCCAGACGTGCGCCACTACTCGGCCGGCAGGCAAACGTCTTGCTCTTTACGCCTGCCTCCAAAAATCCTTTTGCCATGGCGCTTGCAACTTTTCTTGCGTTCTTGCGCGTTTTTAGGAAAGCGATCATCGACGGTCCAGCGCCACTGATCGTCACAGCCAACGCGCCCGCAGAGATTCCGTTCTGCTTTACGGCATCATAGCCGGGGATGAGATGTTTCCTTGCTGGTTCGACAATGATGTCATCGATTCCTCTTGCTATCATCTCTACGTCCTTCAGCGCGAAGCCAGCAACAATTGTGGAGGCGCCAGAAACGTTATGCACAACGCTTTTCAGCGGTACTTCCTTTGGAAGTACGCCCCTTGCGACCTCTGTCTTTTTCTCTGGCACTTGCATTGAGAGCGGGACTGCCACCACCAGGAATAAATCCTTTGGCGGTTCGAGCCTAATGAACTTCCCTTTATTTCCTATTACGAATCCTCCCAAAAGCGAAGCAGAGACGTTGTCGTAATGCTTTATTCCCGCGCTCGCTATTTCTCCTTCGGCCGCATATTCGACGAGCCTGTTCTTGTCTATCTTTAATTTGTAAAGCGCATTGAAGGCTACTGCGGCCGCAGCCGCGGAAGCGGCGCTAGAGCCAACGCCATAGCCTGCAGGCACTTTTTTTGTAATCTGAATTTCGATGTTGTCATGAATGTCAAAGTCATGCATCATGCTCCTTACCACTAGGCCAGCAGAATTGGACTCGGACGTGGACGGGATCGCTTGGTCGCTGCTTTTGATGGTGATTGTGCTGCTCACACCCGGTTTTTTTGTTATTCTTATCTTGTCTTGCAGAGCATCAAGAGCAAGGCCAAACACGTCGTAGCCAGGTCCGAGGTTTGCTGTGGAGCACGGCGCGACTGCAGTGACGGACTTCACAGCCATCCTAAACATCCTCACCCTGACTAAGGATTCGTGCAAGCGCAGCCGCGAGGTTGACGATGCCATTCATGGTTATGCTTGATACTGCGACCAGCCCCGAAGCAAACCCGCCCTTGCTCATGCTGCGGGCAATTTCCTTGCTGAGTAGAGAATATTCAACATCCTTTTCGCTATCGAGTGCGTACTCTAACGCATGATGCGAGCCGGCCCATTCCATAATGTCTTTTAATTTTTCTATCACCAAGTCGCGCTTTGTCAGCACGTTTACCTGCGGAGTTTTCAGCCGTAGCCTCACGGACGATGCAAGTAACGAAATGGACACAAAGTTAATCGGGGAAGACACGAGCATGCCATCAAAGGCAAATATTGTTGCTTTAGAGTCTGAGTGAAAGTTCGCGACGAAATACGGGCCGCTCGCCCTGAATGCAAATAGCTCTATCTGTCCAGGCGTGTCCACAATGACATAGTCAGGGTTAAGCTCATCCACCTCGATCTGTATCTCATCCATCTTGGTCGCTATCATGTCACTTGCCATTATGAGCGACCCGTTTGGACCAAGCCCATAGCTTTCCATCAAAGTAGTAACATCTACATAGTTCCGTACGTCGACGTCTGGCTCGTACGGCAGGTTGACAGCGCCAGGGTCAAGGTTAAGGGCTATCGGATACGCGCTGTTGTCCCTGTACCACTGGAGCAACCTAGAAGTAAGGAGCGACTTGCCAGAACCAGCTGTACCAGTGACGAAGATTGTGTGCACTTGGTTGAGAGAACGTTTCCGTCTATATCTTCTTTACACTATTATAGTACTCTGCCGCAACAAGTGCTGTTATAGTTGAACTGGCGACTTGTTGCCATTCCTGCAAGTGTGGTACCTTTCATAATTCTGTTCCTTACCACTAATGTATCTCCACAGGACGTATTTGCGGTTGGTCTTGTGCCGTTTGTGGCATCGGCTGCTGCCGCAATAGTCCGGATAATGCTACAGGCGTTCAGGTTCAAGTATTTTGTCAAGAGGTTCATAGGCTACGATGTGGCTTCGACTGGCAAGACGCTTTCGGCTAGGCTAGCAGGCGAATTTGTAACCCAGACTACCCCTTCATATGTTGGGGGCGAGCTAATCAGAATAGCTTGGTTATCAAGAAAGGGAGTGCCACCAGGCAAGGCCGCATGGGTTGCAACGATGGAGATAATCGCTGATGTCTTTGTCGGCTCTATGCTCGCCTTCATTGCAGGGGCATTTGCAATCTACAGAGGCGGGACAGTGGTTGGAATCGCAGTCATTCTACTGACTATTCCAACATTTGGCGTTTGGCTAGCACTAGTATTGTTTTCTGCAAAGCGCAATTTGCGGCTACCACACTTTTCCAAAAAGATAGTAGAAAAGTTTCTTTCAAAGGAAAAGGCGGAGAACCTTATCAATTCTGCAAACTCTGCTATAGCTGACCTGTGCAAGATGAGCAGGGAGAATTTCAATTCCAAGAGATCAATCAAAACATTCGCAATAGGTATGGCGATCACTCTTGTTTCTTTCTTCTTCTATGGGATATCATTCATGGTACTTGCCAACGCTGTTGGATCTGACATTGGATTCTTTGACTCGCTCATGGCAACTGCAGCATCGAATTCAGTAGCCGCACTGCCTATAACCATTGGAGGTTCAGGATTGGCCGAACTTGGCATTTGGGCCTACATCTCTAACCTGAGTGGCATACCTACCCTCACCGAAATCGTGAATGACGACCAGTTGAAAGTGATCATAGCTTGGAGGATTGCAACGTACCATGTGCCCCTTGTAATCATGTGGGTCGCTCTTATGAGATTGGCTATTGGCAAGGTGTCAGCGGCCAGCCTAAACCAGCAGGCTAGTAGAGATAATAAGCCTGAAGATGGGAGCGGTGCAACAAAATAAGAAAAGAGGCGCATGAATGTATGCGCATGTACATATGGTCTGTCCGCAACTATGCTTACTAACATGAGTTCATAGCACCTCAACAGACGCCTAACTATGTCCAGATTTAACCTCTTTATCCTGTAATGCAATATTGGACGATTTCTGTTGGTCAGACTGTAGAAGTGCCTGGAAACAACAGATCGTCGAACTTACTCCGTCTCCGATGTATTCTTCTTCTACTGCTACACGGCTAAACTCTGGTGAGCCTTTCGGCAGGCATAAATACATATGCACATACGATCCTGATCCATTGTTTGCTATTCCCTATGGGGTATTCCTGCTCCTTCTTTGACCAATGCTGGTACGTGCGTCCTATCTGACTTATGTGAGAACAGGACTGCCACCACCATCACAGCCACCGTACAGCAAACTGTCTAGCTGGAAAGATGGTAGCCAAATTTGCTGGACAGAGCGCGTAATTGCGTTATTGAGAACAATTATTGTTGGTACGGTGCCGCACCGGGGCAGCTTATGAAAAGGGAAAAAAGCTAGCTAGTCTTCGTCGCCATCTTCTTCTGAAGAAGATCCTGCGGGGAGGTCGGACTCGACATCCATCATTTGGAGCTCCTGAAGCTCAAACCGGTATATTGCTTTCATTTCGAGCCCATATTTTGTCTTCAATAGCTCGACTACCTTCGTACTCAGGGGCGCAGTAAACACGTTTACCTTGAACTCGTAAACAAAGCCCTTCATGAAATCCGAAATCTTCATCGTCTTTGGAACATCGAGACCCTCGACTATTGACCGACCATCCGGCATCGGTTCGTAGACCTGAATATCTATCTTGTAGTCGCCCTCGTAAATGTCAAGGATGTATCCTGTCCTAGTTATCGTCTCAGGTTTGCCGAACTGGGCAGACCTTATCTCATCTTCTGCCCATTTTGGAAGTCCTTCTTCCTGAGAACCACCACTGCTCTTTGCCGCCTTTGCCCTACCCATATGATACTCTAGCCTGTATGCATTGCATTTAATAGCTTTTCCAATTTAGTTCTATTGACAATTGACAGATGTCTAGAAAATATTACCACTTGGTTATTCAATTATGACATTTCTATTTAACGCCATTTTCACTTGCTAGTTGATATGACGAGCTTCAGCAGTAACTGGGTAAAGGACAATACGCCAAGCATGTCGGAGAGGATCAAGCAGAATATCGGTCCTCAGCAACCACTAAAACCGAGAATCGAGCTTGCCAGGAACAAAATACAAGCACAGAACCAAAAGCTAGAGACTATTCTTGAGAAATTAAGGAGCAAGGAGAAATCACTCTTCAATCAAGTAGTTTCCGCTCTTCAGAGGCATGACACTCAACACGGCAGAATGCTATCAAACGAAATCGCTCAGGTGCGAAAGACCGCCAAAATGATCTCGCAGCTCAAGATTGCACTTGAACAGATACAGCTCAGGTTGGAATCTACGATCGACCTCGGAGATGTTATGGTCGCAATCGGCCCTGCGATGGGCGCACTCACGAGAGTAAGGTCGGGGCTGGCAGGTGTCATGCCGGAAGTAGACAGAGAACTTGGCGAAATCAATGGAGTGTTCAGCGACATCATGATGAGCGCAGGGAACATGGGAAACACCTCGTTTGCCTTCGACGCAAGCGGCGAGGAAGTGGACAAGATCCTTGCAGAGGCAGGCGCTGTCGCAGAGCAGAGAATGAACGCCAGCTTCCCAGATGTGCCGATTGGCACTTTCGGCGGCAGAGCAGGAACGACAAGCGAGAACGCGCAGTTCTAGGCGCTCGTTACCTCTTTTTCCTTTTTTTCATTTTACCGATTTTCCAGACGTCCTTTGGGCTATCCTTGCTTTTCAAGCCAATCGACCCTTGTCTACCAGCATTCTCTTCCCTTTTTGCGCAGCGCGCATACATCTGACTCCTGCAGTAGTTGTCCCGCTCGCAAAGGCAGTTAAATACCAAGTCAACACTTTCATCAGAAGTCCTATAACCGTACATACCTTCCTCACCTTTGGAAATGTCTCTGACAACTACTATGTCAAATCCGGAGCCGGTGATATTGGCGTTATAGGAATGGTTGGGGCAGATTATTTCATCGCAGTTAACAAGATCCGACCCGTCAGCCAGAACTATCTGTATTCCTGTACAAAGACTTTCTCTTCCTCAACGAGCATCTCAAAGCCAGCTATCCCTTTGAAATCCTTCTGCGTCATTGGTATTCAAAAGGACTGAGGTTCTATTAGGTACAAATTCTTTGGCAAACAATCCTCGCCCTTGCTGCCCGTCTACTCTACCTCAAAAGTCTGCCCAACAGCAATGTTATCCCGGAGTTCTGCCAATTCATGCTTATCTTACAGTTACGGACTTGGCCAAGTTCCTCGGATAGTCCGGATCTACGTTTTTTGCAAGAGCAAGCTGATAAGCCATTATCTGGAGCGGTATGACTTCAACTATTGGATAGTATACTTCTTCCTTCAGGTGAGGTATCTCGATCCAATAGTCATAGACATCATCCTTGCGATCGGAAATGCCAATGACTGTTGCGCCGCGAGCCTTTATTTCGTGAGCGTTTGAGATCGTGTCATTGAACGTGGCGTCGTGTGGGTTTATCATTATGACAAAGGTGTTCTTCTCCATCAGTGCAAGCGGACCATGCTTGAGTTCGCCGGCCGCTATTCCCTCTGCATGAACGTATGCCAGCTCCTTGAGCTTTAGTGCGCCTTCAAGAGCAATTGGATAGTGGAGGGATCGCCCAAGTAAGTAGATGTCTGTTGCGTTCTTCATGTACTCGGCTGTCTTTATGATATTGGCCTGGTTGGCAATAATATTCTCCACAGCCTTTGCAAACTCTGCTTTTTGTGTGCCGAGGCAATTCTTGCACAACCTGTCGATGATATTATAGATCAGGGCAAGCTGGCCAGTAAAGCTCTTTGTCGCAGCAACACCGATCTCCGGTCCACAGTTTGTGAACAGGCAAGCATCGCTCGCTCTGGCCAGCGATGAGGTCATGACGTTGACTATTGAGAGTATCTTGGCACCCTGGCCCTTGGCCAGCCTAACGGAATCGAGTACATCTGCAGTTTCGCCACTCTGTGATATCGCAACCAGGACTGATTTATCGTCTATTGCGGCAAGCGCATACTGCGATTCGCTGGATACTACAGTCTCAGCCCTTATCTTTCCGAACCTCGCAAGCATGTGCTTGAAGATCAGGGCGGAGTGGTAGCTCGTGCCGCTTCCAGTGATATAAATGTCCTTTGCATTTGCGAGAATGTCGCAGAACTTGGCCATCGTTGCCTCGTCCTGCCTACCTGCATGCACCACAGTCAACCTCTGCTCGTTGATCTCTTTGATGGTGTGATGCGCATACTTGCCCTTGTCAATATCTCCCAACTCCCACGCTACCTGCGTTATCGGATGGGCAACGGCCCTGCCCTCAAAATCGAAAATCTCGAGCTTGCTGTTGTCGACGATGCAAATGTTGCCGTTTTCGAGGAATATCGCCTTGTCTGTGTATTGTAGAAAGCCTAACACGTCGCTTGACACAAAGTAGCCGTCGTTTGCGACGCCTATCACCAGAGGCTCTTCATACCTGGCTCCGCTGATGGTGCCGTCCTGAAAGACTGCAACGAATGCATAGTTTCCTTTGAGCCTCTTGCAGGTCTCGATCATGGCCTCCCTGACTCCCTTGGCATAGTGGATCTCTAGCAGATGAGCAATGACTTCACTGTCAGTTTCGCTTGCAAAAGAGTGTCCTGAAGAAATGAGGTCTTGTTTTAATTCCTTGTAATTTTCAATTATCCCGTTATGTACCACCGCAATGTCATTCTTGCAAGCTGAATGTGGGTGCGCGTTGCTGACACTTACGCCACCATGGGTAGCCCAACGGGTGTGGCCTATTCCGATCCTACCTCCCATCTGGCTGAGGTTCATGTTCTTGTTGACCTCTAGGACTTTGCCTGTGCCCTTGCGTACCAAGATGTTCCCGCCATCAAATGTGGCGACTCCGACGCTATCATAACCCCTGTATTCCATTCTCTTCAAGCTATCAACCAATATGGGGGCCGCAGCGTTCTTGCCTTTGTAGCCAATTATCGAGCACATCGAACCAAAAAGGATTAAGCAAGAATTTAAGTACCATCAAACTTAGAAAAATACCGTTTAATCATACTTTATAACGGTCTGAGCACGGTAGATTCAATTTAGCTTTATACCGCTGCATAATATTATATAGTGCTATATGGCATTTCATACGTGTTGGAAAAAAGGCTGGTTTCAGAAAAAAACGGTCAGACATCGTCAAAAAAGATCCTTGTATTTCGAGATGTTGAGCGCATCCGCGTCCTTTCGAATCCCGTTGCGTGGCGTATTATGGAACTGCTTTCAAAGGGGCCGATGTACCCAGCACAGGTTGCAAAGGAGCTGAAAATCTATGAACAGAGCGCGTACTATTACATCCACAAGCTGGTCAAGATAAGCGCTGTCGAAGAGGTCGGCAAGGAGTTTGTGAGAGGCGGTACCGCACGGCTCTATCAGGTCTCAAGCCCTGCTTTTGGCATAGAAATGGACTGGGGTGAAAGCAAGGTAGGTCCATTGTGGCTTGGGAGCCAGCACCCGAGTGCATCAAGGTTCTTCTCCAACTTTGTATCTGGTAAAGAGTTCAACGGTCTCTTAGTAGTGGGCGCTCCCAACCCTCATGGCCCGTACAAGTCGTCGGCAAGAGATGGGCACTATGCTGTACACCTTGCTTTCTTTCTTGGGCATGTCACCGGATCAATCCCTTCAGAGTTTGTAGTGAAACTGGACGTTGATGCAAAGGCTGAAAAGGTGCTGACCGGGAACAACCTAATTTCCATTGGGGGACCGGGGACAAATATCGTCACTGCAGAATTTAACCGCTATCTCCCAATCCGTTTTGACGAAAAGAACTTTTGGTCAGGGCTCATCGATGAATATGGTAATCGCTACGGCCTCGACAATCATGGACTTATCGCCAAGATAAAGAACCCCTACGACGCCAACTCGAACGTTGTAGTGGTCGCCGGCGTGCGGTCGGCGGGGACAAAGTCTGCAGTAATTGCGATGACCAACTACAGCGAAGAGGTTCTGAAAAGGTACAATGGCGAAGACAGCTGGGCGCTAGTTGTGCAGGGATTCGACATGAACTCTGATGGTAAGATAGACCACGTTGATGTTGTCAGCGGCCTATGATGCTGGCTGAGGAGCAGCGGCAGCGGGGATTTCGACATGGATCATGATCTGGGCTTCCTCTTCTTTCCTCACAAGGTAGCCGGGGATGTTGACCTTCCGGTTGCCTATGGAGACATGCCCATGAGTCACTACCTGCCTTGCCTGGTACGGTGACTTGGCACCGGACTTTCTCATGACAATGGTCTGGAGTCTGCGCTCAAGCAGATCCTCTGCCTTTAGGTTCAAAATATCATCAAGTGTCGCGCCTTCTTTTACCAGGCCGAGCCTATTCAAAAAGTTCAGTAACCTCTTTTCCTTCTCTGATCTCGCTTCTATGGATAGAGCAAGGAGTGCACGTGTTTGGTTCCTTATCCTTGCCACCTCTGTTTGGGCTTTCCAGAGTTCGCGCTTGTTGCGAAGGCCATAAGTACCCATGATATAAAGTTCCGCACTGAGCTGATCAGTGGTCCAGATCATCCTCGGACGGCGGTATAGCTTCTTTGACTTACGAGGATCTCCCATCTACACCACCTGTTATTTCTTTGGAGGCTCCTTTTCAGCTGCTGGAGCTGCTCCTGTTGCCGGTGCTGCAGAAGTCGCTGGTTTGGCTGCCGCTGCTGGAGTTGCCGCTGCTGGAGCTGCGCTTGGTGCCGTCTTGGACTTCTTGACGCCCACAGCGCCGCCTCTTCTGCCTGTGGTTCTCGTGCGCTGACCCCTCACCCTTAGACCAAACATGTGGCGGTAGCCGCGCCAGCTCATAACGAGCTTTTCACGTTCAATATCGTTCGAAGAAGTAAAATCAAGATCAGAAGTGATCATGTGGTGGGTCGAGCCGTCGTCCATGTTTTTCCTTCTGTTAAAATACCATTGCGGGATTCCTGCCTTGGAGGGATTGGCAATTGCCTGCTCAACCTCACGGAGTTCGCTGTCAGACAAGAACCCAACACGCTTGTCTGGGCTGATGTTTAGCGCCTGCAACATAACCTGAGCAAGATTGTAACCTACGCCTTTGATTTCACTGACTGCAACAATCACCTTCTTGCTGCCTTCAATGTCCTTGCCGGCGATTCTAAGGATGTGTTTATACTCGGATGCGGACAAACTACGTAATCCCGAAGCAAATTCGGCAATAAAAACCAATCTGGATGCAGCGGGCTCCGATAACTGGGGAGTCAAGCTTTGACTGCATGTGGCCGATATCAGTACATGCCACAGGATGTCGAAAGTTCATATCAGCACCAAGCGAGCATATGGCCAAGACACTCAAGAAGAATTGGCAAAATGGATGGATGCTTGGATGCAGGTGGCCTAGTAAATGAACTCGTTAGTCCATTACCAAAGCAAAGAGGCTGGACAATATGCAAGACCTGTGGTGCAAAAAGGTAGAGAAAATATGAATCCCTGTCAGCATACGAACGTGGGTCCTAAAGTATTGATTGCCAAAAGATGATATCCAAGCCCGCAGTGGGCATAAAAGCTGAAATATTTTCAACAAAGGCCTGCGCAGATCCGCCCGCAATATTCAATATTTATCGAGAAGGCATATTTTATCAAATTTTTTGATTGTATGGTGCGATTTACTTCATGTAAAGCGTTATAAGCTCATTGCAGGCAGACGTATTGGAAGAAATGACGAACAAAAAGCAGGTTGCCAGTGTCCACAAACTCGTTTCGAGCAAAAAGACAGCCGAGGAGCTGGCTTATGAGGAGTACCAGAGGCAGTTGGAATTGGCAATCGAGAACCACTGATTTTCTAGAGATTTTTGGGCTATAGGTGGCTTGAGTAAAAAGTCACCTATAAGACCAAAGCCATGCGCTCAAACAGACATCTGGGTACAGTTCGTTTACTTGTTAAAGCAGGTTACAGATCTGGTCGTGTTTAACCAGATCGCCTCCGCATCTTATCCATCTGGCTAACTATCTAAATTTGGAATGCCTTCTCCTGGGATTGCACGTCGATACAAAAAATCGTATTCGGCTATAGACATGCGACACCTCACATTCTTCTCTGGTAGGCGCCGGAAACAAAGTGGAGTATGAAGGTGGGAGAGCGCGTGAAGTGCCGTAAATGCTTCCAAGATGTTCAGCGTGACAGCGTGTTACCACTACAGAGAGGGAGTGGGGAGTCCGCGTGAGGACATTGATAGGGTGATATGTATGTGTGATATGTTCGGTGGTTAAGAAAGACTGCGAACATCATCAGAGCTCTGCTACTACTGGTTCAGGCTAAAGGGCAACTCGACGAGGTTTTTTGTGATTATCAAGGACGCCGGATGGAAAAATGCTGGATGTGTCAAGCAGGGTACAAATGGCAAACAAGCTTGGTATAAGCTGGGCAGTGTGCGATATCGCGTTAGGCAACAACCCTCCGTATAACCTTTAAATTTACGAGCAAGCCGCGAGACTCATCTCTGGAAATGAGCGCGAAATTAGAGGAAGCGGTCCGCCGCTCTTATGGTACAAGGCCAAAATATGACGAAGTTATGCCCGGTGTTCCTGAAGACTACAAGCAAGTAAAGACGCTAGGGGATCTGCTCAAGATAAACTACAAACACGTCACAGTCGAAGAACAGATGCGTGGCAACCTGATTGCCAAGCTGAAAAAAGGCGAACATCCGTACCCCGGAATCATAGGTTATGACGACGACGTAATTCCTGCGCTCAATAGAGCGATCCTGTCTGGACATGACATCTTACTTGTCGGACAGATTGGCCAGGCAAAGACCAAGATTGCAGAGGCAGTTGCTAAGAACCTCCTTTCTCCCATCCCTGTGGTAAGAGGCACGATAACAAACGATATTCCTACTACTATTCCTGAAGATCAACTGATTGCACTCTTGACCGATTCGACGGTAATTCGCACCCAACCCGAATTCACTGTGTCACCTGAATGCGAAGATATCATCCGTGCAAACAAACTGGAAACAAAGATTGATTGGGTATCTGGCGCCGACAGGTACAAGTACATTCTCTCTACACCAGATATATCTGTCAAGGATCTCGTCGGTCAGATAGACGCTATCAAGATTGCCAAGAAAGGAGTTGAACTGTACAATATGGAATCTTACTCCGCCGGACAACTGTTGCAGGCAAGACACGGAATACTCTGCATCGATGAATTGCCGGTCCTTGACCCTCGCAAGCAGGTGTCTCTGCTCAGTGTATTGCAGGAGGGCAAGTTTACTACCGGTGCATATCCTGCAGTGTTCAAACCTGATGTCAAGATTATTGCTACTGCAAACCCGATTGACTATACGCATTCAGGCAAGATAATCGAGCCACTGTTTGATAGGCTGAGGAGCCATATTGATACGCATTACCCCAAGACAGTGGAGGACGAGATGCTCATAATCGTGCAGGAGTGCAGAATAGCGGATTCCAAGAATGTAATGCTGCCGGTATTCATGGTAAGGACAATAGCCAAGATAACTCAAATGGCACGCGCTCACCCGGATGTCAACCACGACAAGGGCGTGAGTGTCAGGATGGGCGTGCACTCGATGGAGATGATGATATCCGAAGCCGAGCGCACGCGCTCTATTGCTTTTGGCGTAAAGGCTATTCCGCGCTTCTGCGACATCCATTGCATCCACCAGTCCAGCAAGTTCGAGCTAGCCGAAATGGAGGACACGCGGGAGAACAGAAGTAACGTGCTCAATTCTATAATCGAAAGCGTGCTCAAGGAAGTGTCGCTTGAATATATCCAAAAGCTCTCGCCGGAGCAGCTTACAAAAGTAAAGAATGATTTCGCAAAGAACAAGGCATTCCAAGTGTCGCAGATTATGGTCGGCTGGGGCAAGAGCCCGGACTATGAATCGCAATTGGCAAAGTTCCCGGGATTAAAAGCGGCTGTCAACGAAACTATTTCAATAGTAAAAGACGAGCAAAAGCAGCTCGTGGAAAGGGCCAAGCAGCTTGGTATCAGGACAGACAGCGTTGAACTGGCGCCCAACCTAGACGGCGAACTTACCGCTTGTGTAGCAGAGATAGTTCTTGAAGGGTTACGCCACACTCAGCCACCCCTTTTGGATAGAAAGGACAACAGTTATGGACTCGTACAATAGCACGCCGGGCAGCAAGAAATTCCTGTATTTTCCGCTGGATAAAGAGAGTCAAGAACAACAGCAGCAGAGCCAGGGAAGTAAGGAGCTTCCACGAGACGTTCTCGATAAGCTGTTAAAAGCGTTGGGACGGGAGGCCCTGAGGGAAAAAACGCCTAGCCTGCAAGAACTTGAGCAGGTGCTTCAAGGTGCCATATCTTCAGACATGCAGGAAGAGCAACAAAGTAGGCAAGAATCAAGCTCGCAAATTGGAAACGAAGGTGAGACTGACGACAACTCTGGTATGCCTCTTGTGAGGCAATTGATGAACAAGGGCTATCTAAAGGAGTCTCCAAAGTGGCTTAGCGCCAAGGGGTTTAACACGATAGGCAGCAAGATCCTAAGCGATGTGATGAAGGCACTCAAGGCCGGTGAGTATGGGATGCACGAAACGCACAACATCGGCTCTGGCTCGCTCGTGCTTGACACAAGCAAGAAATACGAGCCGGGCGACGATATCCGGCTGCTCAACGTCCCAAAATCGCTTCTCAATACGATCCAACGGGTTTCAAAGGTAGGTGGCGAGCTAAAGCTTCCCCTGCAGATAGACGTAGAGGATTTTGAAGAATATGAAACGATGCAAGATGTTAGAGTTGCTGTAGTTTATTGTATTGATCTGAGCTCAACAATGCGCTACTCTTCAATGTATGGTGACATGAGCAGGATAGAGGCGGCCAAAAGGGCCCTTTGGAGCCTATATCTCCTGAACCGCAAGTTCTTTCCATCAGACTCTGTTTATGTCGTAGGGTTTGGCGCACTTGCGTCAAAAGTGCTTCCAAGTGACATCCCGTACCTAAAGACGTTTGAGCCTGGCTCGGACTTCCTCCACTACACCAATTACCAGGCCGCGTTCAGGCTGGCAAGCAAGATCCTACAAAAGGACGGCGCTATGAACAAACGCATAGTGCTGGTCACCGACGGCCACCCAAGCGCCTGCTTTATAGACGACAGAAGCGAGCAGGACAAGATCCTTTCGCAAAGGCCATACTCTCACTTTTACACCCCTGACCGCCAAACACTTGATACTATAAAGCAGGAGAACAGTATGAGCCTAGATATTGCTTCGGGAGAGCTTGTTTACCTGTGCTATCGTTACAGACAGGTTGACCAGTACATCGGCGCGCGCACAATTACGGAGGCTAAAAAAGTCCACGCGCAAAATATTGACATCGACACGATAATGATAAGTGAAGAGGACTCGTTATTGGGCTATGTCAACGAAATGGAAAAGTACGTGAAGGGCAGATCGTACTACATAAACCCTGCAGAAATCGACAAGGTGCTTCTGACCGACTATCTTAACAACAAAAAGACGCAGACCCTGCGGGCTCACTAACTGTAGAAAAAACTTGGAGAAGCTTAATATACAGACGAGAAAGTTGTTTGCATAAGCAGAGCATGCTGATTATCTTTGACGTAGAAGGCGTACTGTTGAACGCTGAATACCTCCCAGTTTTGGCGCAGGTGATAGGTCCCGAGAAAGAAAAGGAAATTTGGGATATCACAAATGCCGGCATCAGAGGCGATATCAACTGGGAAGAAGGTCTCAGGCGCAGAGTGCATGCACTGCGCGGTATCAAGTATGAGGATGCTAAGAAGCTGGCCGAAGCACTGCCTTTGATGCCTGGTGCAAAAGAGCTGTGCACTGCCCTGAAAAAGGCCGGTTGGAAAATGATCGCAGTATCGGGCGGCTTTACGATAATCACCGACAGGCTCCGAGCTGATCTGGGGATCGATAAGATATTTTCAAATGAGCTCATATTCAAGGATGGCAAACTGGACGATGTAATCATGAACGTCACTTCTGACAAGGCAGCTGCAGTAATAGACACAATAAAGGAGTGGGGCATTAAGAGGGAAGATATTGTCGTGGTGGTAGACGGGGCCAACGACTTGAAGTTGTTCGCGCTTGCAGGTTATACCGTAGGTTTTTGCCCTGTGGAAATTGTAAGAGAGAAGGCCGACGTTTCGATAGACAAGCGCGACCTCAGCCTGCTCCTCAACTTGCTAAAAAAAAATTTCGGTGAAGCCGTGCTGGTGAATGCGGCCAGCAGGAAGCAGTGACCGACCCGTTTTTTAACTTCTATCTTTCAATACTGCTGTGCTACGGATAATTCCAGTTCGGGTCGTTGAGAACATCGTGCCCGATGATGACCTTAGCGTTATCATTCTTGCGGCCGTCAAGCAGAATAATCTGGAAATCCTTGATGGGGATGTTCTTGTGGTAGCACACAAAATTGTATCAAAAGCAGAAGGGCGCATCGTGAATCTTGCCTATGTCAAGCCTTCACAAAAGGCAAGAAAAATGGCCAAAGAACACAACAAGGATCCGCGCATCATGGAGCTAATATTGAAAGAGTCCGCTCAGATCCTCCGTGCCAAAAATGGAGTCGTTGTATCGGAAACAAAGCATGGACT
>DASVCY010000220.1:0-13705 GCA_036381375.1 Nitrososphaera sp. | reverse complement strand
CAATTTCAGGGACAACTATATCCTTTCAACTGCCTCCGGAGCCGCATTCATGAATGCATTTAACTCTGTGTATTATTCGTTCAGCCCGCAGGTTGCAGATTATGAAAGAGAGCAGCCGTGGCTGCAGGCAACTGTAAGAACAGCGCTATATCCTCTGTTCGGGATATTGACTGCAGCTGAAAGATCATATTCTATTGCAGATGGCGAGCTAGGTGCAATAATGGCTGGAGCAACTGCGAGCGCGCTCATCGGTGCCGTTTACCTGGTTCCTGCAGGCTATGTTGCAAGTCGCAAAGTCAGGATCAAGTGGCTTGTGTTCGCAGTCTCTGCTGCGACAGCAGTCATGTTGGTAACGCTGCCGTTCGGTGTACCATCTCTGCTCTCAATCAGCACTTCGGCGTTTGTTGTCGCCACTGCGGGAGCTTCAGCAATTGCAGCAGGAAAGGCCATAAGACATGTCGCACGCAGATCAAGAAACAACTGACGCCGATTTGCAAAACTTGATCAACTGTTCATCCTCGACCTGCTGGATGTGATCCTGAAGCCGGACAGTAGTTGAAAATAGAGGAGGCAGGTTCTCCAGCATGCGTTTCAGGTCTTGTTGCCTCTGTTGAGGTATTATGTATTGAAGCTGACTGCCCTCTGGAAGCCTGCCCTCAATGCAAGCTCCAAAACATCCTAACTCCATCAGGCTTTTTGAATCCTCTCCTGGCCCGAGCATCGTCACTATTTTGCAGTATTTTGTGTGAGCAAAGTATTTTCTGCCTTCATGCCCGAGATCAAATATCAATTTGTGGTATTTGCGTACGAGATCCATGAAAGGTGTCCTTATGGGGGATTTCTCCTGAGCGCCACTTTCTGCCATCAGCACATTCCCGAATGGATCAATTATGCAGGCAGAATTGAAGATTCCTGATACCTTGTACGATTCGCTTGCTTTTTCGACCAAGATGTATCCAAGTTCGATTCCAGGGCTGTCAAACGCGACGACATATTCATCAGAAAGCACTTGAGGGTTGTATTTTTTCAGCAGTTTGAATATGTGTGATGATCTCTCCAAGGTTCTTGGGTTAACTAGTTTGCTTGGTGGCTGACCATGGCAATTGATAATATCCTTGACTTTTTTAAGGCTTGAAGAAAAGGCACGAATCGAACGCTGATCAAATCTGCTATCGATGTCGCTGCCGTAGAAAATCGAATCAGAGGGACCGCTGAAAGTCCTTTTGCCAACAACACCAAATGCGGAAAATGTTTCCTTGGCTTTTTGCCTGAGCCTGTTTGGCAATGTTGGAAAATCCTGTCCTCTGCAGCCTATACCCGCTAGCTCGTCCCGGGATACATGGATTACATTAAACCCGCCTGTGAGAATAGACCCTGCGCACATCAGGCACGGGTCCAGAGATGTCACTATTGTCATCATACTTTCAGACGGGAGGTTATTCTTATTTTTTGAATAATAATACCAGTCCACCAGCTGTCTTTCAACATGCGCCGTCGGGTCACGGACAGAGCAATTTTGGATCACCCTGTTTCGAATCACCTTGACTATTGTGCCTGTATTATTGTCTATCAAGAGACCGCCGACGCCAAATGTGCCACTGATTCTGGCTTTTTCAGCTTCCCTTACTGCAATCTCGACACATTTTTCGGCACCGGAAATCTGTTTGCTTCTGGCCACAGGTAACGCTGCAAAAATTAAGCATAAAAAATATTCTCTAGGCTAGGTTACAACTTTGGCAAGCTTGCCCTTCCTGCTCGCTATCTTGACCTCTCGTGCAATTCTTCTCCCCATGCTCATCGGGACGTCATAAAGCAAGCCAGAATATGGCGAGCCATCAAGGTAGAGATTTGTGCCGGCTACAATCCTTGCAGAAAACTCAAAGGTTGTAAACTTGCCTTCCCTGTCATAGACTCCTTCGAGGCAGAAGGGCCCCGGCATTCCAGGCGGCACCAGCCGCTCTGCTGCCCGTACAAAGTTTTCACCCATCTTGTAGACTCCGTCGAGCAGTGATTCGCGCAGCACAAGTGGTATGTTGCCAATGACATTGTACGAAGGCTCAACCCCTGCTTCGAGCTGCTGCCTTGCCGGGATCCTGCCAATACCGTCAATGTCCGATTCATAGCGCCTGTCAATTCCTAAAAGCTCCAGCTCGCCGGTTACTGGCGAATAGAAATACTGCAAGTAGACTGGGACGCCTCTGATGAATTCCTGAATGTAAAGATCTTTTTCGCTGCTGATTACTTTTTGCTCGATAAGACGTCTTGCACCTTCTTCGAAGCTCTCCCGGTTCCATGCAAGGTAGTAGCCCCGACCGCCTGCCGCCCCATGCAGCTTGACTATGCAGAGACCATCGATCTCTTCCTTTGATGCGAGTGGCCGCGGTGTCCTAAGCCCAGCTTCGCTCATCAGCTTTTCCTTGAGCTCTCTGTCTGCCTCCCACCTCAGTATCCACTTGTTGCCAAAGATCGGGGTTTCTATCTTTTCTATCTCGTCGCTTTTCATCTGCGCAATGAGGGTGCCGTGAGGTATCAAGATCGAGTTTGTCTGCTTCAGGCGCTTTCTGCATCTATCGCCCGTCACCTCGACAACGCTGTCAACTTCAAGAATTTCGTCGATGAATCTAAAGCGCCTGTAAAGCCCAAGCCGCTGCTTCTCACACACAAGCAACGTGCGAAAGCCTTCGTCTTTGGCGCCCTTTAGCACCTGCAGTGAACAGTGTGAACCCAGAGTCGCAATTGTAACTTTGCTGCTGCCGCCAGCAGCTGCGGCCTTTCTAGCCACCAACGGATGTTGGTTGTAATAGGGGAGGTTAAAATCCTTATCAGTGGCATTTATAGCATACACGAGACTAACTAGCATATCATCCATATGCACGACAAGTTGGCGCATACGGCAGAACATGCGTTTATTGGCTCGCTCCAGAAGTTACTCGGAAAGACGCTGAAAGTAAGGAAAGTAGAGCACAAAGGCTCTACGAATGTTGCATTCGTTGTTGTCCCGCAGCTTGACCTTGACACCGTGCTCAAGGCTGAAAATGAAGTGAATTCTCTGATTGCTGAAGGAAGGCGCATTTCGGCTCGCACGTTTCCCTCGCTTGAAGAGGCAAAGAAACAGATCCCGAATCTTCGCGCAAACGAGGAGAGAATAGTAGCAGGAGAGGTCCGCGTAGTGGAGATTGAAAATCACGATGTGGCAGCCTGTGCCATGGATCATGCAAGCAACTTGCGGGAATGCGATTTTTTTCTTGTCACCCGACTCTCAAAAAGTGGAAACGAATATGAAGTAGATTTTGCAGTCGGCAGGCAGGCAAAAGAAACTGCAGTTTCGCTGTCGGAAAGGCTGCTCAGGGTGTGTGGCGAGCTAGGCGCCAACATCAACACAGTTGAAAATACTGCCAGGAAGCTGAAGGCAGATTGCGAAAACAACACCAGAAAGCTAAAGGCGCTTGGCAGGGAAAAGCTAGCGGGCATTGTTCCAACAACGAACGGCAGTGTTAACCTATTTCGAGGATTGTTTGAAAACCTGATCGACGATCAGCTGCAGGAATTTGCCGGTGAAAAGATACGAGACGTCGCAAACACGGTGATCTTGATTGCAAATGTGGGCACCGAACATGCAAGCATCGTCTTTGCCAGAAATGAAAATAACATGCAAAACATTGACTGCAACAAGATCTTCAGGCAATTTGCTGGGGCAGACGGCCGCGGGGGAGGAAGGCCTCACTTTGTAACAGGCATTGTGAGAAAAGAAGCGGTTGCCCGGGTGATGGACGCAATCGCCAATGAGGTCCTGCGCTAGCGTTTATGTTCTGATATGCCACCATAAATGTTTAAATCTAGTAGAATGTCACTGGTTTTGGCGATCTGTGATTTGGTAACCCCAAAAAGGGTCATGGTAGTAGACGACGAAGATGATATCGTCGATACGATACAGCTAACCTTGCAAAGCCACGGATACGAAGTAGGATGCTTTACCAGCCCGGAAAGCGCGATTAGAGCGATCAGGGACAGCGGGGGCGACGAATATGCCTTGGTGATTTCAGACATCCGGATGCCGACCATGAATGGTTTTGAATTCGCCAGGGTAGTCAGGGATGCAAGGCCCGAAATACCAATTGTGTTCATGACCGCATTTGACATCAACAAGTCCGAGTTTTCCCGGGTTTTTCCCTCAACTTCCGTTGTTGAGCTGATCACAAAGCCGTTCAGCAAGACCCAGCTAATAGGCATAGTCAGAAAATACATAGGCGTTACAGAGCAGCATTGACCACTCGTACTACTGGTAAGGTTAAATTAACCTCCTAGAGCATTTAGTCAAATTGGGCGACTTGCTTGAAGAACAAGACCTCGGGCACTGGCGGAGGACTCACTATTCCTCCGAGATAAGCCCCTCTATCGGGGACAACGAGATAGTCGTCATGGGCTGGGTCTCAAGCGTAAGGGACCACGGCAACATCCAATTTATCATACTAAAAGACATGCACGGAGAAATCCAGATCACCGCAAAAAAGGGCGAGTGCAGCGATTCTCTTTTTGGCATGGTCAAGGAAATCAAGGAACACAGTTCGATTGGCGTGCGTGGCAAGATAAGGCCGCAGGAAAAAGCACCCGGAGGCGTCGAGATCGTCCCTGCAGAGATCAGGGCCTTTTCAATAGCAAGAAAAGCAGCGCCTTTCATAACTCAGGGCAAGCAGTCGTCAGTAGGCATTGACACGAGGCTAGACCTCCGTGCAGTCGACCTACGTCGCAACTATCTCGGATCGATATTCCGCATACGCCAGACTGTGCTCAACTCTGTCAGAGAGTTCCTTGCCAGGCAAAAGTTCATTGAAGTGAACACTCCCAAAATGATCGCCACCGCTACAGAAGGCGGAGCCGCGCTCTTTCCAATATTCTACTATGACAGAGAGGCATTCCTTGCTCAGAGCCCTCAGCTGTACAAAGAGCAGCTGACGATGGCGTTTGAAAGCGTCTTTGAGATTGGCCCGATTTTCAGGGCAGAACCATCGCGCACAAACCGCCACCTGTCAGAGGCAATATCAATAGACGTGGAGCGAGCATTTGCAGACTATAACGATGCGATGTCGCTCCTTGAACGCATGATAGTGAATATCGTGGAAACGATAAGGGAGAGGAACGCCATCGACCTGAAATTCCTCGATCTGCAATTGCCAAGAGTGGAATTACCGTTCCCCAAGTACAGCTATTCTGATCTTGTTGACAAATTGCAAGAAGCAGGCGAGCGCATCCAGTGGGGAGATGATATTTCCCCACAAGTAATGAAGAGCCTGCAGGACGACCGCCTCAACGGCTTTTACTTTATCATAGACTGGCCGACCTCTACCAAGCCGTTCTATGTCAAGCCAAGTCCGGTAGACGGAGGCAGGGTGTGCGAATCGTTCGACCTGATGTTTGGCGCGCTTGAAATCTCGTCCGGAAGCACAAGAATAAACCGCAAGGACGAGCTGGTCGAGCGCATGAAAAAGCAGGGATTGAAACCGGACGTTTTTGACTACCACCTTAGAGTTTTCGACTATGGCGTCCCACCCCACGCAGGTTTTGGTCTAGGACTCGAGAGACTAATGATGGCACTGACAAAAATCGAAAACATCCGCGACGCTACGCTGTATCCAAGGGACATCGACAGGCTGTATCCATGATATGGTGGTGACCAAAGATCAGGTAAAGCGTCTTGGCTGGCTTGCAAGGATAGAGCTGTCAGACGCTGAGGTAGAGCGCTACACGGCCCAGATAGAAGGCATAATCAAATACCTTGATACGCTTGACACCATACCACTACTAGATCAGGTCAATCCTATCGCGGTAAAGAAAAAGTTCGCTGAGCTGCGGCCCGACGAACCGGAAAAATTCGAAGGTGACGCGCTTGGCACGAAGTACAGAAAGGATGGATTTGTGAAGGGACCGAGGATGACCTAAGTTGGCGCTATATGCTCTCGATTCAAGTCAGGTTGCCTGGGGGATAAGAAATAGAGAGTTTTCAGCCGAAGAATATATCAGCCAACTACTGGAGAGAATAGAAAAGGTGGAGCCCAAGGTAAACGCCTTGGTGACAGTCAATAATAAGGAAGCGATCGAGCGGGCACGCGTCATTGACAAGAAGATCAGGGACGGCGAACAGGCCGGGCCACTTGCAGGGGTCGCCATTAGTGTCAAGGACAACATTTCGACTAAGGGCATCAGGACTGCATGTGCCTCCAAGATGCTTGACGGCTATATCCCTCCTTACGATGCAACTACTGTGAAGCGGCTGCAAGAAGCCGGGGCCATAATAATCGGCAAGGCAAACCTTGACGAATTTGCTATGGGATCTACAACAGAGTTTAGCAGGCACGGCACAACCAGGAACCCGTGGGACATTGGCAGGGTTCCAGGCGGCTCGTCTGGTGGAAGTGCTGCGAGTGTGGCGGCTCTTGAATGCGCGCTGTCGCTTGGCTCTGACACTGGAGGCTCGATAAGGTGCCCTGCCAGTTTTTGTTCGGTAGTTGGAGTCAAGCCCACCTATGGCCTGGTAAGCAGGTACGGGCTTGTGTCGTATGCAAACAGCTTGGAGCAGATAGGGCCGATAGGCAGGACTGTGTCGGATGTTGTTTCAGTGTTGAACGTGATCGCAGGCGCAGACAAAAACGATCACACCACCACCTCTGCAGGTGGCAAACCCTCTTATTCGATTTCCGAAAGGAAAAACCTGCGCATAGGACTTGTAAGAGAATTTATCGAAGGTGCGGATGTAGAGGTTAACAAGATAATCCACAAGGCTGCAGATACTCTGGCCTCACAGGGATGTTCATGTGAAGAGGTGTCGCTTCCATCAGTGCATTACGCTCTCGCATCATACTATACTATTGCAACCGCAGAAGCGAGCAGCAACCTTGCAAGGTATGACAACATTCGCTACGGCTTTGACATGAGCCCGGAAGGATACGAGTGGAACAGCTACTTTGCTAGGGCGAGGAGCAACTTTGGAGACGAGGTCAAGAGGAGGATAATAGTCGGATCTTACGTACTTTCGTCTGGCTATTACGGCAAATACTACCTAAAGGCCCAACAGGTGCGCGCACTCCTGAAGCGTGAGCTCAAGTCTCTATTCAAAAAATGTGATGTCTTGATAGGGCCGACTATGCCTATACTCCCGTTCAAGATAGGGGAGAGACTAGACGACCCGCTAAAGATGTACTTGGTTGATATTGATACTGTTGTCGCAAATCTGACGGGGACGCCTGCCATGTCTGTGCCAGCTGGCTTTGCCGACGGCCTGCCAGTCGGCCTGCAGATAATGGCAGACGAATTCCAAGAACAGACGATGCTTGATGCGGCTTACTTGTTTGAGCAGTCTGCCAAAGTGCAAAGGAGTCCGGAGCTCTGATGGAAACAAAGATAGGGCTTGAAATCCACTGCCAGTTGACAGGAACCAGGAGCAAGCTGTTTTGTGGATGCCTCTGTGACTATCGTGGTAAGGCTCCAAACGAAAACATATGCCCCACATGCTCCGGTCTTCCCGGCACCCTGCCGCTCTTGAACCAAAAGGCAGTCGAGTTTGCCGGCATGATCTCGCTTGCACTTGGCTGCAAGATCCCGGATGAAATCATGTTCTATAGGAAGAACTACTTTTACCCTGACCTGCCCAAGAACTTCCAGCTGACTCAGTACAACGCATACGGCATAACGAGCATCGGGGTAGACGGGAAACTTGAATATGGCGACAGCGGCAAGCATGCAAGGATAAGACGCGTCCAGCTAGAGGAGGATCCTGGCAGGCTTGTCTACGAAGGAACAAGCATGGAGGCCAGTGTCTACGCTTTGGTTGACTACAACAGGGCAGGCGTCCCGCTGGTGGAAATAGTGACAGAGCCGGACTTTGCCGATCCAAAGGATGTAAGAATGTTCCTCGACAAGATAACCTCGATAGTGGAGCACCTAGGTGTGTGCAACACAAAGCTTGAAGGGTCTGTTCGTTGCGACGCTAACGTCTCGGTAGGCGGCGGCAACAAGGTAGAGATTAAGAACGTCAGCTCGTTTGCCGACGTGGAAAAGGCCGTGCGCTACGAAATTACACGGCAAAAGACAATGACTTCACGCGATATTGAAGTCAGATCTGAGACGCGCCACTGGGACGATGCTAGAAAGGTCACAAAGGAGTCGAGGATAAAGGAGGAGGAGCAGGACTACCGCTACTTCCCCGAGCCAGACATCCCTGTCGTAGTCCTCGGAAGCGAGTTTATCTCTTCCATAGCAAGGTCTATGCCAGAGCTGCCCGACGCCCGAAAGGAGCGTTTCATTTCAAAGCACGGGCTTTCAGCTCATGTAGCACAGGTGCTAATCAACAACAAAGAACTGGCAGACTTTTTCGAGTCCGCAATCAAGCTGCACAATTCCCCAAAGGAGATTGCCAACTGGATCGTGACAGATCTCATGAGCTTTGTGGACGTCAGGAAAAAGGATGGGGAAGAGCACGAGCGTTCGCCGCTTGCAGGGCTAAAGGCAAGACCCGAGCACATCGCAGATTTGGCAAAGCTGGTTGATCAGGGCGCAATAAACAGGGTCACTGCAAAGCAGATTCTGGGGCAGATAGTGAGGACAGGCGAGACGCCTTCTGCCGTCGTCCGGAAGACTCAGGCCGCCAAGATAGACGATGCTGAAGCGCTGGCAAAGGCGATCGAATCTGTCTTTTCTGCAGAGCAGGGGGCCGTCCAGGATGCAAAGCGTAATCCAAATGCTACAAACTTTTTGTTGGGAAAGGTCATGCAGGCAACTAAAGGCAGAGCTGACCCCAAGACAGCGCTAGAAATGATTCAAAAAAAGCTGAGGGGCGGCCATAGTAGTTAGTCGTCGTCGCTATTCCTTCCGTGTACTCTGTTGCCGTTGCCGTTGTTGCCGCCATTGTCCTTATCGTCGTCATTGCCTACACAGTCGTCAACTAATCGATCGATGAGTCTTTGCAGTCTGTCGGTGCTCCTCTCTTCTCCGTTAAATATCTTGGAGACCAGATTCGATATGGCACTATATAGTCTCTGCCGGTCCTGATCGTCAAAGCAATCGTCGTTGTTCAGAAGCCTAGTAAGCCTGCTAATGATGGGTGTACTGTTTCTTCGGTCGTTGGAATCGTCGTCATCGTCGTCATCGTCATCGCGCGACTCGATTTCATAGCGAGCAGTAATTGTGGTATCGTCGTCTTCTAGTGTCACCGTCATCTTCCTATCGTCAGAGCCGTCCTCCCAATGGTCGAATTCCCTATCGCGAAAGTCAGAGACGATCACAGTGTATGTAGAGCCCACTTTTCCTTCCTCAAAGGTAAGCGGGGTGTTCCCTTCTTCCAGGACATTGCCCTCATTGTCCTTTATGACCGTGTGTATGCCCGTGATAGTGTTCCCTGACAGATCTTCAGACCTTACTGTAAGCTTGGCAGTCTCGGAATCGTCGTCATCCTCTTCCTCCTCTTCCGCCGCGCGAGACGAGGTTAGCTGGTATATCGCGCCCTTGCTGTATGAAAGGACATAGAGGTTGCCATCAGGGCCGACCTTGATGTCGGTTATTCCTCCAAAGCCTGTGCCAAAGACTGCTTCTTGACTTTCTTGCGGCGTGTCTGCAACTCTGTCTGCAAGCGCCCCTTCGAGCACCAACGCGCTCCTGTTTTCGTTCAGATCGAAGCGGTAGATAGCTCCATTGTTGATGTCTCCCACAAACATGTCGCCTTCATACTCTTCTCCAAGCTCTGTCGAATTGAGGAACGCCAGAGCGGTGGGGCCGACAGGTTCTGTCCATGAAAACTCCGGGTCGCTGTAATGGCTGCGCGCGTTGAACAGAACGAGATCACCTAGATCCGACTTGTTTGCCACGCCCTGCACGTCGCGCCAACCGCTATTAAACCCGGGTTCGACCAGGTTTATCTCGTCGCCAAATGCCGGGCCATTCTCAGTGTCCCATAGCTTGCCTGTTTCCGGGTCAAAGGCCAAGCCGAAGCTGTTCCTGATACCATATGCGAAGTAGTACTTGCCATAGACGCCTGTCCCAATAACTGGCTCCGGGATCTCTCCGTTAATCCGTATGCGCAGCACTCCACTTGTTCCATCTGCGGCTCCACGATCCTCAAAGTTCTGCACCTGCGTAGTGTGGCCTTCCACGTCACCAATTATGACGTATATGTTGCCATCTCGCCCTACTGCGACAGGACCACCATTGTAGCGGGGTCCTGGTAGTGCCGGGAGGTCAAGTAGCAGTTGCGGATTGACCAGCCGGTCTCCCTGCAGCTCGTAGCGGTACAGCCGGTTTCCTGCAGGCTCTACTCCTTGCAAGTCGTCTCCATCTCTTCCGCCACCTGATTCGGTGAAATAGAGGAAAACGTACGTGGTTCCGTTCACGTTTGAAGCCGCGATGCCAAGCATTCCACGTTCGTTTTCATTTGCTACTGCCACATCAAGCAGCGGCTCTGGCTGGAGCTCGCCGTCTTCGACCAGCCTGACTGTTCCGTTGTTCTTTTCAAGTACCAGAATACGGTCTTCGTCAAGGAAAGCCATCGTGGTTGGGGCAGCGAGTCCCTCTGCCACCTTGTCCACCTTAATACTTGGATCCTTGATTGAGGGGCCTGTTCTCGTTGCAGCGCGGTCTGCGCGATCGCGATCCTCAGCCTCTTGCGCTCCTGCAAAAATGTTGAAAGCGGGGACCATGGCGAGCACAAGTATGGCCGCCAGTCCAATAGAAATAAACGGACGATTTTTCATTTCCAATGCACGTGCGCGTGCTATTGTAATAATGAATTGTCGAGTGCGTCTCTGATAGAGATTTCTTTATTTCGGCTATAGGGCATTTTGCTGCATGCATGGAGGGAGCTTGCCGTGCCTGTCAATGTACTCTTTTATCTGCTTCTCCCTAATGGTTGCAAATTCTGAGGTGAGGATGTATTTGAACCGCTTGGCCTTGCTCGTGCACGGGTCTGACAACCTTCCCAGCAGCTCCTGTCGGACGTTCTCGCTTCCGCCGATGTACAGTGTCTTCATGCTTGCATGCATCACGCATACCCCTGGCGACTCGGGGACAGCCTCAACGTTTGCTCTGTCAAAGTCGAGCCATTGAGACCACTCCTCGCTACTGCTCATCAGAAGTAGCACCCTTGGCAAACGAAAGCGACAGTGAGTTTATGCAGTAACGCAGGCCAGTGGGGTTCGGTCCATCGTCAAAAACGTGTCCCAAGTGCGCGCCACAATTGGCACACATTGCTTCGGTTCTCACCATCCCATAGCTTGTGTCAACTTCTTCCCTCACGCTGTCTTCCTTGACAGGTTCCCAGAAGCTTGGCCATCCTGTGCCTGAGTCGAACTTTGTTTCAGAGCTGAACAAGCTGCTCCCGCAGCAGACACACTTGTAGACGCCCTTATCTTTTGTCTTGTAATACTTCCCGGAAAAAGGCGGCTCGGTGCCCTTGTTCCAGCAAACCTCATACTGCTCTGCCGTAAGATGTTCCTTGTAGTCTGGCATGTGCTATATCCTCTGCGTGCGCCGCTTATTTTAGTAATTACCCCTGATATCCTCTACTGCTGGTTTCAACCTCGCGGCCTTTTCGGTGAGGTCTGGCGTAGTCTAGCGTCATGCCCAAGTTGCCAAAGCCCGTTGAATTTGGGGTATCTCACGGGATCATGACGGTGGTGTTGTCCTATACCTTCAAAGATTCATACCGCACGCTGGATTGCCAGAGAGTGTACGCCACCTGGTTGTTTTTCGTACACCCTGACGCCTCTCCAAACTGCTTGGAGGCCAATAATTCAGATTTGCCGTATGTTACACACGTGCTCTTTTCAAACTCTTCCTTTGACTGGCTACAATAGTTCTACTTTTCCTTGGTGGCTGCTATTATCTGCTTCAGATGATCCACGACTATGGGCAGGAAAGCGCCTACATCAGTGACGATCCCTATTGCCTGCGCAGTGCCTCTATCGATTAACTTTGTCACCACCGGTTGGCTGATGTCGACTGCTACCACCTTAACAGAAGCGGGTAGCATGTTGCCTACTGCAATCGAATGAAGCATCGTCGATAACATCAGCACCATCTTGGCATCTCTGATCACCTGTTTGTACTTGCGCTGTGCTTCTACTACATCCGTGACAACATCTGGCAGCGGTCCGTCGTCGCGGATAGAGCCAGCGAGAACAAATGGCACGTTGTTTTTGATGCACTCGTACATCACACCGCTCTTGAGTATCTTTTTCTCGACCATTGCTCTGAGTCCTCCAGCCTTGAACACCTCGTTTATGGCCTGCATGTGGTTGCGATGACCTCTTATGGCAAGCGTGCCGTCCTTTACCCGCATTCCAAGCGATGTGCCTAGCAGCGCGTTTTCAACATCGTGTACCGCAAGCGCATTGCCCGCCAACACGCCATCAATGTAACCCATCCTTATCAGTGATGCAAGTGCTTCCGCCGCGCCTGAGTGCACCAGCACCGGACCGGACACCACTACTATCTTGCCTCCACTCTTTTTCGTGTTGTAAATGTCATACGCGACCTTGTGCGCAATATGCTGTGTGGGGCGCTCGCTCGAGCTTGCGCTGCTCATAAACTGGAAAATGTCAACTCCCTCACGAGGACGCTCAAGCGGGATTATCTTGACTCCTTGCTCACCTACGACCACCATGTCGCCTCTGACAATGTCGCGAACCATCTTGCATTCCGCGGTTTTTCGCTGCGTGTCTACCACTATGCACTTGTCCATCATGATGTTCTGGACATCTATCCACTGGCCACCATAGTAGACCTGAGTCGCGTTGTTTGTCGTGCTGTAAAAGTCGTCGGGCATTACCATGTCCTTTGGAGCCGGTTCCAGTCTCACTTCTTGCACTGAGATGGGCTGGGCGCCTTCACGGTAGACTTGCTCTAGTATGCTCTCCAAGTGGTCCCTGCTTTTGCCCTTTACAAGCAGCCTCGCATAGCTTGGATCGCCCTTTTTCTTGCCGACAGTAAACTCGAGCACCTGAAAGTCACCCTGAAGATCCATGACGCTGTCAAATATTCTCGTCAGTATCATAGAGTCAATTAGGTGTCCCTTCACCTCAATTTCTTGCTCGAACCTGTCTGCCAAGGTTATGCTGTTATGGTGGTAGGCCTATTTCGGTATAAAAGCCATATCGCAGCATATTCTCGTCATATGGATTGTCTGCGAATCAATCATAAGTGCAGGGGTGGCCTCGCCGAAGCAATCGCGAAAAGCGGTTTTGCAATTCTAGCGTCCACCTGAATACTTGGATTCTGGGGAACCTCGATTGGACCAGGTGTTGCGTACTTGTGTTTACAAAGCGAGTACCCAAAACGGAGCGAACTATCGCACATGTAGTTGGGGAACTGATGGTTTTGGCCGGGCAGCACATGCTGTCTTTTGACAGCATCGATAAAATATTCTTATTAGATTGGAAGCGACAACTTGCCAAAATATTCCTGCATGTTCTGCTCCGCCTTTATTTTTGCTATTATTTCGTTTTTTGTCTCTTCCGTGAACCACTGCGCAATTGACTTGGCGATACCGTTTTTGTCGCAGAACGCGATCATGTATCCGGCATCTTCTTTTACAACGGCATAGAGGTTCTCTTCTCCAACTGGCTCCCACTTGTTGTCCTTGTTGTCCTTCAATGCGAGTGCTGGCATAGCGTGTCCTGCATATCGCTCCAGCAATTCTTTTGCAGCTTTGACACGCTTTTCG
>DASVCY010000219.1:0-18562 GCA_036381375.1 Nitrososphaera sp. | reverse complement strand
GCACCTGCCACAATCTCTATCACTGTAAACGGGACAAACGACGCGCCGGTTGCCGACGGGCAGAGCGTCACGACTGACGAAGACGAGGACGTGACATTTACACTCACAGGAAGCGACGTTGAGAGCAGCGCCCTTACCTTCAGCATCGTCACTGACCCGGCAGAGGGCACGCTGTCCGGATTTAACTCCACCACCGGCGAAGTAACCTATACGCCAGATGCAAACTTTAATGGAGCAGACAGCTTTACGTTTGTGGTAAATGACGGCACAGACAACAGCACTGCTGCAACTGTGTCGATAACAGTCAACCCCGTAGCTGAACAGGATGATGATAGGCACAGAAGCAGCGGAGGTGGAGGCGGCGGCAACCGCGTTGTTATAATCAACAACAACAACCAGCAGCAGAGTGACGGCTCTTCTGTAGCGACATTCCCAGAATCATACTTTACAGATAATCCACTATACAGGATTGGTGTCAGCAACTCCTCCCTGCTTGACGCCTTTGGTGTAAGCATTGATGTGGCTACAGTTGGGCAGCATGTAAGCGTCACCGGCACTCTCTCAAACCACCAGCAGGTAGCTCAGGACTATGCCTTCATTGTACAGATAACTGACGAGGATGGAGCGGTGGTGTTCATTGGATGGCAGAATGGCAATATAGAAAGCGGCAATACTGCAGACGTCTCCCTCTTATGGACACCGGAGGCAGCCGGCGACTATATCGTTAGGATATTTGTATGGGATAGGCTGCAGCCGCCTGCACAGCCGCTATCGGAAGTCACTGCAATGAACATAGAAGTGAATAATGCTGCACAATAGTAGCGGTCGTTGAAATGGTCTATTCAAAATAATAGCCAACCAGGCAGCAGAGAGCACTATCTTGCAATATTAGATGCGATCTTGGACGCTTGGTTGTCCAGAATTGACACTTTTCATGCTGTCATTTCGGGGCTTGCGAGTTCTAGATATCGTGGTTATGCAGCAAGTTATGCAAGAGTTTTGGCGTATCAGAATGCCTGCAGGGAGTGATTTTCCCAAATAATCAAAAATATGTGGTGGCAAGGAGATGCTTCTGAAAGCGTCCCGCCGTACAACATCAAGATGCGTTTACTGGTATGAAATTGCAGGCTAGGCCGTGGTTGCCGCCATGAGATTCCTGTTATTCGTGCAACTGCACACAAAAATGCGAATATTTTTAAAAAGCATCATTCCAACCAGTGGTAGGTTATGGCGCACGAACGTGGCAGTGGCGGTTACGACAGCAGCCCTCACATGAAGACGGTAGCATGGTCGATCCTTGTCATGGGCATATCCCTGGCACTTGTCATCATCTTGTATATCTGGTTCGGATGGATGCCGGGGTCAAGCTTTTCCGATGAGATCATGAGAGATCAGCAAGCCCAGCTTAGAGCGCAGTATGGCCTGCCCCCTGCAGAGGAAGTACCTCCCGAGCTCGCAGAGACGCCGCCCTCACTGAGGGACTTGTCGTCAGAGTAGATCCTCGTCTATCTTTTCTATTTTATCGACGTACTGTACACATTCGCAATCCGGTACTAGGCAGCGCCCAACGCGCAAAAGCGAGCTGTCTCCACCCTTGTTGAATTCATGGACTTGGTGTGGGTGAAAGCATCTCAGGCAGTTCATTGGGAGCTAACAACGATTTCTGGCTGCAGGATAATTAAAACCTGTGGCTGCAAAGACAATGAGGTGTCATGTCCCGCACTGCAACCCTGGTGATTTTTCTTTCTGTTGGAGAGCTGACCAAGGGGACACCTGCCGCAACTCCGCTAACTACAAGGGGGACTTGCAGCCACGTAGCCTAGGGTGCATAGCCAGAAATGCCAGCAATACCGACATAATTCAGCAAGAAAATTGCGCATTGACGGGGATTCACCTTTGCGTCGTCCGGAGACTATGGCTAAGCAAGATTGGTAAAAAAACAAAGGATTATAGAACAATTTGCTTCTCGCAGTCATATTAATGCGTGATTATTACGTAGAGAACTACAAATCCAAGACCCGCCGGTCAAAGCATCTCTACTCTCGCTCCGCGAAGGTTTTCCCCGGGGGTATCAGCCACAACATCCGCTTTTTTGAGCCGTATCCTTTCTTTGTGAACGCTGCGAAAGGAAGGCAGATCCGCGACGTTGACGGCAACAGGTACACAGACTATTGGATGGGCCACTGGGCGCTCATTCTCGGACATTCGCCAAAACCTGTAGCAGACGCACTGGCCGCGCAGGTAAGGAACGGAACGCTCTATGGGACTGTCAACGAAGTAAGTGTCGAGCTCGCAGAAACAATCCAAAAGCTGATGCCAAGGGCAGAGATGATGCGATTTAGTTCAACAGGCTCTGAAGCCACAATGTATGCCGTCAGGCTCGCCCGTGCAAAGACTGGCAGGCGCGTAATTGCAAAGGCCATTGGCGGCTGGCACGGCTTTAACACCACGCTCATGCAGACCGTCAACTACCCGTTTGAAGTCGAAGAGGGTCCAGGCCTGGTGCAGGACGAGGGGCAGTATGTCGAGTCGATACCATTCAATAACTTGGAATCTTCTCTCAAGGTTCTGGAGACTATCAAGGATGACCTTGCGTGTATCATTATCGAGCCGGTGCTCGGCGGCGCGGGCTGCATCCCGCCAGCTGATGGCTACCTGCAAGGTCTGCAAGAGTTTGCAAAAAAGAACGACAGCCTTTTCATTCTTGACGAGATCGTCACTGGCTTTAGGCTTTCGTTGCATGGTGCTATGGACACCTACAAACTTGAGCCAGACCTCTTTACACTTGGGAAGATTTGTGGTGGAGGTATGCCTATTGGGGTCGTGTGCGGCAATAAGGAGACCATGTCGCTTGCAGACCCCGTGTCAAGAAAGGACAAGGAAGCGCGCTGTGCAATAGGAGGAGGGACGTTCTCTGCAAACCCTGTCACAATGACTGCGGGACTGGCTACACTGAACTTTCTGAGAAAGAACAGAAGCGTCTACACAAAGATAGGGAGGCTAGGAGAGATGGCAAGGAAAGGACTGAGCAAGTTATTTGCCGATTCGGGAATTCCATGTCATGTGACAGGCCTGGAATCGATTTTCATGACGCACTTTGGCAGGGACCTGGTCAGGGACGCGACCGATGTTGCGACGTCTGACAGGACGCTCCTGGCAAAATACCATCTTGCATTGATGGCCGACCATGGCATATTCTTCCTACCTGGCAAGATGGGTGCCCTCTCGTATGCACATGACGAACAAGACATAAGGAGGCTACTGGCGGCCACGGAAAAAATAATCGAGTCAGGACTCTTCAAGCAGCGCCCTTAGCGCGACGTTCCTGGGCATCCTGGAAAACCATGCAGCACCATCCTCGTTGACAAGCAACTCGACGTTGCAGTCAAAGAGGATAAAGTTGGCCCGCAGCTCTTCCTTGCCTGACTTGAGCGTCGCCCGCAGGATACTCCGGGTTCCCCAGACGGCTGCGGCGGTTCCAATTGAAGAAAGATGTTTTCCAAGCACCTCTCGGTAGTTTGCACCCTTTGGAACGACGACTAGAGGCAGCGTCCACCAGTCCCCAAACTTTTGCAGGAGCTTCTTCTTGTTGCCCTTTTTCACTACTGCGACGGCAGCCCTTAGCACAAACTGGCCCGCAGACATTTCCTTGAGCCAGGACATTTGTTTCGCCGTCACTCTTATGACCTTTCTGCCAGAAGGGATCTTTGACGGAGACAGCTTGCGGTAGTTGCCCCTTGTGTATATCAGAGGGAACTTTTTTTCGTCATACGTGGCGCTGACCACTTCGCCCACGATCATGATGTGGTCACCTATCTTTTCAATCATTGTGACCTTGCACTCTGCGTTCAGGGCGCACCCCTTTATCATTGGGACATCGATGTGCTTGGCATCATATGTCTTGAAGATGCCCGGTATGTCCAGTTTGTCTATTTCAGTGGCAGAATAACCGCCGGCGATGTTGACAAGCTCTGCCTGGTCGTCCGAAGCTATATTGACTCCGAACACCTGTGTCTCCTGAATGTTCCAGTACGTCGGTGAATCGTGGACAATGACTGCGATCAGCATCGGCTCGTATGAAATGTGCATCGTCCACTCGGCCGCCATGACATTTCTTCCCTTGTTTCCTTTGGTGGTTATCAGGCCGACAGTTGTAGCAAAGTAACGGTATATATTGTCCGGTATTTCAGGCATGGGCAGAATTTGAAAAAATAGTTCCTAATATTATGGCTGCTAATTTTCAGATCCTGCAATATCGTATTCTGTACCTGCAAACGCATGATCAGGCTGGTCATAACTGGGTCTTTTTCCTCATCCTGGTAGTGCCCTTTTGATCTGATCTTGCATAATATCCCGGTCGAAACAGACTACCTACGAATGATCCAAGATGTGCGATCACGTCGATCCCGAGCTAGAGCACCACTGGCTGATGGAAGCGAAAGTAGCGCAAACCGGTGCAGTCCTCTTCTGCCCGCAGGATTTACAATACAACTAGATGAGAAGACAACCACGACGTACTGCCAGACTGTGATTATGACATATACGGTTGCTCCCACTGCCACGAACAACGTAGCATCCCGGCTTCTCGACACCAAGCATTGCCCTAGCCAGCTTTTTGTTAAATACCTGGATTCTTTCGCGATGAGCATGATTGGAGGGTACCAGAAAGTTAGGTACGGCAAGATTTGTCGACTAGGCGGGCAAAAAAATGATTGGTTTCTGGGCAGCCATAATACGCGACAATTCAAATAGGCCTCTTATACTCAGAACTGCATGGCGACAGCCAAGATACAGACAAAGTTTGGCGACATTTCAATAGACTTTTTTCCAGACGCAGCCCCAAAGACGGTCGAGAACTTCATAAAGCTGGCCAAGAGCGGCTTTTATGATGGCCTGTTGTTCCACCGCATCGTTCCCGGATTTGTGATACAGGGAGGAGACCCCAATACGAGGAGCGCGTCCAACAGGAGCAGATGGGGGACCGGCGGCCCAGGGTGGACGGTAAAGGCAGAATTCAACAAGAACAAGCACTCCAGAGGCGCGGTTTCAATGGCAAGGGCGCAGGATCCAAACAGCGCCGGCTCGCAATTCTTTATCGTGCTAAAAGATGCCAACTTTCTGGATGGGCAGTACACGGTGTTTGGGCGCGTAACCTCGGGCATGGATGCAGTCGACAAGATAGCTGAGCTGAAAAGGGATGAGGCCGATGCACCAGTTGACCCGGAGCAGGCAAGAATGGTCAAGGTAACCGTAAGCGACTAGCCGGAAGCAGCGACTATTGCCTTTAGTGCGGTCACCCATGCTTTTTTGTTAGTGGCCTCGCTTATACCAAGCATCCTGTTGATGGCAAGACCATCGTAGAGTGCAACCAAAGCTATCGCAAGGCTTGCAACGTCGACATCCTCTCTTATGAACCCCGCGTCGATCTTGGCCTTGATGCTCTGCATGACGTGGTCGTGGACCTTCAGGTGGAGTTCATACATCGACTTTTTCAGCTTTTGGTTGCGAGCCGACTCGGCCACCATCTCGAGCATGACCCGGTCATTGCCCTGCTCGCGCCTTCGGATGTTGTCATAGATCTGCTCCGCGTCCGAAGCCACATTCTCCTTATTTACGAAAAATCCTGCGTCTTCCTTGTCACTTTTCTGTATGTTGCGCTCGCAGATTGCGATGAAGAGGTCTTCTTTGCTTCTGAAGTATAGGTAGATCGTGCCCTTGCTCAGTCCGAGTCGCTTTGCAATATCCTCCATCTTTGTTCTGTCGTATCCAGACTGTGAAAAGCTCTCGATGGCTGCCTGAATTATCTTTTCCTTGAGTTCTGCCTTGTACATGCTTGTTACTTTTGGCACATCATGGCACCCTTCTCGCTTGCAATAATATTGACAAACCGGCACAGGGTAATAAGGATAACTGACCCATCAGTCAGTTTAAATGGTTATTCGCCGACCTCGACGTCAGAATGATATTCCCGGTGGTGTCTGTCGGCCTCTTCCTTCGTCAGGAACTCTTTTGCGCAATCCCTGCACCTGAAGGTTCCAGACTCGTACTCGGACATTACAGCTAATAGGCATTCGTTGCTAATATAGCTAGCAGCAGCCAATCTTATTAACCGAGGCAGCCATACTTGCCCGGAGCAGGCTTGGCAATCAACTATGAACTCCTGGACTCCTTCTGTAAGCAAGTGATTGCAAAAGACAGGTCCATCCGCTGGGCGGCAGTTGTCAACAAAAATGGCGTAATCCTGACCCAGAAGGCCAGAGCGGGTGTAAATCTGCTGCTTACTGAAGAGGAGAACGAGCAGTATGCCGCAAGCGCGATTGCCCGGCAAAAGACTAGGGGCAAATTCGAGCCCAAGATAGGCAAGATGGTCTATGCCTTTGGCAGATATGAAAAGCTGCTCAGGGCCACGATCCCGATCAATGAAAATTACTACCTGCTAACTACGCTTGAAGTCGAGGAGAAGAATTTTGATTGGATAATAATGGATAGGATTGTGCCTCTGATAGCAGAGAACAAGAATCAGTTTATCTCTATGGACGATTCCATCTGACTATTGACGCCCGCTGTTCGACTCGGGGCTTTCTGGCTGTCTTTGACGATTTCGCTTTTTCAGCTGGCAAAAATCAAGATAAAGCATATTATCCTTGTTTCCTGATTCGTCTGGCACTTGTAACTATCAAAAGGCATTGCTACTTATCTTTTGGGCCGGCCGGCCTGTATGCCCGAGTTCTCTACGTCATTCAAAATGCAGAAAAACTTGAAAGCATCTGGCAAGTGGCTTCAGCAGACATCCATTGCCTGCAGGTCATGTGGACAAGAAGCATTTCCGTCCCAGTCACCATTGCCACAGCAGCCATGCCGGCGGCAGGCGCTTGTTCGGCGGCCGCGGTCTGCGAACATCATTACAGGCTGGCCGGCTCCGATGTGGAACAGCAGGGTCGAAGACAAATCAATGCAGGATACTGCCATGACTGACAGTGATGAAGCCATAATGAGCGAAAAGGACCACACAATGACGAAAGAGGATGGCAGTATATGTTGAGTTCTTATCGGGCGTTTCCATGGGTGTAGGTGATGAAACATACGATGTAGAAGGACTTGCCAAAGCGACCAATCCTGGGGGGTAGAAGCGACATATCGAGATTCCACGACCTGGTGGCAACAAACGCCCCCGACCCGTATGTGCACGTTGTGACCGACAAAGAGACGTCAGAGTTTCTCCGCCCGTGAGGGCTTGGGGCAAACAACGGCAATCTGAACTACGACATCCCGGGAGGCATCGACCTGACATCTATCATGTCAACCTAACTTTTTTCCAGCGCTCTGTCCAGATATTCGGGATTCTCCTGCAGCGCCTTGTTGTATGCAATGTTGCTCAGCCTGTCTGCCTCTTTGTTTTCTTCTCTTGGAACCCAGATGATCTCCAGCGCCGGGAACTTGCTTTTCAGCAGAACGGCCTGCTTGTAGAGCGGGATGATCGTTTTCGCCTTTATCTTGTACGTCCCGTTCATCTGGTTCACGACGAGTTGTGAATCGCTTTTTATCAATATTTTTTCAGAAGTGAAATTGTTGGCAACGAGCCACTCCAGGGCCCTGGCAAGCGCAGTGTACTCTGCGACATTGTTAGTCGATTCCGGCGAAAATGGTTCCCCTGCAACTCCGTAGTCGCTATGGATCGTCTTCGAGTCCCTTTTGATTACAAAAGCATAGCAGGCAATTCCGCCCGGATTTACCGGCTGGCAGAGTCCGTCAAAGTATACTTCGATCAACAAGCGTGATTGATTGATGAGAAATATGTCCATATCGCTTTCATCATGTGATAGAGCTTTCTTCAATATGATTCAAATAATGGCAAGCATCAGAATAATGATGCAATACATGAGCGTAGACCTTGCATTCATTGGCACTTCCATAGGCTTTGGTGGTGTCGCCGGCTTTCTCATTGGCTACGCGATCAAAAAGGCGATCAAAATAATGGTCTTCATAATCGGCTTGTTCTTTGCGTCTCTCGCATACCTCAACTATCAGGGGATTGTGACGATAAACTGGGACAAGCTGAATACAAGTGCGTCAAACGCGACGGCTGGGCTTGGAAACGCCACCGGGCAGATCGCAGGAATGTCTGATCAGGTGGCGCCTACGTTGGCAAACTTTGGCATACCTCTCACTGGCAGTTTTGCAGCCGCCTTTGTGCTTGGCTTCATGAAGGGCTAGTCAGAGAAAATAAACCTGTTTGTAAATTTGTCAACTGTCGATGTTTTATCTTGCCACAATGTCAGAAAGGTAAGTGACACTTTCAAACGCGTATTCGAGCAAGAGCAAGGCGGAGCTGGTTGAGGAGATAGTGCGCCTCAATAAAGAGCTCAGGGCCAAGAACGAGGAAATTGCGATGTTGAAAAAGAGGCTCACGCTTTACAAATCAATAAAGTAAAAAAAGATAGAGTGGTGAATTCCTAGTCCTTGTAAAATGAATCCTCGTCCGATTCTACCCGTGCCAGAATCAGCTCTGGACGATTTCCTCCACCGATGTCCTCGATCGAAAGTCCCACATCAACTGTTTGATTGGTATCTCTTGTGAGGTCTTGCCCATCATACGAAAAAACTATTGTAGCGCGCCTTGCCGAGCACCATGCCGCTCTCTCTATCCTTGAGAATCACAGAGCCCACTGGCACCCTGCCGCTTGGGCTTACCAGATGAGGGGTCCCATGGATGTTTGCAAGGACGTACTCATACCGCCACAGCAGGTATCTGTCCTGTTCGGTCAATAGGCTCTTCACAGAGACGGAAGGCTCCAGCATGCCACCGGCGAGAAGGGAGTTGTCCTGCCATACGGGATATCTGGACCACTCGCTTTCCAGCGACTGGGGCCGGTTTCTGGTAAATAGGACGGCCGGCCGGTAGGCGATTATGATGCTGAACGCCACCATCCCGAGCCCGAGCAGGAAGTTCATGCTCGAGCCCACGTCTACGGATGTGGGGGTATACAGGGTCCGCGTGTACAGCCTCCCATCTATCGTGACTTCTACGGTCTCTGGTTCGTAGTCGGGAAGTACGACTGCGTTGTGCATCAAAACAATTCCAAGAACACAGACTATCAGAGGCACTGCTCCTCTCCACACTACAGAGAGGGAAATGAATGCGGCTGGCACAATGGCAGCCAGTTGAACCGCGATTGAGACTTCCCTGGTTAAAACCTGAAAGGTGGACGTAAAGAGGTACATGAAAAAGAGGATCGTAACACATGCAATGTCTGCTGCAAGGAGTCTGTGCGCATTTCTCTGGAACCAGTAGTGAACCCTGCTGTGCGCCTTGCTATTGCGCTGTGGGGCAGAGGGATCTGCTGCCATGTGATTATATAGCGTACCATCTCATTAAGGCTTTCTGGATCGCAACGTTTTTTGGGACTGCCTGCCGGAAAATGATACAGTGCCGTTTGGATTTTTCAGGAAGAAAGAAAGCGAAAAGCCAGCAGAACGTCCGACAGTAGCAGCACCGGCAGCCGGTGCGCTTTCCATAGAGCAGGCGCGGGACCTGCTCAACAATATCGAATCGGCAATGGTGCAGGAACTTGCCGCGCGACTTGCTCTCGTAAGACAGTCGGCTACCCAGTCACTTCAGTCAATTGGGGCTCTTGCAAACGAGATGGACCATGAAAAGCTTAAGCTAGAAGGGTTGGAGCTGAGATACAGATCCGTGGCAGAAAACACAAAGAGGACCATAGTATCGTCACTGAGGCGCGAAGCAGCGACGGAACTGCAACAGATCCAGTCGGCCAATGATGCCAAGAAATTCAAGGAAAGGTTCGAGGCGATGATGAAGCGGCTTGGAGAGGTGAGCGGGTCGCACAGCAAGGTGATAAACGCGTTCATGAAAAAGCACGCAAACAAAATGAAAGAGGAGTTCGAAGCACTGACAGAACTCCTAAATGAAACCAGAACTGAAATATCTGACTTTGAAAAAAAGCGCGCTCCGATCGTAAAATGCAGTGGCATTCTGAATACCGCCTCCCAAAAGGCGTCGTCCATCAGGGCTTCCGAGGCATCGTTGCAAGGCATTGAAAACGACGTCAAAAGGATGCAGGATGAGCTAGAAAGCTTGAAGGCTGAACTTGAGACCCTAAAGGCTTCCCCTGAATTCGGACAGGCGCAGGCGGTGGCTCAAAGGGTGGCTGATGCAGAGGCGCAGAAAGAGCAATTCCGCGCGCAACTAACAGATCACTTTGCCCACGTGTCGAGGGCGTTTACAAAGTATTCCTATGGCCTGACAAGGGAAACAGAGGCCAGACTCCAAATGATGTCCGAGGAGCCTTGGAAGATGTTCGACGAAGCGGACATCTCTCCGTATACCGCTCTGTTGCAGGAGGTTCGCAAGTCCATAGATTCAGGCAAGATCCAGCTGAAGGATTCCGACAAGATATTGCACTACTTTGACACTATAGTAAATTCTCTTCCCGAGTTTCAGAGCAAGGCACGGGCGTTGGGGGAGCTAACAGATTCTCTCAAGCAGAGTGACGTCAGCCTGGTGAACAAGTCTACCGAGATTGAAGCAAGAATAACGCAGCACGAAGAAGAAGTTGCCAGGGGCAAGCAAAACACAGAGCAGTTGAGGCGCCAGATCGCGGAAAAAGGCGAAGAGCTTGCATCCCAGCTACGGGACGCAAGCTCGATCCTTGAAGAGCTCACTGGCCAAAAGTACCATCTTGAATACTGCTAGCTACTTTCGTATGCTTCATTTATGACCCGTTCAAACTCAGAGAATGGATACGCTCCCCGCATCAGCTTTGGCGTTTCTCCGTCGACCAAAATAATGAAGCTTGGAGTCGCGTCGAGACCTATGGATCGGGCAAGGTCGTAGTTTGACCTGACCACGTCTGAGTACTTGCCAGAGTCAAGGCAGTCTGAAAACTCGTCAATGTCAGAGATGGCCACGTTCTTTGCAAACTGTTCGAGGCCTTCTCTCGTCACCCAGCCGGTGTTCTCGCCTTCCCAGTTGTTGTACAATTCGTCATGGTACTCCCAGTATTTTCCCTGATCTGCTGCGCAGTATGACGCTTCCGCGGCCAGCGACGAAGCTCTGTCAGAAAGGTCGTTTATCGGAAAGTCCTTGAACATGAACCGCACTAGACCAGTTTCCACATAGTCCGCCATGAGCGGATCCTTGGTGCTCTGGTGCCAGCGGTGACACCATGTGCACTGGTAGTCCCCAAATTCCACTATGGTAACCAGAGCATCCTCGTTTCCTAGGGCAGGTGCATCGGGGATGCTGGGTGATAGCAACTGCCTCATTATCTTGTCTTTCTGGTTAGTATTACTATCGCTATTGCCGTTGTTGTCATTGTCACTGGCTGCCGGAAGAGGTGCTCCGGTAGCAGACATTGCAAACGCAGCGGCGATGCCTGCCACAATTACGCCCGCTGCTATCGCTGTAATCAACATCATCTTGCTGGCCATCGCTGCTATCTATCTCCAGAATACCGAGATGACCCCGAGCCCGGCAATACAGAGCCCGGCATACGCCACAAAGTTGACCCCAAGAGAAGCTCCAAGAACTGTCACACCAATCCCACTCGCAATGGTTATGGCCTCACCGATCCTTCTCTGGCTCATGCGGCGGCGCCTCCTTTGTCTGATCATCAGCAGATGTGGAATCGGCTTGGTTTTATAAAATTACCTGTAGACACAGTTTTCACATCGGAAGGCTCCTGGTTTCGCCTCCACCTTGCCTGACTCTTTGTTCTTTCGAGTACTCTCCCCCGAAACATCGGATCAAGATTCTAGGGGTAGTCTAGTGATTATTCATTCCATCAGCAGCAACAAACAACTATGGGACATCCTGCGTCATATGTTGGGAAAGGCAAGTACTCGCTTCTTGAGGAATGGGCAGAAGAAGCTTTTGATTAGAGGAAAGGGATCAAGCATCAACGATGCGTGCACTTTCATTGGCGGACCTACAATGATAGTGGATCTATAGTAGGCTGTACAGACGCACCTACGATGTGAAAAAGGAAGCGAGATCCATCAATGGGATGAGCCATTTTTTATAATCTACTTTGAAGTTTTTAGGCCTGCCACGGGCTGATAACCTCGTGATTGCTCGAGTTTTATTAATAATTGCTTGACAGACAAGCAAGTTGGAAATTGTTGGAGTCAACGACACAAGATAAGGGTGATTTAATTCAACACCCTGAGCTTTCACCGGGAGGACTCTCTTCCAGCATCACGTTGAATTCCAGCAAGCTTCCATCCCTGCTAGCTCCGACCCTGACGCTGTCGCCTGCTTGTTTTTGTCCTAATACTGCACAGACATCTTGCTCGTCTACGATCTGTCTGCCATCCATACTAACAATGATGTCTCCGTCAACAGGTATTCTCTGGCCACCTATTTCCACGATTTCTGCGCCACCGCCGCGCAATCCTGCTTTTTCGGCCGGGCTCTGTGGTGCTACAGTAAATACCAAAATGCCGCTGTCTTGTTCCAATCCCAGTATTTCCGACACTTGAGGGTTCAGATATGTACCACTTACGATCCCCATCCACGGGCCCCTGGGAGCCAGCGCATAAACATAGTAGAACGATCCTCCAACTATCACAGCTAGTACCGCAAATGAGATGACCGCGTTGACGGGGTTCTGCACAGACTTGATCTGCAAGACTGGGGCAATAACCTTTTCGACTAGATCGTGCCGTACTCTGGCAAGAGGGTCCTGCAGTTCCTGCAGCCAAACATGGCCACCTTAGACCCTTGCTTCACCGCTCTCAAGTCACCGATTAAAAGCCTACCGTTTTCCTCAGCGGCCTTCATTTTTTCCATGTCGCTAGGCTGAATTCCATAAAGAACTGGCACTATTGTCACCACCTTGCCGCAATTGCCGCAATACCCTTGCGAGACCTGTCGCGGGCTTGCTGAATGATAGACGGAATGGAATCTGTCAGCTTCCTCTTTTGTTATGCCAAAGGCATCGACAAGCCTGTAGTTTATCCTGTAGTAGATGAGGTCTCCTTCGTCGTATTCGTTCCCCTTCAGGTAAGAGACATGGAGTTCTTTTAACATCTTGTCAATGTCGGCCCACCTGTCCACGTCAAAGAGTCCCGCGCTTGACCTTATAGAAGTCTTTCTTACTGCTGCAGGCTAGATTGCACATCATCTACTAGCTTTTCGTAATGCGCTCTTGTCTTACCAATTTCTTTCAGTTTTGATTCTTCTGACTGTGCAAGGTCGCTGTTAACCTGCTGAGCCTTGCCCTGCAGGATCATATCGGCCATCATAAACAGCCGGTGGTTTTCCTTTGCAAGGTGGAGAGCAACGTGGTCTATGTACGCCTTGATGTCTGTAACAAGTACATCAGACGAACCTGACTGGAGGTAATTCTTGGCAGACTCTTCCATCTTGGCTGCGAGCTGCTTTGTAACTTCATGTTCAAAGAGCATCCTTGCAATGGGCCCTCCCTCCCTTGGCATCCCGCTTTTCTCAAGCGCCGGAAAAAGCGAGTCCTCCTCCTTGCCGTGGTGACATATAATTGTAAAGTTCTTTGTAAAGTCGATCATCTGTTCCAAAATGGGTGCGGGGATGGTCTTACCACTCTTCAAGAGCGCTGCAGTAGTGTCAAGCGCCTTGAGCATCTTCTCAATTAGGTTATGATCTCTTCTCAGTGATTCTGTAGTAGTGGACATTTCCGTGAAAAGCTCTGAAACAAGATAATTAATTTATTTCTGCCGGTAATAGATATGCCCATCTGCCTGTCCGACTATTGTCTTGCGCATATGTTGTAGCTCGTTCCCGATTCGTTCAAACTGTTATTGGTCGCACCGGACTTAGATGTCATAGTATAGCATGAATTGTTTCTCTTTTGACTTGCCGGCGTAGGCCATCTCCTCCTGCTTAAGTTCAATGTATGTTTCAAGCAGGTCTCCCTGGAAGCAGGGCCTCAAATATTCACTATCACTCTTGAGCACCTCTAAAGATTCTTGCAGGCTGCTTGGAAGCGATTTGATGCCCATGCTCTTCCTTTGATGATCCGACATCTTGTATATGTCCTCGTTAACGGCATCGCCCGGTTCGATCTTTTTCTTGATTCCGTCCAAACCGGCGGCCACTATGGCAGAAAATGCAAGATATGGGTTGGCTGAAGGGTCGGGAGCCCTAAACTCGACACGCTTGGATTTGGCATTATTTCTGTCGTTCACGGGCACTCTCAATATCGCCGACCGATTGCCCCTTGACCATGCAGCATAGACTGGCGCCTCAAAGCCGGGAACCATCCTGTGATACGAGTTTACCGTTGGAGATGTAAGCGACACCAGCGAAGACACGTGGCTCAATATGCCTCCAATAAAGTACCGGCCAGTTTGGCTGAGCTCTGCATATGTGTCGTTTGGGTCGTAAAAGATGTTGTTGCTACTATAGTCCGCCGCTCGTGACCAGAGGCTGATGCTGACATGCATGCCCGATCCATTATCGTTTTCAATGCTCTTGGGATCTCTTTCGTCAAACAGCGGCTTGGGCATAAAGTTCGCAACCTTGTTGTGTTTCTTGGCAACGTTCCTGACTGTGTCTTTGTAGACCTGGACGTTGTCGGCGGATCTCGTGAGCGTGCTATGCATAAAGTTGATTTCCATCTGGCCACTGCTTGCGACTTCGTGGTTCATGTTCGTGACCCTTATCAGATAATTCTTCTTCAAGATCTGGGCGATCTCAAATCTCAACTCTGCAAGCGAGTCTTGAAACGGTGGAGCATCATAACCTCCCTTCCTCTTGATAGGGTACTTGCCTGCATGCTCTGCAGACACAATCTCCGGTCCGTCCTTTCCAAACACAATCTCGTCAAAGATAAAGCACTCTACTTCGGGTCCTGCCTGGCATGAAAGTCCTTCCCGGGCAAGCTGTTCTTCCATTAGCTGCGAAACATGCCGGGGGTCGCGCAGCAGTCTTCCCTTTCCAAAGCCTTCGTAAACATCTGCAATAACCGTCGTGACTCTGTAGTTCTCAATCGGAGCGGGCCGCGCTGTCGATTCATCGGGGATCAGTAGTAGGTCGGACTCGTCTATTTCGGCAAACCCCTTTACAGATGAACCGTCGACCCCGACCCCATTTCGCAGAGAATCACTGCCGTCAGCCATGACATATTTTGCCAAGAATCTTCCGGTAACGTCAGTATACCTGATCTGGACAAAGTCGACATCATCTGATACCGTCCTGTCCGGTGTATGATGCTCAAATGAATCTTTTAGTGTCATACGGACCTATTGTCTTGTTCTATGATATAAAGTATAATGCCAAAATGAATAATGTATAGAAAATTTCGAAGGTGAATACTTTATATCTGTTAAGCATCTACATCGTAGAGTATACATGGATGATGCAGATGTAAAGATACTCAAGAGCCTGTTGCGCGATGCCCGAACATCCTATCGGAAGGTGGCAGAGGAGATTGGAGTATCTCCTCCTACAGTGCTTGCAAGGGTGGAAAAGCTGGAAAAGGAAGGCATAATCAAGTCGTATTCTGCCATGCTGGATCATGAAAAGCTGGGTTACGACCTAACTGCCATAATTCACATTACGGCGACAAAAGGTAAAATTGTAGACCTTGAAAAACAGATAGCGAAATTTCCAAACGTGTGTGCCGTTTATGATACTACCGGCCTTACGGACATGACTATAATCGCCAAGTTCCGCAACCGCGCCGAGCTGTCAAAATTCGTCAAGAAGGACCTTTCACTTCCTTATGTAGATCGCACTAACACGCATGTAGTTCTTGTAACCGTGAAAGAGGATTTTCGTTTCATAGACGTGTAACTACAATTTTTCTAGTAGCCAGGTACGATGGCTATATATGCTTGCAATGCGATATTATGGCTACCTCCAATGCAAGCGTCAGTTGTATGCTCTGCATGTAAGAACGAGGTCGTGGTGACGGATCATGAATGCGGCGAGGTTATTTGTAGCCGCTGTGGAATAGTGATCGACAAGATAGAAAGCCCGGCCCTACCGGATTGGCGCGCTTTTAGCGTCGATGAGTTTTATAGAAAGAGCAGGACCGGTTCGCCCACCTCACTTGCACGCTATAACAAAGGACTCGTAACGACGATAGGAAGCTCCAAGGCAAATGGATTGAACTTTGATAGAATAAGGGTGTGGGATTTCCGGATACAGGCTGCAAATGACAGAAGCTTAAAGCAGGCCCTGCCAGAACTTGAACACCTGAAAGAAAGCTTGGGACTGCCGGATGCAATAGTTGAAAAGTCTGCCTATTTTTATCGAAAGGCAAGCCGGGCCGGTATGATAAAGGGAAGAACCGTTTCTTCTGTGCTTGCCGCATGTGTTTATCTTGCATGCCGCGAGCTAGAAAATCCAAGGACATTAACTGAAATCGCCACTGCATCAAATGTAGCCCGCAAAAAGATATCCCGAGACTACAGGACGCTCGTTCGAACATTCGACCCCAAGATCCCGACAGTGGACCACGCAAGATGCATCACTCGGATCGCAAACAAGGTCGGGGTCAGCGAGAAGACAAAGAGGGCTGCCATAAAGATAATGCGCGATATTGTTGCCATGCAGATCTCTGCCGGCAAAGGACCGATGGGCATTGCCGCAACAGTCCTCTACATCGCCTGCTTGCATGCAGGCGAAGTGAGGACGCAGAAAGATCTCTCGATAGCCGCCGGAGTGACCGAAGTGACGATCAGGAACCGCTACAGTGAGCTGAAAAAGTACCTGCACGAGTTTGCCAAATCGTCATCGTTGGCAATGGCGATATTCATATTCGTCTTCCAGTCTCCTGTCTTTATCCATACGGCTGCAAGGTATGCCACGACAGTATTGCACTAATCCTGAAAAGAGTTAGTAAAGCAATAAAAATGATGGGTCATCACCAGCTGTTATGTCCATCTCGATGTTCGATCTTGGCGTTGCTGGGCTCCTCGTAGCCTTCTCGTCAAGCATCACATATGGGATCATACAATGGTTTAGGACCAGGAAAAGCAGGAAATAATTTAAGAGGTAGATGCTGCACGGGTTCCAGTAGTTCTGTCCATCCTTTTTACTCTTATCTCTAGGTTAAAGCTCGAGAGTATTTCTCTGCATCTGGTGCGGATCGTAATTTCAGTGACTTTGGAGAAGTTAGCGATGTCTGCCAGGTACATGTTGTAGCCACAGATGCAGGAAGATATGTAAAGATATGCTGCCGCCACACCTGCGGGGTCCTTCCCGAGAAAGAGGGTGCTATTTTCGCCTGTCTGCTCTGCTAGATCCATAGCCAACCTCTGCACCCGCCAGTCGATTCCCGCCCTGTTTGACACTTTGGCAATATACCTGTTTATAGGTATGGTGCAGTCAAATGCATTTCTGACTCTACGAGTTTCGTTCGCTTCATCGATAATGTCTGTCATACACATCGTCATCTTTTTGCAACAGCGGAATGATATTCTTAGCATCGATCCCTTGCCACTATTAAAATCGGACGAGCTGACGATCTCTTCAAGTCCCCTTGCGACTCCGGACTGCTTGCATGCGAGGTAAACCGCTGCAATAGCATTTCCCCATACCGACGAGCCCTTTGTATTGTTCCTTGATGCATAGTTCCTGTATATTTTGGCCGCTGCTTCTGAAAGCGACCTTGGCAAGAGCATCTTTGAGCATATCTTGTCTATCGTCGACAGTACTCTGGCGATCCTTCTCTCTTCAGATGTTGCTTTCAGCCTAGAGTGCAGTCTGCGAATGTTTGAAACTGATGGAATGGTTGCATAGCTGATGGGTCGGCCTGTGTAATCCTTATTTGATACGCCTATTTCAGTCTGCAGTCCGCGGTTGACAAGCAAGAAGCTGGTATGTCCACTACCTCGCACACTTTTACGACTGTCCTCTGAATTGTTGATCTGTGATTCGTGCCCACGGAAATTCATCCTGTCAATCACGACATACCCGCAGGACTGACAGACGTACTCTCCATGGAAAGTGTCAAAAATGAGTGCGGAGCCACACTCTGGGCACGAAAGTTTCATACCACTATCAAAGGAGATGACTTCTTCCATAACCTATCACTACCATGCCTGCAAAACGCATTTCAAGCAACTAGATCAACATCAAACTTATACTTCAATGTCGTATGAATTTCACCAAGCCCTGAATAATCGTTTATACTAATGATGATCATCCACGGCAAATAGTTTTCCCAGCTATTTTGACGCTAGTTTGTCAGCAGCAGGCTGTACGAAGAAGAGCTAATGGATTGACAAAGTTAACTATCAACGTTATTACTTGCTTTGAATCGCCGAATCATGGATCACAAAAAACAACAACAGGATCCAAATAATGGAGGAAAGAGATATGTCTAGAGGTGTAGCGATCTTTATTTTCTGGCTGCTGGGCTTTACAATAGGATCAGTTGGATACGTGGCTGTGCCTAGCGTGACATCCTGGCTCGGTACTGTACTGCCGGATATTGTGATCAATCAAGCCGTACTTGGGTCGATCCTCGCAGGCGTAGTCGGTTCCGCAGTGAGCACAATTACAGTGGTGACATGGGCCAATAGATCGGACTAGACTTCATATCTATATTTTTGC
>DASVCY010000218.1:0-5251 GCA_036381375.1 Nitrososphaera sp. | reverse complement strand
TTAAAAATTAACAGTAACCTTGTTACCCAAATGACGAAAAAAGAAAGGGGAGAACTATCTCATTGCTGGACCTTTTGTCCTTTCTCTTCTCTTCCATAGGACTGGAAGAAGAGTCCCCCAAAGATCAGCGCTGCTGTCATTGCAGACGATACGATTACCTGTATCGGCGGAAGGCCCAACAAAAACCCGGCGACGAACGACACTGCCGCGCCTGCCGAGCTATAGGGAATCCATCTTGTAGCTGCCAGTCTCGCCCTGTCAACCACGCTTTTTCTCCTCCATGTACAATATTCGCGGAATTGGCAAATAAACTATCTGCACATTCTTTACTTGGAGGAGAGCGAATTTCATGAGTAAAAGAGGGGTTTGCCTGTAGAGCGCACTAGGGGGGAGCAGGCGCCTTGATGGCTACAAGCCCTACAGGCAAATACACCTTTGATTTCCTTCCTTATAACCAGGCAAGCACCGTTAGGGGAGGGAGGGTGGCGGCGGTCTAGACCATCTCCTAAAGAAGTACAGGATCAGAAAGGTCATGCCTGCGGACAACGCAATGACAGAGGCGATCCAGATGACGTCATCTGCATTCACCATGATATAGTATGAAAGAGGTAGGTTTTTAATAGATTGGAAACAACTTTGATTCTGCCAAATGCAAGTGAACGAGCGGCTTGACGAGATTGACAAAAAGCTGCTAAACGAGATCCAGTGGGTTTTTCCTCTCGTAGATAGGCCCTATCTAGAGATTGCGCAAAGACATGGAATCTCTGAGCAAGAGGTCATGCGCAGGATATCGTCATTGAAAGAAATTGGGCTTATCAGGCAGATAAACGCGATCTTTGACACACGCAGACTCGGCTACAAGAGTGCCCTGGTAGCATTTTCTGTAAAGCCCGACAAACTTGAATTTGTTGCAGAAAAGATAAACGAGCACCCGGGCGTCAGCCACAACTATGAGCGCAACCACGAGTACAACATGTGGTTCACGCTTGCGGTCCCGCCGGGCGCCGACATGAAAAACGAGCTTGACAGGATGGCGGCACTTGACGGTGTGATAAAGTACCGAGTGCTTCCGACGCTCAAGCTCTACAAGATCGGTGTCAGGCTCGATATGGTAAACAACGACGAAGAGAAACCCAAACCGACCGACTCCGTGAAGGAGCTCAATCCAGAAAAAGTGCAGCTGACCGAGCGCGACAAAGAATTCATCCGCGAGCTTCAAAAAGACCTCGAAGTCGTACCAGAGCCATTCAAGGAACGTGCCAGCAACTTGGGAATAAAGACAGAAGAGTTGCTTGCCAAGGCTAGAGAATACGAGAAAACTGGAATCATGAGACGCTTTGCCGCAATACTGCGCCACCGTGACGCTGGCTTTGTCGCAAACGGCATGGTCGTGTGGCATGTGCCGGAAGACAAGATTGACGAGGTAGGGTTCAAGCTGGCTGCTTTCCCACAAGTGAGCCACTGCTACAGGAGGCCCGTCTATCCAGACTGGAGGTTCAACCTATTCAGCATGGTGCATGCAAGGACGCTCGAGGCAGCGGAAAAGATGGCGGCCGAGATGTCTGAAACGATTGGCATAAAGGACTACCAGATACTATTCAGCTCACGCGAGTTCAAGAAAGAGCGCGTGAAATATTTCGTCTAGCGCGCCCACTCGGCGCTTTCCAGCTGCTGCAGCATTTCTACCATGTCGCCGCTTTTGCGAAGGCAATTATGTCTCATGAGCTCAAATTCCTTTTTCAGATCGTCCTCTTCTTTATCGGAGAGCGATTTTCTTTCCTTGATGTCGTTAAAGAACCTGTCCTCTTTTGAGGTGTGGTCCAAAATAAAGACGGAGTAAGTCTTAAGGTAGCGAGCCAGAGGTTCTTTTGCATCCCTCCCCTGCAATAGTTCTTCTAGGTGCATCCTCACTCTTTTGGCGATCCTCCTGCCGAATTCGTGCTCTATCACGAACTTGCGGATCTCTTCTGAATAATGATCCCGGCCCTCTGTTTGCGGAAAGTAGCTCTTTTCTTCCTTGCCATGGTGCAGGTTGTCCACAAACTGCTCGATCATGTCAGCTATCTTGACAAGATCGCCAAACGGCACGTCCTTGCCTTCATACAGCAGAGTGTAGCATTTTTCAATAACGGTCTGCAGCCGTCGGATGAAGACGTGATCTTGCAAGAGCTCGGTTGTGGCGCTCATTTGGCAATTGGCTGGACGTAAAAGTTCTTTTCGTACATCTGTTCGACTTGGGCGGCCTCTGACGGATTGAGGTAGTTACCATCGGAAAGCGACGCAAACATCTCTATCTCTTCTATGCTTGTCACCGTCGGGAGTACCACTGAGATCTGCTTTTGTGACAAGATGAACTTGATCGCAAGCTCGGTGATGTTCCAACCCTTGCTGTTTGCGATAGGCTTCATGTTTTCTATCTTTTGCACCGCTTCTAGGATGAACTCCTGCTTTCGGAAGCTACGGTGGTCATTCTTGTCAAATCTTGTGTTAGCCGTGACTTTTCCGGTCAGCAGTCCTGACGCGTCGGGCACACGCACCATGATTCCAACATCGTACCGTTCGGCTTCGCGGATAAAGTCGCGACCCGGATCCTGTTCCAAAATGTTGTAGACAGTCTGGAGACAAGTGATGTTGCGGTTCCTTATTGCATCAAGCCCCTCGTCCTTCCACCCGATGGCAGGTCCAAGCGCAACGCCGTGGCTTTTGATAGTTCCCCCTTTCACCAAGTCATCAAGCGCGCGGAAAAGTGCATCATTCTTTATCGCATCCATCTTAGGGTTATGCAGACTATACACATCGACATAGTCGGTCTGCAGCCTCTCAAGACTTTTTGAAAGTGCGAAGTGTAGGAAGTCCGGGTTGTGTTTTTGTGGAAGCTCGTTGTGCCCCACCTGTTCTACGTTGTACATGTCATAGCCCCATTTTGTTGAATAAATCACTTCGCCGCGCATGTCCTTGAAGGCCTGAGCCATCAGCCTCTCGCTCTTGCCCTTGCCGTACATGTCAGCAGTCTCGTAAAAGTTGATTCCAAGGTCGTAGGCACGCTTTAACATCCTTATCGCTTCATCATCCTCGATCTTTTTGCCCCACCAGTCGAGGCCTATAGTCCATGCGCCAAAGCCTATCTCGCTCACCTTTATACCGCTCTTGCCCAGTTTTCGATATTTCATGCTGCTACCGATAGCACCTCCCTCACTTCTGCCGCGATGTTGTCAAACTGAGAGTCACTCAATGCGGGCCTGCCACTTGCCTCCAAGTCAAGAGGTATCCACGACTTACACCCGGCCCACTCGGGCTTGTTGTCCACCGTTATCGGACCATCCAATCTAAAAACGCGGAGCAATATCACGCTCATTGGCTTCTTAGGGTTGTAATCCAACCTCGCATTAACATAGCTTTCGTTCCACACGTGGTATTTTGCAAGCGAATGCACTACAGTGCGGTCAGTCAACTCCTTGACCTCAACTGCCTGCGCGTATGCAGTTATCTTGTTGATGCCCGGCGCCGGCTGCTCTTTCAATACGTCATCCAGTTTGCCGGCATAATCTGGCTGCAAATGATCCTTTGACTGGTGTTCAAACGTAGGAAACAGCAAAAACCTGTCATGCTTTACCTCGAAGCCCTGCCGGTATTCCAGTATGCCACCCTTGCGCAAAAGCACGACCTGCCGGCCTTCTTCAAGAGCCCTGCAGACAACGGCCCATTCTTTTAGCGCCTGCATTATCCCAGACTTTTGATGATGTCCTCGACTCCCTTATAAACGCAGACAATCATAGGAGTATCCCGAACAACATACTTGCTCACCCTTGTCTCGCGCAGCTGCATTATGAGCTCCAAGAATGCCATCAAGTCAGGAGTCTCAAATGCCAGCATGAAATCCTGATCGTCAAGACCAAAAGAGTATGTGGTGTTGAGCCTCATCTGCGGAAATTTTCGACCTACCATGATGTGCTCCTCCATCATTTTCTTGCGCTCGTCAAATGGCAACAAGTACCACTCACGTGATTTTACGAAAGGATAGACGATGCAGTATTTCATAGGTTCCGCGTCAGTCATAAAACCAGGCGTAACCCTGGAAGAATAGATCGACGGCCTTGCTGCAGACAGAAAGACATGCGACGGTGTCAGATATTTCCCAAGCACTGTCGAATAGATCTTGGATGTCATGACCTGCATCTTTTCGACAGAGTCTGATATCATCCAGATCATAAAGTCAGAGTCTTCACGCAGACCGAGGGTCGAATATGTTCGCACTTTCATCTTCGTGTTTGCCACTTCGACTAGATTTGCAAACTCCTTTGCCGCTTCTTCCTTACCGATCTCGTTGAGCCAGCGCCACTTTGGGTCCACCTTGAAGAATGAAAAGTTCAAAAAAGTAGTTGCAGTAGCAGCGGCAGCAGGTGATGTCTCGGACATTTGCTGTAAATTGCCTTTAAACCATATTTAAAATAATTGTGTATGCGCACGCCCACGCGGGTGTGTGATGTGTATTACAACCATTGCCCAACTACTTTTATAGTAGCAACTCTGAATAGCGGCAGTCAAGTCGATTATTGTCTGAAATTAGTAAAAATGTGCCGCTTGCGGGCAAAATATTGAAAAAAGCCCTCGTGAAGTTAGAATACTCTATCGGATTTTCGGCTGTACAGGCGCTGATGTACGACCTTGGGAATCACGGGATTGCGCTCGAAGCCGATAGTCGCGCAGCCTACAGTCTGCAGCAGGTAGAAGACGCACTCAAAAGGATAGTGGGAGAGGAGGCCAGCTTGATGATCATCGGCCAGATTTCGAAAATATTGGAAGAGGAAGAGACGGAATAGTGAAAAGTCACGGCCGCTATTGCCATTATTATTACTGCTTGTCCTCTTCTATCCCAAGCCAGCCGTAGCCCTTTGATTCCAGCTCTTCGGAGAGCTCTTTGCCACCAGACCGGATTACCTTGCCCTTTGCGACCACGTGGACGCGATCGAGCTTTTTCAAATAGCGCAGGATCCTCGCGTAGTGCGTAATCACGATCACACCAGCGCCAGTATCAATCAACTTGTTGATTGCTTCTGCCACAGCCTTGACCGCGTCGATGTCAAGCCCTGAGTCCGGTTCATCGAGTATCGCAATGTTTGGCTTTAGGACAAGCATTTGCATTACTTCAGAGCGCTTCTTCTCCCCTCCAGAGAACCCTTCGTTCAGGTAGCGGCTCAAAAACGACTTGTCGAGCCCCACTGCGTCGAGATTCTTCTTGACGTACTCGTGG
>DASVCY010000217.1:0-6870 GCA_036381375.1 Nitrososphaera sp. | reverse complement strand
GGCTCAGGTAGACACCCGCAGTTCCTGCCGGGATATGCGAGCTGAGTCTGTCATGTTCTACTTCGACTATGTTGATGCTCAGCTCAGCAATGCTGTCGACCACGCTCTTGAGTGCGCCAGGCTTGTCAGGCAGCAAGATAAAGATCTTCAGCATCCTGCCCATCTGCATTAGACCCTTTGCCACTACTTGCCCGAGCAGGTACATGTCCACGTTACCGCCTGACAGAACCGTGACTACATTGTCTTTCCTACTGGCATGGCCGCCATTTGAGAGCAGGTATGCTAGGCTCGCGGCCCCGGCCGGCTCGACTACCAGCTTGGCGCGCTCCATGAGGAGGAACATTGCCTTTACTATAGATACGTCATCGACAAGCACGACATCGTCAAGATACTTGCTAGCGACTTCAAATGTCAGCTTTCCAGGTTGCTTTACAGCGATGCCGTCTGCGATGCTGTAGCCTTTTTTAGTGGACTGGAGCGAGCCCTTGGTCATAGACTCTTTCATTGCAGGAAATGCCTTTGATTCTACTCCAATTATTTTGACATTGGGCTTTCTTGACTTGACTGCTATCGCGACGCCGGCTGCAAGCCCTCCGCCCCCAACGGGCAGGTATATCTTGTCTACATCAGGCAGATCTTCCAGTATTTCAAGTCCAATAGTTCCCTGTCCTGCGATTACATCTGAATCATCAAAAGCGTGAATTATGGTTCTGCCTTCTGCCTTTGCTATCTCTTGCATTGCCTCCCACGCCTCGTCGTAGTTCGAGCCGCGCCTTACCACGGTCGCGCCGTATGACTTGGTTGCAGCCACCTTGGCCGGCGATGCGTTCTGTGGCATGACAATCGTACATGGGATCTTTTTTATCGCAGCTGCATAGGCCACTCCCTGTGCATGATTGCCTGCAGAAGCAGCAATAACTCCGTAGCTTGCCTGTTTATCTGATAACCTGCTTACTTTGACGAAAGCTCCACGTGCCTTGAAGGATCCGGTCACCTGAAGACATTCCAGCTTCATGAAGAGGTTTGTGCCCGCAAGGCTGGAAAATGTCCTAGAGCTCTGAAGTGGAGTCTTTCTGATAGTTCCAGCGAGAAGATCTCTGGCCCTGAGGATATCCTCAACTTCTGGCATCTGCTGCGTCCTGTCAGGATCCCATACACTGCCATCATTCATGAATACCCATCAGCGGTTGACGCCTTAATTATAATTATCTGTAATAATGCAAAAGAATATCTTACATTGGTATAGATTCTTGTATCTTGCGAGGATCATTTCCAATAAGAACATGTTGTCATGTAACACGCTGTCGCCCTCGACCGATATGCGGCCTGGCCGTTTGGTGAACCATTCTTGTTACACCTATGGTTCATCCTTATCCGACTCATTTCGAGCAGTGGTCGGTACAAAACACCGATTTGATACCCAAAGGGAAATGAGATTATTTAGAAAATGATGGGCCATAGGGACAGCCTACGGATGATAAACAAGCTATCCCTGCTAAGATGACGACGACGTCAAAGCTGCATATGTGTTACAGATACAGTACCTCCACCTTGCCGTCCTGCGGTACAACCTGCGGCTCATGCTAGACTACTACTATCACCATCCAAGTCATGAACCCCGTAGAGCTATCATCGTAAATTCACTGAAGGTGTATGTATTTTGTTCTGGGCCATACTCCCCTTCATTACAACCATTGAGAGGATAACTTAGCGGTGGGCAAATTTTTGATCTACTGCCAAGGCATGGGTAGTCTATCGCTATAACTGCCCATGTATGACTTTGTATCCAGTTTGCGGCGTGCATTATGTTGAGCCTGGGCATAATCGTGCAGGCCATGACAAAAGCCCGTATTTGTCTCCATTTTTTGATTATTGATAAAAAATCTGCTTGATATTCGAGGTCATGGTTGCAATATGTCACCCTGCCTCAAGTTGCATAAAGGCAAGAAGAAAGAGGACTAGTTCGCAAGAAGAAAAACAGGCATGAATTGCAGCCTTTGTGGGCATCTGTCCGATGCGCCAATTATAGCCCAAAAAATCGAATCAAAAATAATAAATGAAGGTCTTATTGTGGACAGCCTTCCATCTTTTGTATCCAGTACCCATTCTGCTTGATTGCCTTCTCTACGAAAGGCGGCGCTTCCTGAATGTGGCAAAACTGACATTCTTCTGACGTCATCTTTTGCCCGCCCTGACCTACCGTCTCAAGGTATTGCTTGCCGTATTCAATCGCCTTTTCATGAGGGGTGCTTGCTTCCACTACGACGTCAAAATGCATTATCTTGCCGTCCTTTTTCGTTACATATGTGTCATAGACTGCGCATTCCATTTTACGGAATAAATCCTGTTTTATGGTATTTATTCTATTTCCTTTTTCTCAGACTGTGCAACATGACATTTCATATAGCAAGTAGAGTCAGAGTCACAGTTTAAATCGGATTTCTGTGATAATCTCGGCATGTTTCGCCTACCCTCGCTTTACAATTCAAAGGCAAAGGATTTCCCAAAAGGCTTTGTATGGCTCAATACTGATAGTCCACTATCGCTTGAGGCTCTAAAGGGTCACGTGGTGATACTTGATTTCTGGACCTATTGTTGCATCAACTGTATGCACACACTACCAGATCTAGAATGGATTGAAAAGAAATACCACGGCAAACCTGTTGTGGTGATAGGGGTTCACTCTGCAAAGTTCAACAACGAGCAGGAGGCTGAAAACATCCGCGAGGCTATTGGCAGGTATGAGATTGGCCATCCAGTTATCGTCGATAGGAACATGGAGATCTGGCAGTCATACGGCGTGAGCGGCTGGCCGACCATCGTAGTGATTGATCCAAAAGGCAATGTCGTCTATCAGCAGTCAGGAGAGGATCAGCGCGAGAACCTCGACGATGTAATTTCAGTATTGCTTGAACGCAACAAGGAAATATTGGCAAAAGAACCGATTGCAATAAAGAGGCCAGCAGCTGTGCCTCCGCGGACGCTATCGTATCCCGGCAAACTGTCGCTCTCGCCAGACGGTAGAATGATCGCCGTCAGCGATTCAAATCACAACCGCATTCTTGTTATCGATGTCGATAGCGGCAAAATAATCCACAAGATTGGGGGCGGAGCAAAGTCTCTCCAAGACGGCAGTTTCGAGGAGGCGCGCTTTTTCCGGCCGCAAGGAGTACTCTGGGTGGCCGAAAAGATCTACGTCGCTGACACTGAGAACCATGCCTTGAGGGAAATCGACCTCAAGTCAATGACTGTCAAGACACTTGCAGGCAACGGCAGGCAGGGATACTGGATCCAGTCGGCACAGGATGGGAGGAAGACCAAGCTGAGTTCGCCCTGGGATCTTGCATACGACAGCGGCTTTATCTTTATCGCTATGGCCGGCTTGCATCAGATATGGGCATACCATATAGAGACCAACAAGATAGGTCCATTTGCAGGCAGCGGCTATGAAAACATTGTAGATGGCTCCCTTGAAGAAGCCCAATTCGCTCAGCCAAGCGGCCTCTCGATATCTGGAAGATATCTTTTTGTTGCAGATAGCGAGGTTTCAGCAGTGAGAAGAATAGATCTCAATCGCAAGATGGTCGAGACAGCAGTGGGCGAAGGATTGTTTGTTTTTGGCCATAGGGATGGGCGGCTTGATTCTGCCCGACTCCAGCACCCCCTCGGGGTCGCCTGCCAAGGGAACAATAGGATCTACGTTGCGGACACATACAACCACGCGATAAGGCTTGTAGATCTTGTCGATCAAAAGGTGTCGACGCTTGTAGGCAGGCCAGAGATGAAAGCGGCTTGCAACATCAACGATCCGACATGCGACACGCTTGGTCTTTACGAACCAAGCGACGTTAAAGTGCATGGTAGCGCGCTCTATATTGCCGACACGAACAACCACCTGATCAGGATCTATGACCTTGAAAAGAAAGTGCTCAGGACGCTGACCGTCGGGGAATAAGGTGACATTCAAATAGTATTTCATACAGGGAGGCCATGGGAGAGCCGGCGCCCATCGAAAACAGCGTGACATCTGCCCCGCATTAACGATCACATCCTGCAGGCCGATCCTGCATCTTCTTGTCGAATCGGCGCATGCATTCATCACTTGGTTACCGCTGATGCGATCGGGGCATGCTGCAACCTGTGCGGATTGCGCGGTCTTCGACATCCCCGGAGGAATAGTGAATCCCCGCCCACACTTGCAAGAAATCCACTTCCGTAAGGAACCCGGTACTAGCAGGAAAACACTTGTAGAATGAGAATATGGGGTGCTGTATTTAGCTTCTTGAGTGTAGCTTGGCGTGTGTAATGAACCTATTGTGTGATACTATGTTATTTCTTACCTAATCTTGGAGCTCGTTTCTATCTGATGCAGCACTCCCTGACCGTATAGGTGTCTTGGATTGCTCCTTACTGGGCCATCTTGCACTGACCTAATTCCGGTCTTCTCTACGGTGATGCCCGCTGCCACGTAACCTCTACTCTATTTCAAGAACCTTCCTTTTGTCTAAGTCAATCCTCCAATGTTCAGTAATATGAGGACTGGAAGAGTATTCCTGTCTTACGCAGATCGAAAGTCTTTATTGCAGGGGTCCCTTAATCAGATGGAGATGTATCCAAGCGACATTTTTTCAAGGATGTATGCGGGAGAGGACAGCGAAATTGAGCTTCCCAAGAAGGAGGAGGCACCATCGGAAGTAGATGATGTGCTCCAGACCAACATCTTTAACGTAATGCTTAATCGTCGATCCCAGCGCAAGTTCGAGGACCGCCAGGTCGAGGACTGGAAGCTAGAGATGATATTTGCTGCCGCAGACACGGCCCCAACGGCCGGTGGTTTTCAAGGTTTTGAAATCTATCACATAAAGAACCCTGATGTAAAGTCAAAGCTGGTAGAGGCAGCAAACAACCAACCATACGTGAACGCCCCGGTCCTGCTTGTATTCTGCATGGACCCATCAAGGGTCAAGATGAACTTCCCTGCGGACATTATCAAGAAATTCTCAGTGCAGGATGCAACTCTTGCCGCTGCATATGCGCAACTGGCAGCGCACGCGCTTGGGCTGAGTACAGTGTGGATCGGAATGATAGACGAGAAGAAAGTGATGCAGGCGCTGAGCACAGATCTTGTCCCCGCATGCATGCTCTGCATAGGCTACCCACAAAAAATGCTGCATCCAAAGCCAAAGCGGAACCTGTCTGAACTGATACACGAAATCTAGAATCTCGTCTGGCTTAGTATCCCGCGTCCATCAAGAATACCAGTGTTTCTTCCCTTTTCACTTCGCTGGTCTTGTCAGGGCGCTTTATCTTGGTGTTCGACAGGCGTACATTGACTACATCTTTGCCAAAAGTCGAGTCGAGATGCATTTCTACCGTTCCTGGCAACCATGCGTCGTCGTGAGCGTGATCAATCACCACACCTCCCATCGGGACTATGACCTTGCTCACCTTGACGACATTTTCAATTTCGTTTCTTATCTTGATGCGCACTAGTGCCTCTTCATATTTTGCCGGCTTGATGTCCTCGTTGTTTGTGCTGACCTCGGTCTCGGTATACCTGCAAACCACCCCGCTCTCTGGAGCACCATAGAGAGCATACCGCTGGCGTGTACGAGAAAAAGCGTCAATCACTATCTCTTCGTCCTTTGCCTGCCTATAGACCCCGATTTCAATGGGCATCTTTGCATAAACGACGGCTTGGCTATTCTGGTCTACGACCACCGGCGTTTTGAACTTCAAGTACACGTGCTGTGCTACGGCACTAGGAGTGAACAGGGGGGGAACTGGAAAAACACCTATTGTCACCGTGTCTTCATTTGAAACTATCATTGCTTCTGCTGCAACCCCACTTCCTGTATACCGCCTGTATTGAAGAGCTGACCCGATACTGTTGATCTCAATCCTGTTTTCGCCAAACACAAGCTTGTAGTCCTTTGTTAGCTTTGACTGCAGCCGGTGCCGTCCGAGTAGTTCTTCCAAACTATAGAGCCTTGAAAGCTATCACTTGTAAACCTATCTGCTAAGACAATTACATGCTCGATCGTGGTATGGTCAAAAGCAGTCGGCAAATGCGACGCCGTCGTCGTTTGGGATACTTGAGACGATAGATCTGGTTTGAACCTGTGTGGGCACGCTACCACTGAGAATCACTGTCCTTGTTGTTGCCGACTTTGCAGTGGTTCACGCCGCTCCTGTGCATAATTGACGGAAAGAGTGTTCGCCTGCCCAATTCTGATGCGTTCCTATCAGATCGGAAACCTTTCTAGCGCGGTGTCCTGATGGGTCGAGATAAGAGTCAAAATAGACTGCCTATGGTGAGGTAGCTGCAAAGGCGATTAGCACAATACAAAGGAACTAGAGAGACTCTTTTCGTACTAGCCGAGCCAGTGCAGAACGTCTGAATTGGCAACATAATCGATCAATTATTAACATCAGTGTTACGCCGTATCTTGTTCTCTGTTGTATCGTCTCGCATCAGGAAGCGACTTGCAGCACGAGGTTAAGCAAGAGCTTTTAATTCCGACAAGATCGAGATCCTGTTCCCTCAGAGGGTTGTTTACTTTGCCGACTTGGGGATCGGCCGCACGTCAAATGATAGAACGGCTGCCAGCTCTGTCGGGGAAACAGCCAGCGCTGCGCCGCATGATGGTGTGCCAGAAAATGATTGACAGACGCTTACTGGCCAATTAAAATGTCATTACCTTTCAAGTTCTAAGATCCCTTTGCCTTTTTCAGTGCCTTTGCAATGTTTACAAGCTCGGTCGCGATGAGATCTGCTTCTTCTTTCTTTATCTTCGGTGTGTCAAGAAATGCCTCCCTTGCCTTCGTCTTCTTGTTCTTTATCACTTCGATGTCAAAATAGGAGGTGAC
>DASVCY010000216.1:0-6524 GCA_036381375.1 Nitrososphaera sp. | reverse complement strand
CCCTGCATGAGCCTGTTGTAGTCAATGATGACTGGCGATGACTGGTACAGCTCTATTAGCAGGTCATTCAGCTCCGAGAAGAGTTTGCTCTTCCTATTGCCCATCTCTTCAAACTCGGGGAACTGGTTCTCTACCGCTGCTGCCTTTTGGTCAAGCTCCTGCACGAGCTTTTCGTCATCAAACATCTTTGTAAAAAGTTCCTGAAAGTCCAAGTTGGCAAACCCGCGCTTTTCAAGTTCTGCAGCGAGCGCCTCGTCGGCGGCTCCTGACATGTCTTTAAAGACTGTTGTCGCGGCGTCCGCGATCTTTACCAGCTCTTTTTGTATCTCTATGACGCGCTTGTCCACTCTGTAGTAGGGAAGCGCGTGAAACTGGACGCCAAAATACCCGCTGATGTAGAACCTGCCAACTTCCTTTGTGAATTGACAATAGAGTCTGCGCAGATCCTCTGTGGCGGACTTGAGAATTCCTGAAAAGACCCAGCCTCCAAGCTCATTTGCGAGCCGCTGATAGAACATCTGTACATTCTGCGGGTCAAATGTGTCTACCTGCGTCACCGTCCCGTCGCCTAGCATTGCATTGACCTTATGCATAGCTATGGCTGAACTCACAGTCTCCAAGTAGACCTGCTCTACCTTTTGCGCAGCCGCATTCACCTGCCTGCAGAAATAGTCGTCTCCCTTGAACGGTGCCCTCACGCCTAAGTTGGCGGGTTTCCGTCTAATATATGTCCATGTTTAAATGTAACAGTCAAGCAACATAGTGCAGGCTTGGCCGAAGCAAAGGAAGGACATGAGGAGGGAGAAGATCAGGACAAGACCAGCAAGTCGCTTGTAGACATGATGATGAACAACAACAGTGGAGCAGCAAGCGGTGCTGGTATCAAGACTGTCGACTCTGAGACTCTGGTGTCACAGACACAGGACCGGCTTTGGAGGGCACTCAAGAGGCGTTTCCAGTATGACGTGACTCTAGAACCGGGGCAGAAATATCTCCTCAACCACGTAAGCAGCAAGATCCCTCTTGTGATAATGTATGCCGACCTTGTGGGCTCAACTAATATGAGCATGACGCTCCCTGCAGACAAGCTCACGACTATAATCCGGGCGTTCACTTACGAAATGTCACAGGTAGTCTACAGTCACGAGGGCTATGTCCTAAAGTACGTAGGCGATGCAGTCATCTCGTTCTTCCCCTCAAGCTATAACAAATTGCTAGCGTGCGACATAGCAGTCCAGTGCGCCAAGTCTATGCTTACCGTAGTAAAGAATGGAATCAACCCCATCTTGAACCAGTATGACTATCCAGAGCTGAACGTCAAGATTGGGCTGGACGAGGGAGAGAACGTAATCGTGCAGTACGGACACGACAAAAGCTCGCAGATAGACATCCTCGGCTACTGCATGAATATAGCGGCCAAGATAACCTCGCTTACTGGACCCAACAAGATCTCTATTGGAGAAGACGTTCACAAGATGCTGCATCCTTCGATTAGGGCAAAATTCAAGGAGATGAAGCTCAACCCGGACGATTGGAAGTACACTGACAGGAAGACTGGCAAGTTGTACAAAGTATACACATTGGTAGCCCGTTAGTTGTCTCTGATTCTTGTCATTTTGCATCACTTCCATGGACTGGTACGACGTTGAAAATTCATCCACCTTGCGAATAATATCCCTGTCATCATCGTTATTGTCATTATTTTTTGCTGCTCAGCGTATTCCCTGTGGCCAGTAGTGGCTTTGTGCTTGACTAGCTCTGAAGCGGGAACAAGCAGTTTGTTGCAAGATCTGCAGACATAGCTAATAATTTTGTTGTCACTTTCCATCCTTCCTTTACCCTGCAGACGGGACAGGGAAAACAACGCACCTCATGTAAGCAAGGTGGATTAATTTTCTAGAAAAATGCGCTGAAACAACATAGTAGAAGGCGGAAAATCCCGAAAGGAGAGGTAGGGAAAAGAAGAGGATCTAACGGTAAGATTTTTGTTTTCTGCGCCTTGCGCCTGGACCGCCAAACTTCTTTGACTCTGACTGTCTGCTGTCTCCTGATAAAAGGTGCCTGTCATATTCGGCGATTTTTTTCCTTATCTCTTCACGTATGCTCTTTGTGAACGGGTGATCCTTTGGGTCTTTGCCTCCTTTTTGTTGGCCCGTGAGGGCCCGTGAAATCGCAACTGCGCTTGCAAACGCTCTGCCCATAAAGCCACCGCCGTATACTTTTACGTCAATGTCGATCCTGTTGCGGTAGTCACCAACAAGCGTCAGCGGAGTCAGCACCAGCTCTTTTGCAACGTCTGGAGCCAGCATTTCTGCGGGGATGTTGTTTATTCTGACCTTTCCTGAGCCTTTTGCGATCGTGGCAACTGCACGACTTGTCTTTCTCTGGCCCGGATAAAGCTCTATCTTGGTTGTCATTGCTACTCTCCCTTCCACCCTATCTGCTTGGCGATCTCGCCGACCGAGATATAGTATGCCTCTGGCTTGGTAATTTTAGAATCCTCAAACGATTCCATCTTGGCGTTTCTCATTTCTTCAGGCACCCCGATATATACCCTCAGGCGCTTGAATGCAGTCATGCCGCTTGGCTTTCTCTTTGGAACCATTCCCCTCACCATCTTAGACAGGATTGTGTCAGGCCTCCTTGGATGGAACGGTCCGTGTATGGGGTTGGTAACTGAGTTGATCTCAAGGCGCTCTTTGTAGAGCTCGATGGTCTTGTAGCGGTTGTTGCCAGACAGCATCGCTTTTTCTGCATTTACAATGGCAACCCTGTTACCCTGAAGCAGTAGCTTTGATACATGCGAGCACATCCTGCCTGCGATGCAGTTGGTCGCGTCCACGATTATTGTCTTTGTCTTTTGCTGCTGTTTTTGAATTGTCTTTTGCTCAGCCAATTATTCGTACCCCCTTTCCGTCAGGATATTTCTTTACTAGGTCCTCAAATGATACTATCTTGCCACCCGATTGGACTATTTTTCTGGCGGCCGATTCAGATAACGAGAAAGCGCAAACAGTTAGCTTGTGTCCCAAACTTCCTGTCCCCAGAATCTTGCCGGGCACGACTACCACCTCTCCCGCCTTTGTGACCTCTGATAGCCTCCTCATGTTCACCTCGCGCCTATTTGACCTAGGGCCGGCAAGCTCTCGTTCAAGTGCTCGCCATATCGGAGCCTTGTTCTTCTTGAAGGCTGAGCGAAGAGTCCAGATGGTATTATCGATCATCGTATTGGCAAACATACGTTATGTCAACTCGTAGTAAAAGCTCCCCAAATAAATGTACCTAGGCGTTCTTTGGAACTTTGAGCGACGACATTGCCTGCTTGAAGTTCTTGGTCTTTGAGGACAGGCGCTCCGCAGCAGCCACTAGTATCTCCTCTGCCGTCAGGGCGCCGGTAGACTCGATTACCAGAATGATCTCGCTATCGTCCTTACCATCCCTGACTATTGCTGCAGCTGTCGGTTGCCACTTTGCATGATCCTTGCCTATGCCCAGCCTTGCGTATGCCTCGAACTTTAGCTTCTGGTTTGGCGCCAGAGCGACTATTGGTATGTCCTTGCTTACTGGCTTGACCTCCTGGTCTTCAGACACAAGTTCCCCTGATGTAACTACCAGAGTCTTTTCGCCTGCCTCAGCGTCAAGCACAAGGAGCACTCTGCATTTGCTGCACCCAAGCGTACTCTTGCAATCGCAATCATGCGGCATCACAAACCTTCCGGGGTCGGCGCGGAGAGGAATCATGCCTAACCTGTGGGCCACAGCCTCATCATGCATGACAGATGAATTTTCAAGAATTACAACATCGTCGATGGCAAGTGTTGGTACCTCGCTTATCGCAAGCCTGCGGAGCGAGTTCACATACTGCCTTGGAATATTGTTAAACCTGGTGACGATCCTCTCGTCTGATTTTTCTACAACCTCAATAGAAGGAGAAGCCAATACTCATGAAAGCAACCCAGATCGACCTTAAAAATCTACCGAACGTTGCAAATTTTTGAGCAGCTTGACATGCATATATACTTCATAGGTGATCAACCGGCTATCAATGACTGACCGATTCATAGTCGCCCGCCTCACGGTTGACGGCGACAAGTTTGAGCTGGTTGTCAAGCCTGATCCTGCCTTGGAATACAAACTGGGCAAGAAGACTGACATTTCAAGCGTGCTCGTGTCAGATGAGGTCTATTCGGACGCGCAGAAGGGATCCCGGGCCTCTAGCGAGAAATTGCTAAAACACTTCAAGACTACCGACTCGGTAGAAGTCGCCAAGCAGATCCTCGCAAGAGGTGAGCTGAATCTCACTACCGATCAAAGGAGAAAGATGGTCGAGGAGAAGAAGAAGCAGATCGTGCAGTTCATCAACAGAAGCTTTGTCGACCCCAAGACTCATTTGCCCCACCCGATAGTCAGGATAGAGGCTGCTATGGAAGAATCCAGGGTTACTATCGATCCGTTCAAAAGGGCAGAGGACCAGGCCAAGACTGTCGTGGACGCACTACGCAAGATACTGCCACTGAAGTCCGAGACCTCCAAGCTGACGATAACTATTCCTCCGCAATTTGCGGCCCAATCGTACAGTGTGCTCAAGTCTACAGGCGATCTTAGAAGCGAAGAATGGCTCTCTGATGGCTCGCTGAGGGCGACTCTTGAAATGAACACCAGCCTCAAGGGTCAATTCCTTGACAGGCTCGGCTCGGTCACGAAGGGGTCTGCTCAAGTGAAGGAAGACTGATCTACACTTAAAATATAAGTCAGCTATAACTAACCCAGAAGGAGCGAGAAAGAGAAAAAATGAGTAATGATGTGATATTTTCAGAAGGGCATTTTGCCCCGGTGGTGAGCCTTTGAGACATGCACGATGTCAAGAGAAGGTATGTCATACCGGGAGACAAGATAGCTGAAGGAAATTTTAGGCCGCTTATGAACGTGGTCAAGGCTGGCAACGCGCTGATTGCCACAAGGATTGGAATTGCAGAGACAGGTAGAGATGGCGTCAAGGTCATCCCCCTTTCAGGTGTCTATATCCCACGTGTTAACGACCTCGTGATCGGCAAAATAGTCGACCACTCTTCGCTGTCGTGGGAGGTCGACATTAATTCATGCTTCTCGGCTCATCTGCCGGCCCAGGACGTATTTGGTAGGGACTTTTCACCAGCGAGAGACGACATGAACAGGTACTTTGCAACGGGCGACATGATAACCGCACGCGTCGTTGCATTTGACAGGACGCGCGACCCGATGCTGACGGTGCAGGATCGTGACCTTGGCAAGATCCCGAGGGGCGAAGTGTTAAAGATATCTGCTACACGCGTTCCGAGGCTGATTGGCAAGCGCGGGTCGATGATCCAGACGATAGAACAAGCTACGCAGACACGAGTACTGATCGGACAGAACGGAATCGTGGTTGTGACCGGCAGAACCCCTGAAGGTATACAACTGGCGGTCAGGGCGATCAAGATGGTGGAAGAGGAAGCGCACACTGCGAACCTTACACAGCGCATCAAGGTGCTCTTGAACGTACCAGACACGCCTCAGACACCACCATCATCTCAAGTATCACAACAGCAGGAAGCACAACCAAGCGCTCCATCGGCTGTCAATGGTGGTGGTGGCAAGCCAGATCCGGCGGAAGAATCGACAGCCGTAGAAGAAATTAAGGAAGAATTGGAGGTTGACGAGAAATGACTCAAGCAAGAAATTTGATAGATGAAAATGGGAAAAGGACAGACGGGCGTGGGATAGATGATCTCCGCGAAGTGAAGATAACCGTGGGTGTTGTAAAGAACGCCGACGGCTCTGCTTTCATAGAGTTTGGAAATAACAAGATACTAGCGGCGGTGTATGGGCCGCGCGAAGTGCACCCGAAGCACATGGCGCAGTCCGACAGATGTGTGCTCCGCTGCAGGTATCACATGTCGCCGTTCTCTACGGACACCCGCAAGAATCCTGCACCTTCTAGAAGGGAAGTCGAGATCTCAAAAGTGATGCGGGAAGCGCTGGAGCCTGCGGTGATGCTGGAAGACTATCCACGTGCCGCAATCGATGTCTTTGTCGAAGTGCTCCAGTCGGACGGAGGGTCGCGCTGCGCGGGCATTACAGCTGCGTCTGTGGCACTTGCCGACGCGGGCATCAATATGCGCGACTTGGTCGCTGCGTGCGCTGCGGGCAAGGTAGATGAAAAGATTGTCCTTGACATCAACGACACAGAAGATAAGGAAGGGGGCGCAGACATGCCTGTTGCATACATGCCCCGCTTGGAGCAGGTGACTTTGCTTCAGCTAGACGGCAAGCTGAGCCCCGACCAGTTTAACGAATGCCTTGACAAGGCTATAGGCGGTTGCAAGATGGTCTATGAAATCCAAAAGCAGGCGCTCATGCAAAAGTACTTTGGAAATGAAACCGAGCTAAAGGAGGAGGCTTAGCAAGAAAATGAGTTCTTCAAAAAGATCAACGATAATTGTGGAACACCTGCGCAGACAGCAGATGTGGGACGCTCTGTCACGCGGCAAGAGGCTCGACGGCAG
>DASVCY010000215.1:0-6405 GCA_036381375.1 Nitrososphaera sp. | reverse complement strand
ATAGCATCTAGAGCAAGCGGGCGCTCCGTGGCTTCCTTTGGGTTTACGGAAATGCATACAAAATGCTCTATCCCATAGTCCTTTGCCCTCTTTGTCTCAAAAGTTATCATGTGTTCCCAATAGTCCTCAAACGTGGCGACGCCTGTGCGTGGACTGCCTAGCCAAAAGGAGGGCTGCACTATGACTTCTATTCCAGTCTTGGACATCGCATCATAGTCGTCAGTGGTCCTGGAGTACATATGGATATGCGGTTCAAATAGCCTTGTCATGCATGATGATAAACTAGCTGTAACTCTTTTTAGGTTGTAGAACAAAAATCATTGAACAAACGTACAGAAGGGCAACGGGACTCCCTTATTACTATTATAGATAAAAGACGTATCGTGCTTGCAGCGGTATTCCATGGTCCAAACAACATAGCAGTAGGAGAGGTTCCGATGACCGCCACCACCGCCACCGCCACCAGCAACAGCAGCGATAACCATGCAATACTAAAGGTGAATGCTTGTGCGGTGTGCGGGTACGATGCGCGAGTTTTTAGAAACGGTCACAAGAAGGTCAGACCCCCCATGATTCTAGGACACGAGCTCTGCGGCGAGATTCTGAAGACTGTCAGGACGCAAAACGGTACCACAATAAGTGCAGGCACAAGAGTGGCAGTATGTCCTCTGATACCGTGCCTTGACTGTCATTACTGCCGTAATGGATACTATAATCTATGTACAGAGCTGAATGAGATCGGCTCAAGCCTTGATGGTGGCTTTGCACAGTACGTCAGGATACCGAACCAGATAATTAGGATCGAAGGACTCGTACCGGTGCCAGACAGCCTGAGTGACGAGGAAGCAGCCCTGCTTGAGCCACTTGCCTGCTGCCTTAACGGCCTGTCGCGGACTGGCCTGCCCGCAAAGGAAACACCAGTGGTAGTAATAGGCGATGGTCCAATTGGGCTCTTGCATCTGCAGTTATTCAAAAAGATGGCCGGTGCCAGAGTGGCACTTGTAGGCAGAGTTCCAGCAAGGCTCCAGAAAGCAAGCGCAATGGGTGCAGATTCAGTGTTTGCTTCCAGCCAGGAATCTGGCAGCGAGGATACAATCCTTCAAGACATACTGGATTTCACGGGCGGTGATGGTTCAGGCATTACGGTAGTTGCGACAAGCAACCCATCGGCATTCGAGCTTGCAACAAAGGTTGCAGGCAAGAATTCTGTAATCAACTTGTTTGCAGGCATGCCGGCAGATCAAAAGTTTGCCCTTGACCCCAACTGGTTGCACTATAACCAGATCTCTGTCACCGGTACCTTCAGCTCCAGCCCCACCATGCTCCGGGCCGCGGCCAGGATCGCAGCTGAAAGAATTGTAGACCTGTCAGAGATCGTCACGCACAGGTACTCCCTTGAGGAAATCGAAAAGGCCATTCAGGCCACAGAGAGGTACTATGGTCTGAGGGCAGTGATAAACAGGTTCTAGATCGGAGAGTAGTCTAGCAACTTCATCGGGTAAGGCTGGGATAGCTGCTCGATGGCAGAAGGAAGAGCTCCGCATGTGTGTTATATCGTAGCATCGTTTCCCGGTTTTTTGCGGACAATACAGGATCTATACTTGATTTTGTGTCCTTTCATACGCGCTCAAGAAAGGTATTTGGATCCAAAAAGTGCATCCTTTTCCATCTGCATTTTTTTCAGCCCAAATCTTGCCACCATGCGCTTCAACAATGCCTTTTGAAATGTAAAGCCCAAGACCTGAACCTACTTGATCTCTATCAGGTCTTGTCTTGTTTGTAAACTTCGTAAATAGTCTTGGCATGATATCTGGATCAATTCCAATTCCAGTATCTGACACCGAAAGAGTAACCATGTCTTGACCACGGGTTTCTTGCCTGTCTATTTTGCAAGCAACTGTAATTTTGCCTTCATCCGTGAACTTGGTAGCATTGCTCAAGAGATTCCACAGCACCTGACCGATCTTGGACTTGTCTGCGCTAAGATAGAGTCCTTTTTCGGCCAGCACGTCATACTCCACCTTGTAATTTGGAAATTGATTCTTAATATCATTTACAGTATTTTGTATTAGATCATAAAGATCAAAAGATTCGATGTTCAGATGCATCGACTGCGTATCAATCCTGCTTACATCCAAGATATCATTTGCAAGCCTTTCTAGCCTGCGAGAATTGCGTGAGAGGATTTCGAAATCGCTCCTCTTTAGTGTAATCTCATCAATTTCGGAATGCCGGAACTTTGCTTCCAACAGTTCGGCGATTCCAAGAATTGGCATGATTGGAGTCCTCAGCTCATGCGCAGCAATATTCACAAATTCTCTCTGCAATTTGGCATGAACCTTGAGCTGTTCATTTGCCTTCTGCAGTTGCGCATTGGATTCTAACAAGGAAGCGTTTGATTTATTGAGTTCAATAGTTCTTCTTTTCACAGTGGCCTCGAGCCTTTTGTTCCATAAGAGGAAAAGATAGCCTAGGCCGATTGCGGCTGCTACAATAATAGCTAAAGTCATCGTTGTATAGGTATCTTGTTCTGCCAGCAGAGCATCTACATTATCGGTGAAAACATGGGGTGCAATAATGTAAAGAGTCCAGAAATGCATGCCCTTTTGAATTATTGGATAAGATGCAATTGTGATGGTCTTGCCTTCGACATTGATACTTATCAATTGATTCCGGTGGTCGGTATTTGTAGATTTGACAAATTCAGTAACTTTGGCTGATATATCATCGTTCAAGTTATTCAGGATAGGAGCAGTCAAATAAACGGGGTTTTCAATTATGCTTTTTCCAATGGCAGAGCTTTCTACAGAGTAAATCATTTGGCCCGATATGTCTGCAAGGCTGGCATCGCTTTCAAATGTAGGCGAAAGCTCGTTTGTCAGGATGCTACCTAATACGTCTATTCTTATCGATGCCACGATTACACCTCTAAAATCTCCAATCAAATTCTCCCCCTGTTGTGAGGCATTCACTATTGGATAAGATATGTAAAGACGATCTACTGAATCTGTAGGCGAATGAACTATGCTACTATAATAGATGCTTGCAGTCTTTTGAGGTTCGGTCAAGAAGGGAGGCTTTTCAGATTTCCACATGGAGTTGTATTGGTAGCTTGCCCTCGCAATATTGCTCGCGGATACTATTGAGCCATCAGAATCGAGCCACATATAGTATTCGGTAAGTTCTTCAGTGGAATACTGCGCGGCATCAAAAAGTTGATCGATTCCCTGCGGCCTTCCAGACTGAATTGAAGGCGCGCTGGCCAGTACTTCAAGGTTGGTTGTCACGGAATCAATCTTGTTAACTATAATTCTGGACAGGTCGAATGATTCATCTTCTGCATGGGCAATAATGTCTTCAGAAGCGGCTTTACGGATTTCGCTCGATATCTCCCGAGAATACTGAAATGATATTATAGAAAGCGACGAGGCTACTGCGGCTAGTAAAAATAATACAATAACATTCTTTGTATACGAACTGGTATTAAACACAACTACTAGTTAGTAGCACTGAAATTTACTATTTAAGTAATCCGCATAAATCTTCCCTTTAGATGCTATGAGCGATGGGAGGGGGTGAGAGTTTGGTGGGCCGTAAGGGATTTGAAATTGCAAATTTAGGAGGAGGGTTCCATGGCGATAACCTAATGCAAAATTTACAATCACTCAGATAGTTCTTCGAGATTCTTGCTATTCCGTTTGCTCTTGAACGTTTGGTTAATCTGCAGGCTCTTTTGATTCGAGGAACCAATATTTTTGATTGCCATCAGCCGATATTATCGATTGGCGCATACCAGAGGATTGCTGGTCCCCTAGGGTAACAGTAAAAGGGGGAACATCCAGCAAACATAGTCAAGGAAAAAAATCAAAGGATAGAGGCTTGACAGCAGACAAGCTGGCAAATGAACTTATCAATCCGTTACCAAAGCGCATCAAGGAAGGACTACTACTATATATGCACAAAAAACATTTGATGCAAAAGGGAAAAAGAGTGTAAATCCCTATGAGCACACGAACAGAGTGCATCCTAAAGCGTGGACTGTCAAAAGATGATGCTCAGCTTGATAGAGGCATTTTCACGCGGTAAGGTTTGTGGTGCAGAGTTCTTGTTGTTGTTGTTGGCCGTGGTGTTCCTGCTGTGAATTCTTTACTAGCGCCGCCGGGAAGCACGTTCAGGTTTGGACGCTTCCCAGTTTATTTTGAAAGTTCTTCTCCGATAAGGCATGTGAACAAATCGGTGAGCTCTGATGTCAGACCTACTTTCGCAGACTATTCATTTACAGCCTTTTCTTTCAAATCATCTTGGCTAAAGTGTCTCTTCACGTATGATGTCAGCACAACGTATTGGATTATCAATGACGAGAGCACTACTCCAAAAGTAATTGTCTCCAGCATAGATTTGAACTCGCTATCAGGCAGGGATGCAACCAGTGCAACTGACACTGCTCCCCGCATCCCACCTAAAACAACGACATGCTTCCACGACAAGGGTATCTTGTCTTTAGTGAATCTGTTTGTGGCTGCCAATATCGGATAGGCGGATGCAGCCCTAGCCAGCAGTACGGCTGCAAACGCAAGACCGATGAGTGGGAGATGCCCCGGAATTTTTGTCAAATCCATCGTGACGCCAAGATACAGAAATGCAGCCGAGTTTGCAAAGAATGCTGCCATCTCCCAGAAGCTAAAAGCGGACTCTCTAACCCTGTGGCTGATAACTGTTTCCCTCCTTATCGTCACGTTTCCAAAATACAGGCCAGCAAGTGCGACGGCTACGAGCCCAGATACACCAATAGCATTGGCTACGACCATGGAACCAAATACCGTTGCCACGGTAAGGGCCGTTTCTGAAAAAGGATCGTCCATCAACGCATGAAGCCGGTGGGTGGCAGCTGCCAGTCCCAAGCCAATTGCGGCTCCTCCAAAAAACACTATGGCGAAATGCTCCGCTTCCCCAATGAGGTTGAAATCGATGACCCCAACAGTCATAGCACTTCCACTTCCCACAATGGAAGAGCCAGACGCCAATGCAACCGCAACAATAGACGAAAATGCAATAATGCCGGTGGCATCATTAAAGCTTGATTCTGACTCCATCAATGTAGAGAGCAATTTTGGCACCTTGACTTTCTTGAATACCTCGATCACCATTGCAGCATCTGTTGGGGCTATAAGTGCAGCAAAAGCAAACGCAACTAGGAAAGGTAAACCTGCTACATAGAAGAGCAAGAACCCACCGACCAGTGTTGCGACAACTACACCCAAGGTAGCCAATAGCAGGGCAGGTAGCCTCACTTTCTTGAACTCGTCATAGTTTATCTTCATCATTGCTTCGAAAATCAATGGTGGGATAAGGAAATCGATAATGAGTTTCGGATCTATCGCAAAGTCGGTTCCAATAATATCAAAGCTTGGAGATAGGCTAAGCACAGAGATTACGATGCCAATCGCAACAAGCATCATCGTATAAGGAACCTTAGTTTTTGACGAAAAGAACGCGGCTACAAATATGGTTCCCAGAAATATAGGGATCAGGTATTCAGAGGCCAGCACTATCTGCCCGTTATCCACAGCAGCAGCTGCTGCAGTTGCCATGACAGCGAGGATGTGAGGCACAAACAAGAACAGCAGGATCCCCACATTGACAGACCCCATAATAATATTGGCATAAGTAGTAATTTGGGCCAGATTTTACAGGTCATTCGGAAGTTAATTCAAAGACATTCCTTTTCTATTGTTGAATCCAGATTATATGACATCTTCAATTATGAAGCACAAGGGATATCTACGACCGCTGCCATCACGATCAAGTTTGAGGACAGAGCCTCGATGATCTAACTGTGGGTTGGTCGCCTTGACAAAGGATGAAGTAGTGGGGGGGGAGCAAGCCCGGAATGGGCAGATTTCCATCCACAAACGTGCTATTCTCGGAATGTTTTTCGTACGTTGAAGAATGAACGATGAAGGTAGCAATATTTAAGAAGGTTCGCATGGGTATTGTAAACGGTGTGGGGTTTCTCTATTTCCCATACCCTTCTTCTTGTTAAATTTGTGATGTAGAACTTTGAATCTATTCTATTGGCTGATGCAGAACCATCCATTATTGCAATCTTCAGCGCAAATATCGCCTGATTGCGAACCAAAGAGGAAAAATGGGCCGTAAGGGATTTGAACCCTCGACCTTTCGATTATCAGTCGAACGCTCCACCAAGCTGAGCTAACGGCCCGTTCAATTCAAAATTGATAGCGTTATTTAATCGTGTGCACAGGCCAAATTCCAACTCCAATGTCCTACTTTAGATCCGGTCCAAAAAAGGGGAGTTCTTGCCCCATTTCGATGCCGCATCTATCGCAGATGGGTGTGAGCATTCTTCTATTCGCACCCAGAGATGCTCTGTGGCCTTACGCG
>DASVCY010000214.1:0-11791 GCA_036381375.1 Nitrososphaera sp. | reverse complement strand
CTAGACCTCCTCCGAGCAGATCATCAAAGCTTTTTGAACCCGTCGATATGCGTTCCCTTGCTCTGCTGTAGAGGCTGGTTGCTGTGATAAAGCTTTTCTCTATTATTCCCAGCTCTTCAAGCATCACCCTGGCCTTGTTGCATATTTCTACAGACTCGTCCATCTCCATCCCGGTAGCTTCTGCGATATCGACCGGTCCCCTAACAAGAAGGTCTCGGATCGACCTAAAACCTGCCTCCTTGAGACGTTTCTCAGTAGCCGGCCCTATCTCCTCAATGCTTGAAAGAGCCAATCGAGTTGAAGAAGCATCCCTAGAAGCAGACAAGCGCTACCACTACACCTTTGCACTCGCCACTAATTAGCATTAATACAATGCGAAATTCGGCTTCCAAAGCCGCACCATAAAAGTATATATCTTTGTTCTTTCTGGTCTACCTAAGATATAGGGATATGATGGAAAGCAAGACGTTGGTCGTGACGGCTCTTGCGACTGTCATGGTGCTGTCAGCATTCGCGTTAGCGTTCCAAAACGCAGAGGCACACGGTGTACAGGCACAGCTTCAGAGCAGATTCGTAAGGATTGATAATGAGCAATTTTCTGACCAGACACTGAACACAGGCGAGACACTGACAGTAACAGGCGAGCTCAGGAGCTTGGTCAATAGGCCACTTAGAGCATGGCTGTCACTGTTCAGCGAATCATCGAATGCCGGCAACAGATGGGAGTTCTTGAGCAGAGATCCACCAGGTAACATATTCGACATCCCACCAGGGTCAACGATTCCATACGAGATCACTGTAATGGCTCTCGAACCAGGAACATACCATGTACACACACAGCTCAACGTAGAGCACGTAGGCCCAGGTCTCGGCAGGGGTGCGACAGTGAACGTAAGCGGCGAGCCGATACTGAAACCAATTCCATATAGCAACATCGTCTACCAGTGTGTAATCATTGGCGCAGGCCTTGGCGTGACTTTCGCAACAAGACCGTGGCAAGTCATCTAAAAGCCACAACCACCCTTTTTCCTTTTAATTTTTAATATTAAGCAAGTTAATAGATTTTGTAGAATCCGATTTCAACAAAAGCGATCCTGAAAAATTAATCTTGTTACTGCATCGTCTGTTTGACCAGCTCGTACTTGGATGTGTAGCCTCGGGGGTTTATCATCATGCCCTTGTAGTTGAAAGTAGACGAATTTCCCACGATGACGGTAGTTATCATTCCGAGCATGTCCTGATGCTCGAGCATCTTGTCCAGAGTCGTCAAGACCACCCGTTGGCTCTCTCTGTATGCGCCCTTGACGATTGCAACTGGCGTTTCCGGCTTTCTGTATTTCAGGAATATCTCGCGTGCATCGCGCAGCTGGTGTACACGCTTCTTGCTAGCAGGATTGTAAATGACTGTGACATAGTCGCCCAAAGCCGCCGCTTCAACGCGCTTTACAATGATGTCCCATGGGACCAACAGGTCGCTCATGCTAACGACTGCAAAATCTGTCATAAGCGGCGATCCCACAAGTGCCGCGCATGAATTGAGTGAGGAAACTCCAGGCACACATTCAACATAGATTCCCTTGTCCTTATCCCATCCTTTTTCCGCCAAGATTTCATAGATCAAGCCTATCATACCATAAATACCGGGGTCGCCCGATGATACGAGCGAAACGATCTTGCCCTTTTCTGCAAAATCAATAGCTTGGTTGGCCCGGTCGACTTCTTGCGTCATGGCGTATCGGTAGACCTCCTTTCCGACTATCAGGTCTTCGACAAGACCTACGTACGTATCATAACCTACGATGACTTCACTTTCACCAATGACCTCCTTCGCGCGATAGGTCATGTGGTCATGGCTGCCCGGTCCGATACCAACTACGTACAACTTGCCCCTTCTAGCACTCATGTTTGCAAAAACTGAGATTGAGGGGATGCAATTTATCCTTTTCCAGCAGCCCTTGCCAGCTCAAACTCTTCATGCAGCGCCCTTACAGCCCTTTCGCAGTCCTTGTCGTTTACGACAAACGCTAGGTTCAGCTCTGACGAACCTTGAGCGATCATTATGACGTTTACTCCGCGCTTTGCAACCGCGCCAAACACCTTGGCCGCCACTCCCTTGATGCCGCGCATTCCCGATCCAACTACTGCAATGACCGCGACATCGTCGTTGACATTTATACGCTTGATCACCTTGCCAAGAAGGCTGAGCTCCAGTGTCGTAGTAGCTTTGTCAAGATCCGACTTTCTGACGACCATTGAAATGCTTGACTCTGACGGGCTCTGCGAAATCATCATGATGTTTACGCGGTTCTTGGCAAGTGTATCAAATATTTTGGCTGCAGTTCCTGGCGTCCCCACCATTCCGCCACCGCTTACGTCAATGAGGGCCGTGTGCCGGATCGCGCTTACCGACTTGACTATCTTTTGAGACTCTTTGCTCGGATTCTGGGTAATTAGGGTGCCGGAATGTTTTACGTTGAACGTATTGCGAATTCTTATCGGGATCTTGGTATCGATCACAGGCTCAAGCGCACGCGGGTGCATATACTTTGCACCAAAGAGTGCCATTTCCATGGCTTCTGCAAACGACACTTCCCGGAGCACCTGTGCATCTTCTACTATTTTCGGGTCTGCAGTCATCAGCCCGTCCACGTCGCTCCAGAGCCACACTTCGTGCGCGCCGATGCTTGCTGCAATTATCGTCGCCGTATAATCCGAGCCTCCTCGGCCTATGGTGGTGATGTTGCCGTACTGGTCAGCGCCGATAAACCCGGTGACCACCGGAACTGAACCCTCTTTGAGCATTGGCTCTAGCTTGTGGCTTACCCGAAGCTTTGTAGTGTCAATCAGCGGCTTGGCCTCGCCAAAGTTGGCATCTGTGACTATGCCTGCCTCCTTGCCAGTGAGGTAATTAGACTTGATGCCAATATCTTGCAGCGCAAATGAGACTATTGGCGCTGAGAGGCGTTCACCAAACGACATCAGGTAGTCGAGCGACTTGGGCGTCACCTCGCCCAAGAGCACGATGCCAGCAAGCACGTCTCTAAGCTCACTGATTGTCTTTTTCACAGCCTCGCTGGCCCCGTCCTTTAGCCTTTTGTCCGAAATTGCGCCTTCTACAATGTCAGCATGGATCTTGGCCGACTTTTTCACAAATTCGTCGATGGATGTCTTATCGCCACGCTTGACGCTGTCCGCTATTGAAAGCAGGCCGTCGGTCATGCCGCGAACGGCTGAAACAACGCACACAATATCATTGTCTTTTTTGTGCGATTTCACCAACTGAGCAACGTGCCTGACCTTGTCTGGCGAATCGACCGCAGTGCCGCCAAACTTCATCACAAGGCGCATATGCTAATCCTGGACCCTAGGAGCTAGGTAGAAGTGTATCCTGCCTACGTTTGCTATCTTGAATTCCAGTCTGAGGGGCATCTTGCTCGAATATTCTGCTGTCACCGAGCCGCCCATAGAGACCACCGCCTTGGTTATCTTTGAGAGATAGTCGAGGCTATAGGTGGCCTTGCTTTCTTCCTTGACGGCTAGCTCTTCAAGTCCTTCGTTGCCCGCTTCAAGCACGATTTCGGCCTCACCCGAATCGCCTCTTCCTGAAAAATTGATCTTGTCAGATTTTGATTCCAGCGAAATGTATTCCGAGACCACCTGAACATCTGACAGCACCTTGTCAAAGGCATCTGCGGTAAGCACTACCTTGGAGTTAAAATTGAGCTTTGGCAGGGGGGTAGAACTTGCCGAGCTTTCTATCAGGCGGGTCTTGTACTCTCGCTTGTAGCCGTTTGACATCTTTACGTGGAGCATGCTGTCATCGGCAAGTGAGATTTCTATCGAGTCCTTCTTATCTGCCCTCCTGATCAGCTTTGAAAATTCGTCGACTCTTATGCCAAACTTTACCAGACTGTCGCACTCGTACCTTTCAAACGCGTGGTTTGGCCAGTGGATATCAATCAGTGCAATGTGGGATGGATCCATGCCGCGGAAAGAGATTCCCTCTGCGGCAGCTTCGAACGTTGCCTCGTCAACAAGGGTCGAGATTGCAGATGCTACAGCCTTCCACTCTTCAGGCGACTTGCTCCTAGCTACAAATACCAAATTACTGTATGTGGCAGCTGCATCGGATTTTAAAGATATCGGAACCGACTGCTAGGCATAATTGCGCCAAGTGTGGTTGCACTTGGTGCATCTGTAGAATTGCGTGGTTGCTTCGTCGGCAGATCTTGTCTGCAGCATCCACCAAAAGGCAGTGTCGTTCTTGCATTCTGGGCACTCAATGTTTGTAGTTGGCAGGGCCTCAACGCCTTCCCCGTCCATGACCTTGAGCGAAGCGTCTGAGCTGCTGGGCTTTCTAGTTTCTTCCTGTTTTCTGGGTTTTTCTTCCTGTTCACGCTTTGCCTTGTAGCCACACTTGGGGCAGGTGATGATTATCTCTTCACCGGGCGCGGGCCGAAGGCGAGTTTCGCACTTTGGACAGAAGCGCAACTTGGAAAAGCCTCTCTGTTAGCTCTTGAGGGCGGACTTGACCATACTGAACAGTTCTTTGGAATATTCTTGAACAGATGCAGCCGCATCCTGTATGACTTCCACTGGATCCTTTCTCTTTGTGGCTATTCTCATCTGGTATTCCTTTGTCAACGGATGCTTTTGGATAACACCAGCAAAGTCCACGCTCTTTTCCTTCAAGAGCTCGTGCTGGATTATGTATAAAATGGAGATATCTTCTTCACGTATTTTTAGCTCAATTTCATTATCTTTAACATCTGAAATTTCTGCCTGCATGAGCGTAATACAGACAACTACTTATTGAGGATATAAATGATACCATCAGGACGAAAAAATGGCTGATAGCTTCATCGCCGGCGCAACTCTTGAAAAGTCACAGGACAGCGTAAAGTCCGGCCAGCCCCTTACACTCAGCCTGAGCTTCAAGATAGATGGTGCGATAAGGGAAGCGTTTACGCAAAAGAACTGGGAGCGTGCTTACAACAAACATGACAACGGCTTTAGGATGACGATGGAAGTCGACATCAAGTCCGGAAGAAAGATAATCGTGCCACTAAGATTTGTAAGAAAAGCAGCACTGTTCTGGACACGCAATCCAAAGATCCCCTACAGGATCTGGGTGTCTATAGTCAAGGACGAGGCACCATTCTACCCGTTGACTGAAGAAGAAGCCAGATCGCTGCTGTTCGATGTCAACAAGGTGATCGAGTTGAGCGGAAGCGATCTTGATTCCGGTACACACAAGCTTCATGCGGACATAAGAGTTTCGTGGGGCAAACACGACTATACCGAACCGACAGAGATCAAGGGAAAATCAAACGAGATAGAGCTTGTGCGCGTCGCTGCTTGACCGTGCACGTCTGTTCAAATTTTTATAGTGGATTGTTTCATGCATCTTTATGTCAGACAGCCGGAGCGATGATACTAATGGCAGAAAAGGGTTTTTTGCTAAAAGACGAAATAATGTTATCCTGGCAGTTGTCGGCGTTTCTTCTGTAGTTGCTCTCATCATTTACAGTAGTAGTATCATTTCCTCTCCGGTGCAGCAGCCCGTGGAGGCAGAGGACATGCTGGGTAAAGTGCTTGTGACCAGGACGATGACATCTATTCAGGATCCTGGGGCTGGCCATGAAACCCATCAAGTTGTGATGTTTCTACCGCCGCTTGCAGACGATGTGATCTACAGTGGAACGCTAACCTGGGCAGCCAGCGGTCCAATCGAGCTGTTCACATACCATCATTATGATGGGCCGACCAACAACTCCCCTCCTCTATATGCGGAACCGTCAAATAACGTGACTTATGCTTCTCCTCTATTCTTTATCCCACCAGCTTCTGCAGACCATGGTTCGATGCAGCTCGCTGCTAGTGCCATTGGTTTTCATAGTCTACAGGGATCAAAGTTCACGGTAACTGCAACCTTCGACGGATGGACTAAAAAGGTTGATCTTATCCCATATTCGGATAACGTCAATAACAGTGTACGGCCGGTACCATCGCTTATAATCACTCCAACAACAGTCGATCCCCGCGACATGAACTACACTATATTGAGTGAAAACGAAATTCAGAATTTGCTTGAGATGGAACTAAAGGGCTGGGAACTTGTTGATGGCAAGCTCCACAAGACATTCCAGTTCGATAACTTTTCCGAAGCTTTCCAGTTCATGTACAAAGTCGGACTAGAAGCAGAAGAGATGAACCACCATCCGGACTGGACCAACAATTACGATACGGTTTCTGCGTACCTGTACACATGGAGCGTTGATAACAAGATTACAGATTATGATGTTAGATTGGCAGAAATCATGGATAGGGAAGCTGCAGCTCTGGGCTAGGCACACTCTGAGGATTTATATGATTAGAACGCGCAATTAACTCAGGTGCAGGCGACGAACCTTCCAGGCAAAGAAGCCGAGCTCTATACGGCATTGCCAAACGGCAGGATAAAATGCACTGCCTGTGCAAGGCTGTGCGAAATACCTGAAGGCAAGATCGGGCTCTGCGGCATCAGGGGCGTTATGAATAACAAGCTGCGGTTGTTTGTTTATGGCAGAGTTATTGCCGGCCACGTCGACCCGATCGAGAAGAAACCTGTCACGCACTATATGCCTGGAACCGACATATTCTCAATTTCAACTACGGGGTGCAACTGGCTCTGCCAGTACTGTCAGAACTATGACATTTCGCAAAGGCGCAAGGTAGAAGGTGCAGAGATGACGCCGGAACAAGTCGCCGAGACCGCTGCACGTTATGGCTCGCAAGGAATCGCTTATACCTACAACGAGCCCTCAATCTTTATCGAGTTTGCCCGCGATTGTGGCATCGAGGCACACAAGCGGGGAATTTTCAACATCTTTGTATCAAACGGCTATGATACGCCCGAGTCTGTGAGAATGATGGGACAGTTTTTGGACTGCATCACTGTCGACTTTAAGGGCAGTGGAGAGCAGAAATTTGTCAGACGATACATAGGCATACCTGATGCAAACCCGATTTTCCAGACGCTCAAAGAAATCCGCGACAAGACAAGGATCCACGTAGAGATAACGGATCTTATCGTGCCGCATGCAGGCGACGACTTGCATGCTGCAAGAAAGCTTTGCAGGTTTGTGCATGATGAGCTTGGGCCCGATACCCCGATACACTTTTTGCGATTCCACCCTGACTACAAAATGCTGGATTTTGACAGCACACCTGTTGAGATGCTGGAAAAACATCATGCAATAGCCAAGCAGGAGGGCCTGAAGTACGCGTATCTCGGAAATGTGCCGGGCCACCCACTTGAAGACACCTATTGCCCAGAATGCAAGAATGTCGTAATTGGCCGCTATGGCTATACAATCGAGTCTTGGAATTTGGACGGCGACAACCGTTGCAAGAACTGCGGCTACCCTATACCAATAATAGGGAAGTTCCGCAAGGCAAGAAAGAACCCGTTTCAATTTGTTCATTAGGTTAAAATTGCACGTTGCTGGCAGAGCTCTTCACCGGGGTCGTTGTCTAGCTTGGTATGATGCCAGCCTTGGGCGCTGGAGGCCGCTGGTTCGAATCCGGCCGACCCCACCATTTTGTACATCCTGCCCTCTCTTGTAAAGCTCGTAGAGCCGATGCCGCGCCGAATCATGAACAAGTCAAGCTGCTTCGGAATGCTTGCCTTCTGAAGGCATCATCTCGTCATGCGAGCGCTTCCTTGCTCCCCTCGTGCCAAAGAGTATGGCAGTCAAGAATGCAAAGATCCCTGCTGCTATAGCGTAACTCATTATCGAGTCTGCCATATATCTATTAGGCATGTGTCGAAGATAAGGTTTTCTTTGGTTAGGCCAAGCGGGGCAAAGCCTGGATCGTTGAAGTTTCTTTTCAGAGTCCAAAAAGGCTCCTCCTCGCGGTATACTTTGCTACTATCCTCCGGTTATTGGATTGCCGTATTTTTCATGGTATGCTAATTTGTCAAGCGAAACCCTGTCTTTCTTGCCAATTAGGTTTCCTGCGGGATAACCAAAGGCCGCGATCAGTGCGATGCTTAGTTCTTTTGGTATCGCGAAATCGTTCCGAAGCTTTTCTTCTTTTATGCCCGTGAATATCCCAGAAGCCACTCCTTTCTCCCAAGCTGCAAGCTGCATATTCTGCAGAACTCTTCCGGCATCAATCAAGTGGAAATTGTAACTCGGATTTGTCAGTACGATAATTGCAAAGTTGGCTCCTGCCACCCACGTGCCACTCGTGCTATCTTCTGCAAGCTTTTTCAGCTGGTCCTTTCCGTCTACCAAGATAAAACGCCAATGTTGAGTGTTGAGACCCGTGCCAGTCATTCGAGCTGCTTCAAGTACTCTGCGTTTTATTTCAAACGGAACATCGTGCGGGCTGAACTCTCGCACATCGAGCTTTGTGGCTATGCAGTCAAAGACGTTCATGTGTGGGTAGATGATAGATTGATTTCAAACGTCTTAAGCGTTTTCAGAATTCATGGAGCTTGCATAACTTGAGGCGAGTTGTAAAAGATGAAAAAGAAAGGAAAAAGGGGAGGTTTAGTCCCACTTGCTCCACGCGGCCATCCATCTGTATGTCCACGTGTTAAGCTTTGCACCCAACGCAGCGATTGGGACGGACAGTACCGCTCCTGCACCTGAACCTAGCGCTACCGGACTGTTGTAGAACTTACCTACCTGGGGCTCGATTGGGGTCATGTATGCAGGCAGTGTTGGTCTCGGATACTTGAACGCCACTTCGAGTGGATCCCTGACGAGCAGTAGGTTGACCATGTTGAACAGCGGGAGTGATAGGCCAACTAGTGAACCGCCAATGATGATTGCAGCGTGCTTGTTCCGTCTTGTAGCCCAGTATGTGAGGTCCAACAGCATTGCTGAAGGTATCCAAACAGGGACTACGATGAAGTCGTACGGATAGCCCAGTGCGAACCATGCACCCTTTGCGACCCATGTGTAGATTGTCATAATCGTGGCGTAGTATGTGGCAGTTCCTGGAACTCCTGTGAAGAGCATGTAGTATATCGCACCCACAACGAGCATGGTCGATTGCGAGATCGAGAATACTACGAAGGAGGTCCACATCCAGTCTGTGTAGAAGATATAGTCTCCTGCGTTGATGGTTAGCAGCGTGCTGTTTACAGCAACGACTACTATGAACAAATAGTGCGTTGTACGTCTAAGCCAGACCATTATCTACCCAGATAGAGACGTAGTATATTAATTTTTATGCGGGCCGGAAGGAGGTGCGAAATTCAGATCTTGCAGCACTATGACACCTTTGGAAGGGAATAAAGTATGATAAGACCTCAAAAAATATGAAAATTCTTGAGTGATGAAAGAAGATTGTATTGAGATTCGGTTGCTGGCATAACGTTGGACATCCTTCTCATCCGTCCCTGACGACAACAATAGCAGCAGCCATCAGCTTCCCGGTCCTGTCGGGCTTGAGATGTGGTTCTTGACGGGTGGGTAGAACTGGTGCACTTCTGCAAGTTAGAACTTGACCGAGACGCAAGAGCTACTGCTACTGCTGCTGGTACTGAAGGTATAACGCGACCGTGCCGTCCGGTTCGACGTCGCAAACGAACTCTACAGGAGCAGGGCATAGGATTCAAGACTAGATGGCAAGGTACTGCAAGCAGGGTGTGTGTCCTGATTTACAAATCAGAGCAGGTGAAAAACAGACCTGTAAGAGCACAGGGTGCCTCCGGTACCTTTCTGGATACTGACAGCATCAGCAGAGTTCATGGTACTGGAAAAGCATGCTGCAGGGTATCAAAGGACGACTCGTACTGGCGTACTGATCCTTCGTGTTCGACGGTTTCAAACAGGGTGTGGCATCACTTCAGGACAAAAAGTGGTTCTATTTTTTCGCATGAGAAAATAATATGCTGTAGGTGCATCAGGTTAGTTATCTTATATGCTTTAAAACAAAAAGAGGAAAAAGAGAGAAAGTTCTCAAGCTCTGACCGGCTTTTCGTTAGCGATCTTCATGATGAAGAAGAATCCAAGTCCTTCGATTACGGTCAGGACGCAGAGCGCGTAAATGCCGCTCGGTAACGGATATGCCCACGGGTAGACAGTTACGCCTACATAGACTCCGCCAGCGGTTGCAGCCCAACACAGAGCAAACCCTAGGATATAGATGCCTTTCATGTTTTCGACTCTGCGGCCGATCATGCGCTCAATGTCGTCGCGGCTTTCGCCTCCCCCGCCACCGGTCCTCTTACCACCACTTCCGTATCCCTTTGGTAATGTCATTTGCTATACAATCAGAACCTGCCTTTTTAAATTTTGCTGTTATGTATGAAGGAAGGAGTGGAAAAAACGAAATTCGTTGTGAAAAAAGGAAAAAAGGAGGTTTAGAGGGTGCCTTTACTTCCAAAGAGGCCGCCCAATCCTGCGCTTTTCGCCCTCGTCATCAGCACTACCAAGCCGACCACGGCTGCCGCCACTACTACTGCGCTGACAGGGAATTCTGGTACAACCACGATGTTAAAGTCGACATTCTCGGTAAAGCCAACTGCGCCTCCAGCCGGCAGACCGCTAACAGAGTTGACGATGACTGTGGCTGTCATTCCGCCAGGGCTGTCAAACACCACTTCGTGCGTGCCAGTGCCAAACTCTGCGTCTGCATTCTGGTTCCTGAATTCCTGTATCACGCCTCCGCTGCTGTTCTTGATGATAAAGTCATAGTTTGCCCTTTCCAGAGGAAAGCCCGAACGATCGGACAAGCTTATGCTAAAGATCACAGGCTTTCCAGGTTCGATTGAAGCTGGTTCCCAGTCCAAAGATATAGTATATTCGCCCCTGCCGGTCTTACCTGTAATGGGGGGTGTCGGAATCCGTTCGGTACTGGATGGTGCTTCTGGTCTACCCATACCTGTTTCTAAAAGTTCGAACTTGTACTGAATCTGTTGGTTACCCGTCGCGCTGTCCGTAAAGAATTCCGCCTTGATCGGGAATGGGAATTCATTCATTACCCATATCCTGCTAGTCACGCCCTTGTGCAATGTCAAAAGTGTGGTATCAAACTGGCCAGCTTCAACAGTAATGGTCTCTGGCCCACTTACTATGATATCAGAACCGCCTATAGATCCGGTCCTGCCCCAGTTAGTGCCCGGAGCCAGAGATTTGGGCTCCGCCCTTGTCGTAAATGAGTCAAGCCAATGGAGCGAGCCAGAGTATCCTCCAATGTAATCGTTCATCTCCTGAGGAACATCGCTCCCGCCTGCGAGGTAGGCCATGCTTTGCGAAAGCTTCATTGTACCTTCAATAACGCTACCATCATCATCCACTACAAAGGCCGGGACTATCCAGTCCCCATCCTGCTGTTCTTGGAAATACAACGTCATCTCATATGGCCGCTCATCATTCGTGTCAAGTTCTTGGATTCTGTAGGTTACAAACATGTCTTGTTTGACACCTTCTCCAGGGTACCATACATCGTCCCCTTGCGCATACGCGCTGCCGCTCAGAGCGACTGCAGATGCTCCAAATGCGAGCAACGAAGCAACCAACGCAAAGGCGAGAAATCTATAATTCATTGATAAAAATAGGAAGATGGCAACTGATAAATGTTTTTTCTATATCTAAACAAATAAGTAGGCCCAAAGGAGGATTATTATTTGCATATAGAAATGTGCAACTGCCCCAAGGTTACATTCTATGAGGTGGATTTCAAGCTCGTCGGCATGAAGGTCGTGGCGAACCACAAGAACTGCGGCGACTTTTTGAATGAAGATCAATTTTCTTCATTCGAAAAGGAACTCACAAAGTACTGGGGCTTT
>DASVCY010000213.1:0-4135 GCA_036381375.1 Nitrososphaera sp. | reverse complement strand
CGGCTATATGATGCCAACACTAATCAGACAATCCGGGCCACTTCATTCATTATCACCGCTGAAAAAGGGGTCGGAGAGAATGCCGAACCTCTCTTTACAGATACATTTTATTCTGACAACGGCATCCTCCAGCTAAAGATACAGCCTACAGAAGGCGATGTGCAAATCCTTGGAACACGCGAACAATTTCTGAATGCGTGGGTGGCTGATCCGGGAGGAACTGTGAACATCCGTGGTCCGATGTTCCTTGAAGGTGGCATATATCATCTTAGAATAGATATCCTTGGAATAGATAACATTCGGAACCTCTTCCCACCTGACCAGATCCCGAGGTTTGATTCATGGCTAAGCGTGGGGGACATATTTTCAGAACAAGTAGAATATCAAGGACAACCCTACAATACGACAATCATATCCTACTATGACAGAGTGCAGGACTTTAATTTTGACGCCGAAAGGCAGCAGCTTACCTGGTCCATGCCCTTTGATTGGAATGTCACAAGACTCGAAGACACAAACATCTTTGTCCACGAAGAGGTCCAGATCCCCAAGTCGCTAGCCGGGCTGGGGGATGCTCAGTCATTTGCTGCTACCGTCAATGGCAACCCTATATCTGGCAGGATGCTTGCAATAGATCCGTATACTTCGGAAGATTATCTTACTCTGCATTATCTGGTCAACAAGAATGACATTTTGAGCATGGCTGGACAGGTTCCCAACAGCACAACGGAAATGACGTTTACTCTTGCGCCGGCGACCGAAGACAACGCGCAGACCACCGGAGAGATGCTCACTGATATGGGGAATGTCAACGTACTTGCCGAGTGGACCCCGAGCCAACTGAGCGCAGGAACCGAGTCGACTCTGAAGCTTGCCTTCTCTGACGGCTTTTCCGGGCAGAGGATAACCGATGATGTGAATTACAACCTGAGGATATTTGATCTCAACGGGACTCAGGTATACAGCCAGTCTGACCTTGTGGCGCAAGACGGAGTCAGCACCCAGACAATAATGTTTCCACGCGATGAGACCTATAGGCTGGAAGTACAGGTCACGGGCATAGTGACAGACGGCCAAGGTGTGGACATGACGAGAAATGGTGTCGCAAGGGGAATAGTGGTCGTGCCGGAATTTCCTGCTGCAGGCGTTTTGATTGCAGCAGTAGTAGGAATCATTGGCGCAATAGTTGCCGCACAAAGGTTCCAAAGGAACAAGATGCCGGGCATCTAATGAAAAAAGAGTTCCACGACAGTCTGTCTGAAAAGCTGTACGCAGAAATCCCTGACACCAGATCTGCGACGAACAAGGTGATGCTGCACATCGACCAATTCAACGTCGGGCAGAGCTATGTCACCGCCAAGGTCGAAAACAGGTATGGCGATACCGTCAATATAAACATCGAGGGAGGTAGCCTCGGAATTGAGCTTCCAGAAGCTCTCTTCAAGACGATAACCACAAAGGTCAGGCAGCCCAGCTTTGCCTATCTGATGACTACAATAAATGAAACAGGCAAGATACTTGTACGCAAGATTCCTGTGATAGGCATCAAGGACTGGCTTCTGATATATGAAGACGACCTGTTTTTGCTTGCGGTAAAGGACGCCTACGATGAGCTGGATATCAGGATTGTTGATTAGAATGATAGTCTGGCAGAGCGCAGTTCTTCTCACCTGCGCCCCTGCCAGACCGTTTGTTCCCCATCGGTTTGGTCGATGTAAGGATAGTCTGACACATTGACAATTTAAATGTGATGATGCCTCAACCAATGATGTCCAAGATTTTCGGTATGACCCTTTCATGGTAGGTCGGTGCATCGAGCGAAATACAGAGGAACCTATCATGCGTAGCGGTGAGAGGTATAGACACCAGAGTCACCTTGTCAAATTCAGTCATCTGGAACCGGATCTGGCCAAGATCCGGCTCGAACTTTTTGTTGACTGCAAGGGCCTGGTACGCGCTGTAAAATGAAGTAGCTTTTGGGTCGATCTCTGAATTGGCCTTAATAAGCGGAGAGGGGATGTCTGAACGGTACCTGCCGATCAAGAGCTTGCCTTCGCTGTTTATCACGCCGGCAAACCTGACAGTCTTGTCAGCGTTCAGGACAGAGTCGCACAGCCTTTGAAGAAAGTCCCGTTCTTCCTGCCCCATCCTGTCTTATTAATAATATTATTATAGGAATATAAAACATACTACAAAATCCATACAGCCATACAAATTCCCTGCGATATCTTGCATACACGCATTGCATGAAAAGCGAGGAGAACTGCCACAGCCTTTCTCAGAATATGTCCAAAATGAGACAGGACGGCAAAATCTGGAAGACAACATGAGTGCCGGAAGTAGGAGCTATGCCGGCGGCCTTTGGAAGAATCTCAACTAACGCGCTCAAATAATTTGGTATATGCAGGTCAAATTTCTCTAGAAATACCTTTAAATGAGCTAATAGATGTATGAATGCCAGTAATGCCAGTAGTAGGTATCGACGATCTGGCTATCTATGTACCTAAACTATACCTCGATTACAAGGATTTTGCGGAAGCAAGGGGCATTGACCCGCAAAAGCTCGAGTACGGTATAGGCATCAAAAAGATGGCCATTGCGGACACTAATCAGGATTCCGCATGCATGGCTGCAAACGCGTGCCTAAAGCTGATGCAGAGGAATCATCTTCACCCTGACGATATTGGCAGACTCTATGTCGCCACCGAGTCGTCGTTGGACGAATCAAAGGCGATGAACTCGTTTGTCATTGGGATGCTTGAACAGATCTATGGTGAAGGCTCATTTGAGCACGCCGGCGGTATTGAATGCAAGTTCGCATGCGTCAGCGGATCTTATGCGCTGTACGACAATACGAACTGGATAAGGGCTGAGGAGAATAATGGCAAGGCGGCTATTGTCATTGTAAGCGATATTGCGAAATATGATATGGGTTCTACGGGCGAGTACACACAAGGAGCCGGCGCAGTCGCTCTTTTGATCAAAGAAAATCCTCGCCTGATAGCGTTTGACCAAAAAGTCGCTTCCACGACCATCAAGAACGAATACGACTTTTACCGCCCGTTCGGCAAGGAAACGCCGCTTGTCAACGGCAGCTATTCCAACCTACTGTACCTGATATCTGTGAGGAAGGCTTTTGACGCCTACAAAGAAAAGGCGATCAAATCTGGATTGATCAAGCTAAAAGACGGCGAGTCCATAACCGACCATATTGACTTTTTTGCAGTGCATCTTCCTTACAGAAAGATGGGAGAAAAGGCACTTGCATACCTCCTGAGGCATGAGTGGCGTCATCTTCCGCGATGGAATCACGTGATAAAGGAGGTAGGGATGACTGAGCCACAGCCAAAGGACCCGCGGGGCACCATCGAATCAATCCTTGCTGACACTGAATTTATGAAGGCAGATGAGCGGTTCAGGCGTGCATTTATGCAGACATCTTTCTATAATGAAGTTTACGAGAACAAGATGTCTTCTTCGCTTGAAGCGTCGGCCATAATCGGCAACCTCTATACTGCTTCCATGTACATGGGCCTGCGGAGCCTGCTAGAATTTGAGTTCAAGAAGGGCACCGACCTTGCAGGCAAGAGAATTGGCTTTGGATCGTATGGCAGCGGAAGCAGCGCCATGGTCTTCAGCGGGGTAATCCAGCCGGAATACAAGCAGGTGGTGAGCAAGATGGACTTGGACACAGACATTGGACCGCGCCAAAAGCTGTCGATGGAAGAATACGAAAGGCTGCACCGCAACGAGCGTGCGTTCACAGACTCTATCGTGCGCGCTCAAAAGGAATTTGTGCTCGTGAAGCTGGGCGGCACAACAGCAGACAAGGCTGGATTCAGAGAATACCACTATGTAGGATAGCGTGCCTGTGGTATTATCCCATGGGCAGCCCTGAAATCTTGCCATGTCCAAAACTTTTCATGTGGCTCTGCACGTCCTGCACTAGTAGGAACTTGGTTTTGCATTGGCTGCAGAAATAGATCATTTCTGCTGTGTCTTCTGTCAACGCTATGCGGTGCATACGCCCGGGATTGGTTCTGATGGTATAATTACTGTCGGGTATTATTTTCTGTAGATCTAGTCAGCTGACTACCTTGAATTCTATTCCTTTTCGTTTGAGGAATTCCACGAG
>DASVCY010000212.1:0-2096 GCA_036381375.1 Nitrososphaera sp. | reverse complement strand
GAGCTCGACGGCCTTGAAGTGTTGAGAAATGTGGTTGTGATTGCCGCAACAAATAGGCCCGACATCGTAGATCCTGCCCTTCTCAGGGCCGGCAGGTTCGACAGGATGCTGTACATACCCCCGCCGGATCGGGATTCAAGGCTCCAGATAATCAAGATACATGCGGGCAAGGTTCCCCTTGCAGAGGATGTAAGCATTGAAAAGCTGGCAGACCGCACAGACGGGTATACTGGCGCTGACATCGCGGCATTTGTGCAGACGGCAGTCATGCTCGCCATGCGGGAGCACATTGCAAAGTATTCAAGTCCAAAGGAAGCGGAGGAACATGCTCAAGAACTTAAAGTGCGTTCACATCACATCGAAGAGGCTATGAAAAAGATCAGGCCGCTGTCCAAACAGGAACTTGACTGGTACAAGCGTATAGCAGAGCAGTTTGGCAAGCCCAGGCCGCTAACTTCTGAAGCTGCGAGAGGCATATCGTGAAATTCCTGTACATTCATTTATCCGGGCTCAACTCTTTAGATTATCCAGTACTACTACCGCGGCTTCCTAGCCTTCTGTGAAGAATTTCATCGAGTTTGTAAACCCATGGTTGCTCGAGCTCTTTGATGCGATTTACTAGCAACTCGTCACTGATAATGGCGGAGGCTAGCGATTCGCTCCTAGCGATTGCCATGTATATGTCCTTGTCAGTCACCATGCCTACCAGGATCCCGTTGTCAACCACCGGAAGCCGGCGTATACCCCTGGAAACAATGAGGAGAAGCGCATCCTTGAGCGAAGTATTCGGGCTTATGGTAATCAGAGGATGGCTCATCAGTTCCCGCGCTGAAAGGTGGCTGCGCGAGGGGTCTGCTGCTATATGCTTTACAACGTCTCTTTCTGTGACAATGCCCACAGGAACCTTGGATTCTTTGTTGCTGGCTACGACGACCACGCTTCCAATGTTGTTGATTTGCATGACATTGCATGCTTGCTGCAGCGAATCATTTTCACCGACTGTCTTGACATCTCTTACCATAATGCTTGATACAGGTACACTATCAAGACTCACGAAGTAGGTTGATGTGCGGACCATATGTAATCTGCGTTTCTAGTGCCACGCACTGCAATCGTGTTTGACACATATCAAGCGGCACTATTTGACCATAAAATTCCACCTCTTCAAGGAAAGTTAGTTTCTACAAGGAACAAATATCGAAGGTATGGCTGCGTCGGACAACGCGCAAGAAAAAGGCAGCAAAAAGTATGCGTGTTAAGAATGCAAGCTCGATTGCTGTCATTGACAAAGGAATGTATACCATGCAGAGGAGTCTTGATTGTTAAGTAATTCTTATTCGCACATTCATGCAATTAAGAATATGGTCGTAGAGAACAATGAGAAAGACCCCGCAAGTTATGAGCAGGCTCGAGAAAAAGTTTCTACGCAAGTGAGGGAAGCAGCAGATGCCATCAAGGAGTTGATACAATCTGTCAGCATAGGGGTTGAAGAAAAGATCGCAATGCAGGGCAAGATTGACAGGATCTCCAATGAAATAGAATCAATGCTGGACATAATAGACGGTATTGCCAGGAAGAATCAGAAAGAGATTCTCATCGAATACAGGAATTTCTTGCAGCGCAATCTAGAGGCGGTGGACCAAAGGCTCAAAGAGCTTGAATAGGCAGAAAACTATTACCATTTAAGAGAGATTATTTTTCAATCGAATTTCTTGGTAAACTCGATACGCTAAAAGTAAATGAATATGTCCTGTCATCTTTCACTCTGTCATGGAACTACAAAGTGTCATGATACAGCCGCCTGAGGAAACACAGTTGATCCTGGCGCAGAGTCATTTCATAAAGACGGTTGAGGATGTGTATGAGTGCATGGTAAACTGCGTTCCGGGCATCAAGTTCGGAATATCATTTTGCGAAGCCAGCGGCCCTTGTTTGATAAGGCATCAGGGCAACGATGACAGTCTGGAAAAGCTTGCAACAGAGTATGCAAGCAAGATCGGGGCAGGACACAGTCTTGTGATTCTGATCAAGAACGCATATCCCATAAACGTTCTGCCAAGACTAAAAGATGTTCCGGAGATTGTAAGCATCTATTG
>DASVCY010000211.1:0-3105 GCA_036381375.1 Nitrososphaera sp. | reverse complement strand
ACCGTCCGCAACGCAGATGTCAAAATCGACACATACATTTTCACCCCATATCCCAAGCTGGCCGGGTGCATCGTACGGTCCCCATACCTTGATTCCCTGGTATGTGCCTACAGGCTGCCTCTTTTCCTTGAACTTTGGATCAATTGGGCCATCTACCTTGCCGTAGCTTGTGCCTGTGCCGGACAGGGAAATTGTGGTCGGGCCGGCCCCGCCTGCTGCTGGCGCTGTTGGCGGTGGCATCTGTGGAGCCGCTGCTGCAGGCTTGGGTGACGCAGACGCTGCCGCCGGTGGCGGCGCGGTCGCGCTGCGGGGCTTTGGGTTCTTGGCAAGCGGTGTAAGCTCCTCCAGCTTTTTGAGCGCCTGCTCCATCGTTAGTTTTTCAGCTTTTTGCCAGTGGGCGAGCAACTTGTCTCCTATCTTGGTATTTCGAATAATCGTATCAATGACCATCTTGGCGTTCTGGTCTGCCTTTTGCCTGTAGTTCTTTATCCAGTATGGGTCGCCAAAGTATTCAAGCTGCCTAATCTGGTAAATGAGATCAACGACCTCACCAGTCACTATTTCAACAGTGATATTAAGATCCGCAGAAAGATCTTCCCCTGTGATCGGGTCGTTACCCCTTTCTGTCCACTTGTGGGTAACATAGATTCTGTCAGCATGGGTATCCATCTTGAATCCCGAGCTGCGCAAGTCGTTCATAATGCTCGATATTTCAGACTTCTCTGTGATTTCAATTGGGATCCTGTAGATGCCCAGCTTGTTTCCATGCAGCGGGTAGACGCCACGCTTAGCGACTTCAGATAACATTGTCCAGACTCTGTCCTTGAGTAAGGCAGACATCAAACTACCTAAAATTTACATCTCCTAAAAGGATTACGGTTTTCTTCATTAGAGAAGACGGGTATAAAGGCGAACGAACCCCCGGAGCAATCAGGGAAGACGCTCAACACTAATATACACAAAGCGTTGCCTGCCTTATCCGAGGTATGGTCTACCGGAGGCAGGTATGATGGATTGGCTACCTTTCCATCAACAAAGTCAACAGCAGCTGTCGTAGCAGTTGATGTTGACTGGGGCGGCTTTGAAGCGTTTCTCAAAGCTGATCATCGAAGTAACACGGTCAAACTGAGGATGCTTTATGCAAAAAAGCACCACCATATCCTCACAAGTCCTGACGGCCCAAGCAGGATAATGGAGCTTCAACAACTGACTGACGGGCAGAGGAGGGAAGCCATGAAGTCGCTTGCAAACTTGGCCAAATTCCTTGGGAGGTATGACGAGTGGAAGGAACTGAAGCGCAAGCACGACCTGCGATGGACAAGATTCTCCCCAGAAGCACAGGCATCCGTGTTTGAGCAAGCGTTGTACAGTCAAGACAAGGGGTTTATGTCCATGATAGAGTGGGTCAGAGACGTAAAGAAGACCCTTTCAGCGGGTTATGGGGCCTATGTGGACTTTTTGATATTGACGGGACTGCGCCCAGACGAAGCCTGCAATTCAATCAACATCTTGTTGAAGCAGGGTTTTGAAAAATACTACAACAAGGATAGGGGAATGCGGGAGCATTTCCACTTCCCGAGAACTTTTATCAGAAGAACCAAGAAAGCCTATGTCTCGATAGTGACAGACAGCCTGTTAAAGTCAGTTGAAACTATCAGAAACAGCCAGGACTCTATCCCAGAATCATACTATAATCTGTACCATAGGCTTGAACACAAGATAGAAGATAACTCTTCTGACGGAAAGACGATGAAGAGCTTTGCTGAAAAGTATGGCAAGAGGCTTCCCATGAACAACTGTAGGAAGATTTTTGGAACATGGCTTCGGATGAACGGTATCGAATCAGAGTTTATCAACCTGTTACAGGGAAGGGTTGAAGCTCGAATTTGAAACCGAAAGCAACAGAGCATTACCAAACCATGGCAAGTATTATCATTGCACAAAGGAGATAGAATCCGACTTTTGGATAACGCTAGTAAAGACGAAGAAATTGGGAAAAGCAGATAAGATAATCTTAGGTTCGCTGAATGATCCATCATCCCGCCTCTATAGGATATGGAATGCAATTGACAAGGCTGCACGTGAAAGCAAAGAGGGCACCTTTATCAAGCAGAGAATTGAAGAGATGGAGCCAAAAGCCTGCGGGAATACTCGGCAGATCGCAAAAGCAGCATTTGAAGTTCTCGAGTTCTTGGGACTCATACAGATGGTCACATCTAAAGGAAGATCGGGCATTTATGTCAAAACTGGAGTAAAGGCGCCGCTGATTACTTTAGATGAGATCTTTAAGGATTTGATGGAAAAGGAAAAGATGGACTCCGAAGGTTCCTCAGTAATCGTAACAGAAAAGAGATAGGCAGAATATTCGGTTTGTTTGATAAGAACTGGAAGCCCACTCATACTTGGCCAGAACGATATGACGAAATAGGGGTCACAGCTCGAGTCACAGAGTATCTGGAGCTAACCGGAAAACTAGACCTTGTAATTATTGACATAGGCTGTTCAACTGCCATTGCAACAAGAAAATTGAAGGAAATGTTAGTAAATATGGGAATAAAGGTCAGGGCCATTGGGGTGGACTTGGCAACTACCGACAACATACCCCAGTTGGCATCAAAGAATCTCGATATTTTCTTGAATCATGATTTGAGGGATGTTGATCCTGCATTATATCAGGCTGACATTGTTATCTGTACTAACATGGTCTATTACCTGAGCGCCACTAAGAGAGCAGAAACCATCATACAATGCGCTCAATTCATGAAAGACGATGCGATATTAATTACTAACACACGAGCGTTCGATCGTCCTTCTAACTATGCAGTTGCACGGCAGTTTTTTAGCGATTACAGGCCAGTACTTTTCTCCATTATTCACGGCCCAAGAGCTCTATACAGACAGTACATGGAGGTCAAGAGCGCCAGGTTAAGGCGTATGATGTATGCCTTTCATGGCCGAATTGAAGCAGAACAGTATGCAAGCAAGATAATAACGACATGGAAGCTACTTCCAAGAGGAGAAAAATTTGGACAACAATGTGATATGTTTAACGCTTACATTAATTCAAAATTCAGAAGATAGAAACCTGTTGATCAGCATAGGAAA
>DASVCY010000210.1:0-4837 GCA_036381375.1 Nitrososphaera sp. | reverse complement strand
TCGCAGCAAGCGGCCTTGGCGCAGCGGTAGGCGGCCTTGGAACCGGCGAGATGTTTGGATTCCACCTTGCTGAAATCGCGTTCCTTGAGCCGATCGCGCAGGCACTGCCGTTCGTTGGCCTGCTGAGCGTATCAGAGCTGACATTTGAGCAGGTAGTCAAGATACTGGAGGTATCCGTAGCGGTGGGCATAGTCCACCTGCTGCTTGCGTTTTTCCTCAGGCTGAGGGCGAACCTGAAGCAGGGCAATAAGCTGATGGTCTACACCCACGACGTGCCTGCTATAATCCAGTACCTTGCGGTCGTCTCGCTGATACTCGCAGCCATCGGATCCCAGTACGACATTATCGGAATGTTCCTGAGCGACAACTACTACGAAACACCGGTGCCATGGTTGACATTTGCATTTGGAAGCTGGGTTTCAGTGGGCCTGGTAGCAAAGGCCATGCCTCCTGTAATCATTGCGTGCATTGCCATTACAATCGTGGGCGGCCTGAAGGAGCAAAAGCTTGCTCTGGCTCACGGCAAAGAGCCGGAAGGAGGCGGAATCGTCGGCATTGTGGTAGAGACAGTCATGGTCAGGACCATAGAGATGCTCGCCAACACCATTAGCTACTCCCGGCTTGGCATCATGCTCCTTGTCCACACGGCGCTCTTGGTGACGGTCAACAACTCGTACGAACACGGCGGAGGTCTGGCCATACTCATTGGCGGCAACATTGGCATCATGATGATAGAGGGCCTGATCGTCTACATCCAGACCATCAGGTTGCACCTGTACGAGTGGTTCCCGAAGTGGTACAGATCTGACGGCGTCGAGTTCAAGAAGTTGGTGCCACAGATGCTCTACACGAATCTGGTGTGGAACTACGATGAAGGCAAGAAGATGAAAGCCACAGCCTAGTTCTTCCCCGAGCGCGTTCAAGTACCGCAGCAGGTGTGCCCTGCAAAATGTGGGCTAAAGCGATAGCCTCTGTCACCTCCCCTCCCTTTTCAACTTGTTTCTTAGCAAAAAGGTCTCAATTGTTCCTGTCATCCTTTTGTACATGCCACTGGTATGACAATGCTTTTCAGAAACCCCTGCCCCCAGCAATGGAAAGGTTGGATATGTACCTCACTTTGTTCGTTCAAGTTAGATCAGAGCGATTGATTTTTGCCGAATTTCATTCTCCTCAAAAAATCGTGCGTCTTTGAAACATGAAACGATGATAATAAACGGCAATCCCTGTCAGGCTGGCCGCGCATCTTCGGTCGAATTGTTGTTGGTGCTGTTGCTGGCCTCGCCTGCGATGGACGTGCCTGATCCAGAGAGGTTTCGCAGCGAGGGTGGAACCTCAAGCTGCTCTGGGCTTAACTCTGGCTCTGGAGGTAGTCCGTACATTTCGCGCAGTCGCTTTTGCTGATCTTGCATCACACTTGTGGAGAAGCTTGGCCCTTGGTAGCCTATCGTTGCCCAAGCGATAATAATTGCAGTTATAGATACTCCAATTACTAGGATGCTCAAGGCGACCCCTTTCATATGGGGCGAGGTGCCATATCCGCCACCTTTATCCTCTGGATGCTTCTTTGACACACATGCCAATAGTCATTATGCAATGAATACCTGAAAGAACAATAATACATAGCCAGTCTACTTTCCTTCGGTCGCATTCTAACAGTATGGTTACACCCAGGAAGAAGCCATGAGCACCTACGGCGACCTGACGTGGAAGAAGTATCCGAAAGAGGAACGTCAAAGACATGCTGCATCTGTGGACAGCAGCATAACGACAGACACGATGGAAGAATCCACAGGGGATTGCACTACTGCAGAGAGAATAACATATGATCGTCAACGCAGACGTGAGCGGCGCGTACAACATTATGCTGGCAAAGGTAGCTGCAAATGGCTCTTCTTCTTCCTTGCTGTACTATGCGAATCCAGCCGGGGAATCTTCACTACATTATCATTCTACGCGCACAAGGCTTGCCAGTATCTTGTCTGAAGGTATCTTTTGCTCGACGCCTGCAGCAATCGCTGCGAGGTTCCTGATTTCAAATTCCATCAGCTTGATGGATGCAAGAAGGTTTGCGACAGTAAAGACAGTACGGTACGAGTTCATTATGCGCCTGAGAGCCTCTTTCTCAAATCCTGCCTCCAGCTGCATTATGGCATCAATGTCGTTTGCAGCGCTGCGAGGGACCAGTTCCTTGTATGCGGTGCCTGCAAGCTCGCCAATCGCCTCCTGTATCTTTTCGGTGTTTATCATGCGCTGGAGCACGTCTTTTGAAACCTTGCCAGTAGTGACTATCAGGTCGCTCACTTCTGCAGGGCTCAGCCCCCAGAACTTGCCGCGGAGGACTGCGAGCACATTGTATGCATCAACATCGACCGCGGCCACCTTGCTCGTGTCCTGAAGCTTGGATTCAAAGACCACTGCCCTGTCAAGTGATTTGTAGAAGGCATGATCCAGAAAAGTATCAAAGACCCGAACGTCGCCCTTTTCCTTGTACGCCTGAGCGGCCTTTCTGGCGTCTTCACCAAATTCGCTTCCCGCAAGCGAGTTGACTGCCTCGTCAAAATCCTTTGCGACAAGAGCCTTGACCACCAAATCCCTGCGTCCCACCAGCTCTTCTGCCCTCAAGTTTACTTTTGGCAGCAATTCTTCATAGGTCCTGCCCAAGGCCTTTCCCTTCAGGATGATCTTCAAGTTCCAAGTGATGTATCTGACAAAATATGCACTGAGGATTGCCGAGCCGTTTGCAATATTCACTATTTTTGCGTGCTGGTTAACAAGGTGCTCGCGCAGCGCCGACTCGACCTTTTCTGCAGTATATGGCTTGGTTAGTTTTGCAAGAGCGTCAAGGTAAACAGTGTTTTTCATTCTGGTAACGAGCTCGTCCACATCTCTGGACTCTGCCAGAGTCTGGAACTCGGTCCTGGATAGCATCTTGCCTCTTAGGCTGTGGGCAAGGACGGTACCGAATATCTTGTTTGGCAGGCTGACCTTGTTAGTGTTCAAGCTGCACTCACTTTCTTTGGTACTTTATAAAAACCATCCTTAATTTTGTAGAGTGATGGGTCCAGGCTCTGCTAACTTGACGCGATTCGTGTACCCGCTTTGGCGAACCATCGTTCAGATACTGTTGCGGAGTAAACATTGCAGGTGCAACATCATCCATAGACTGGGTTTTGAAAAACAACGATACGTTTCACTACTTTTTCCCGTATAGCTTGATCTCTGGCAATCGGGGGAATGTTAATTATCCGTCCATAAAATGGACCAAAAGGAAATCGTGAATAAGCCACGAACCTGATAGACAACAGCAGTACCATTGGCAGTTGTTTTTGACTATCCTTGGATTCCTATCTCTCTACTGATCTCGGAGATCTCTGCTTCAAGCTGCGCGACAGTCATTGGTCCTCTGCCATTTCTTGCGTTATACTTGTTCTGAACTAGCTTGTTTTTCTCATCGTCCTCGTCTTCTCCCACTATTGCGTATTTGTCAAATAGTGCAAAAGAATGCCAGCTGCCTTCAACCCAATCAAGAACCGGCTCGTCCAGCTTGTCGACAAAGAATATCGCCTTCTCGCCCTTCTTGTGCTCTACTGCATACCAGTTATCAGCATAAACCTCCGACCTGAATGGATAGGCACAGCCAAAGCCATACTCTTCAAATGTTATGATTTTTGTCCCTTCTCCAGTCTTGTCCATTATGTACCGGTCAGCAAATACGGTAACAGTGTATCGCAGGTCTGTTCTGAATTCGCCAAACTGGTCATAATAATACACGGGATGGAGTTCTGCAGATAGGACTGTGCCATATACTACGGCGTCAGAGTATCGGATCTGCTGCTCAAGACTGGGTGCAGAGATCTGTAGACCCGGCCCACCACACAGGGTCGGAACTACATTGGAAACAGAAAACAGCAACACAAACGCAGAACCCACGGCTAATCCGCAAATCACAGGCGCAGCCAGACTGCCAGCCAATAGGTACCATTGCCATTTGTTTCTCTTTAATCTTTCATATTGGCGGTAATTCCATATCACAGAAGCATTATCCGTACAGAACAGACAGCTCAAGTGTAATCTTCAACAACAAATGACGCATAACGATTTACAGGTTACAGATTGTTTCAATATGTAGTGGGCCTCTTGTGTAGGAGAAAGCTGTGTATGGGAAAGAAGCACTATGCTAGGAGAGTAATGAGAAGTAATAGGATATAGCTGAGATAGAAAAGGGGGTGTAAATGCTACATGCGCAATGCTGATGTAGGTGCTACATTGCTATAGAACTATTAACTATGAGTGAAGTATTACCGGTTGTAATTGGTTTAGTTGCCGGAATTGCGTTTGTGATCACTTTTTCAATAATGCCCAATTCATCATCTCTAGACGATAGGCTCATTGCTTCTGCAATGAATATCAAGGAAGCACAGACCTTTGTCTCAGAGTATCCCTCTGCAAAGATAGAAGTGGTAGACAGAACAGAGGGGCAAGCACAGGGCACAGCTGTCGAGTTCAGTTCAGCCAAGATAGATTATGATAGAGGGACACGAGTCGAAATCAGAATGTATGTCGGGGTAGATGAAATAACCGCCAGACCAACCGGTATAACACACTTGGAATGCGCTGCCTCTAATCTGGATACCATAGGCAGCAGAACAGTCATTCCAATACTCCCTGCCGATACTGTCGCATTCCTAAAGGAAACTGAATGTGCGAAATGACTATCTGAGCTTCCGAAGGAAAAGCTAGAGCGAAGGCGCGGATAAGATAGAGCTGTGTGGAAGAAGGATTCTGCGAGTGGTACAAGTTTGACTACTCCCACCGCTCACGCATGTGGGATTCCCCT
>DASVCY010000209.1:0-10834 GCA_036381375.1 Nitrososphaera sp. | reverse complement strand
CGTCAAGAATAAGGAAGCAAGCCTCACTCGCCCCCAACGAGCTGGTGAAAAAAGAGAAATATTTTGATTCGATCTGGTATTCCGAAATAGAAGAGATCGTCTTTAGAAAGGGCATAGAAACAACAGTTGCAAATATGTTCGGCCGCGCAATAGTAGCCAATTTCCTTGCGATCAAGGTTTCCAAGGGTCAAAAATTTGACTTTAAACTCCCCGTAAACAAGAATGGGACGTATGAACAGGTGCATTTCTGGGTTAACGTAGTACTCCCGCCGCATTGCAAGCTTCAGAACGCCTGAAACTGAACTTAAGCCGATGTCGGCTAATTTCTTAATTGTTGATTCTTAATTGTTGATCCTGCAGATTTCGCTTGAACAGAAAACTGGCATACCTCTGCTATTGTATTGCTTCATTTTTCTAAATTTAAAATAGTTCGCTCAACCTTCTGAACAGAGAGGTATCATGCAAAAATGATGCTCGCACCAAGAGAAATGGAGAAGATGTGGATCTGGACGGCTGCCCAGATCGCGGAAGGGCGAAAAAAGAGAGGAGTGAAACTGAATTATCCAGAAACAGTGGCATATATTGCAAACTATGTGGTTGAAGGCGCCCGAGAAGGCAAGAGTGTAGCTGAACTCATGCAATCAGCAAGAACCATTCTGAAGAAGAGCGATGTCATGCCGGGAGTCCCAGAGCTTATTCACACAGTACAAGTAGAAGCGACTTTCCCAGATGGAACGAAGCTGGTCACTGTGCATGATCCTGTTCAGTAGAGATGTGAGGAGATGATGAAAAAAATATGGTAAAGAAAACAAAAGTTTCAAAAAAAAACCCAGTAGGGTTACAAGAAAGGAGGTCAGAAACGCACCAATGACCCCTGGAGAATACGTCCTGTCACAGGACCCTGTTGTGTGCAACAGCAATAGGAAAACCATCAAGATCACAGTGAGCAACAAGGGAGACAGGCCATGTCAGATAGGCTCGCATACCCACTTTTTCGAGGTAAATAGGGCCTTGGATTTTCCGAGGGAAAAGGCATTTGGATACAGGCTAAACATTCCTGCAGGGACTTCTATCAGGTTTGAGCCCGGAGACAGCAAGGAGGTAGAGCTGTGCGAAATCGGTGGCAAGAGGATATGCTATGGATTCAATGGATTGACAATGGGTGGTCTGAATTCAAGCGTAGTGATGCGCGCAGCGGTAGAAAAGGCCAGGCAGCTCGGCTTTAACGGAGCATAGGAGGGGAAGAAGAGGAAATGGTTCTCAAACTTACACGCAAACAATACACCGACCTTTTCGGTCCGACAACAGGCGATAAAGTCAGGCTGGGAGACACAGATCTTTTCATACAGATAGAAAAAGATCTGATAACCCCCGGAGACGAATGTGTCTTTGGTGGAGGCAAGACCCTCAGGGACGGGCTCGCGCAGACCCCTGGAGTTACCAACAAGAATGGTGCCCTTGACTTTCTGATCACAAATGCAGTGATCTTGGATCCCGTGCTAGGTATAGTCAAGGCAGATATTGGGATCAAGGACGGCAAGATTGCAGGAATAGGAAAAGCTGGAAACCCCCTCACCATGGACAAGGTAAACCCGAACATGGTTGTTTCGGCCTGCACTGAGGCAACTGCTGGAGAACACACGATATGCACACCTGGCCACTTTGACACACACATCCACATGATTGCCCCCCAGCAGTACATCGACGGTATCAGCAACGGCATTTGCAACATGATAGGGGGTGGGACTGGGCCGGCGGACGGCACAAATGCTACCACCTGCACGCCTGGCGTATACAACATCAGCAGAATGATCGAAGCTGTGGAAGATACACCGATGAATTGGGGATTCCTGGGAAAAGGAAACGATTCACACCCGTCACTTGCGACCCAGATGGAACAGATAGAGGCAGGAGCCTGCGGCCTTAAGGATCACGAGGACTGGGGAACAACTGCAGCAGTGCTTGATGCGTCGTTAAGGGCATGCGATCTTACTGACACCCAGCTTGCTATCCATACCGACTCTATCAATGAATGCGCGTACGTCGAGGACACGATAAATGCAATCGACGGCAGAGTCGTGCACACGTATCACACAGAGGGCGCAGGCGGAGGCCATGCACCGGACATCATGAAGATTGCCGGCGAAACATTCGCACTGCCATCTTCTACAAACCCGACTAGGCCATACACAAAGAACACCGTGGACGAGCACTTGGACATGCTGATGTTCTGCCACCACCTGAACCCTGCAGTAGCCGAAGACGTTGCATTCGCTGAATCAAGGATCAGGGCAGAGACTATTGCGGCGGAGGACGTGCTGCACGACGAGGGCGTGCTCAGCATGTATTCGTCTGACAGCCAGGCAATGGGCAGGATCGGAGAGGTGGTAATAAGAGCATGGCAGACGGCAGACAAGATGAAGAAGATGCGCGGCAAGCTGTCACAGGAAACAGGAGACAACGACAACTTTAGGGCAAGGAGGTACATTGCAAAGACGACCATAAATTGCGCAATCACGCACGGAGTATCGGAGTACTTGGGATCACTTGAGGTCGGCAAGTACGCAGACATTGTGATGTATCCGATGGCATTCTTCCCGGCAAAACCCAAGATGGTCATGAAAGGCGGCTTTATAGCATGGTCCATAATGGGCGACCCCAATGCGTCGCTACCGACGCCAGAGCCAGTATACTACAGGCCCATGTTCGGAGCAATGGGCAAAGCAGTTCACAAGACATCGTATACATTCATGTCCAAGCGCGCAATTGAACTGGGCGTCCCACAGAAACTAGGACTGGAAAAAGTCGTCCTGCCTGTAAAGAACTGCAGGAACATCAGCAAGAAGGATATGATGTGGAACGATGCGACGCCAAAGATCGACATAGATCCAGAAACTTATGAAGTAAAGCTTGACGGCAAGATCGCTACCGTAGATCCTGCAGAAGAACTCTCGCTTGCACAGAGATACTTCATGGCGTAGAGCAAAAACACAAAAATGCATACGAGAGAGGCGTGACCTGCTTGAAACGCAGGCCCTCTGCCCTCCTTTTTATCCTTCCTTTGAATCTTTATCTTTATCTAGCTTGATCCAATACGCATGTCGAATCCAAACTTCGGAGTATGGCGGCCCGTGGCCGAAAACGTTGAACTTAACGCACTAGAATCAAATTCTAACGCTGTAATGGCAGTTGCTGATACTGTGCGCACTACTCTGGGACCAAAGGGACTCGACAAGTTGCTGATAGACCAAGCAATGAACAGACATGTGTCAAACGACGGCGTTACCATCCTTCTCTCCTTGAAAGCAATACACCCTGTTGCAAGGATGATAGTCGAGATTGCAGAGAGGCAGGAACAACTCGTTGGCGATGGAACTACCACTGCAGTGGTAATGTCCGCAGAGATGATAAAGGAAGGGAAGAGGCTGGTAAAGGAGCTTGGAGTGCATCCCACCAAAGTGGTGGAAGGCATTGACAGCGGAGTTCGACATGCATGCCAGCTTTTGGAGAGCGAGGCAAAACGGATAACTATCAATGACATTGAACTGGAACAGATAGTAAAAACATCTCTGGCTTCAAAGCTTGACGGGAAGAAGCTTGCAGAACTTGTCATTTCTGCATTGCGGTCAGTCGGGGAAAACGCGCGCTACAACGGGGAATATGATTTCAATAAATCCATAATGGTGATCCGCAAGACTAGCATGGAAGATCAAATAATAAAAGGAATTGTCCTTGAGAGGACAAAAATTGATCCAGAGCTTCCAACGGAAGTCCACAATGCAAAGATAATGATAACCAAGCTCGATCTAAAGCCAGTAAAAGAGTCGTGGATAAAAGAGAACAACAAGTATCAGGAGATCCTCCTAATGGAAAACGACAGGATCAAGAAATCAAAGGAGGTGGTAGATGCAATGCTGGCTACTGGAGCAAACGTGATCCTTATCGCCTCTCCAGAAGTCGATCAGGCAGTTGAAGATATGCTGGTGGCCAAGAGGGTCTTTGCAGCCCGAGTTTCTACAGAAGAGATCGAACACCTCTCCCGTTACACTGGAGCTAGACCTGTCCGCGTTATGGAAGATCTAAACAGAGCCGATATCCTCGGCACCGCAGAGAGCGTAAGGGAAGACGAAGACAACAACATGATCTATCTGGAAGGTGGATCTGGACGCAACATGGTCACAATAATCGTATCCGGAACAACCAAGGAGACTTCTCTTGAACGCTGGAGGGCCGCCATAGATGGGGTCAATGCGGCCGAGGCGGCCCTGAACAAAGGAGTGGTACCTGGCGGCGGCGCCGCTGAATTGCACGTGGTGGAAAAAGTGAAAAGCTTGAGGCTAAAGGGTTTGGAGCAAGTTGGTCTTGAGGTCGTGACATCTGCTCTTGAAAGCATAATGCGCCAGATACTTACTAATGCTGGCTTTAATGGTCTGGAAAAGGTCATGGCAGCAAAGGCATCACCTCCTGGATTTGGAATCGACATAAACTCTGGCGAGGCGGTCGATATGTGGAAGATGGGTGTAATCGATCCGTTGATGGTCAAGACTATGGCACTCCAGGCAGCAGGCGAGATTGCAAAATCCGTGTTAAGAATCGATAGGAACCTTGCTGCCGAAGATCTCAGCCAGCAGGCGCTATCTGAAACAAAGAGATGATTTGTAATTGCTGATCAGGCATTGTGTAGAAGAAAGCAACGTGGATGAAGAGATGAATGTGGTGGATGCAACCAAGATAAGGCATGTTACTGTAAAAGCAGGCAAGATTGAATCAATGTCTGGCCTTATCGACCCAGCCTCGCACCTGAACTTGGACTTCCCAGACCACAGAGTTACAATATGCGTCATAGCTGAAAAGTTTTCAGTAGGCGCGATCGTGAAAATGGACAGTGATGGGCTCCTTTTTGCAACCGTGCAGCGGTCATCATATGCGCACTATGGACCTGTCGACTACACGCAAAGGTTACTTGGGATGATAAACGCGGTAAAGAAGAAACACCAGTCACCGTCATCGCCGCCATCACCAGCAGCCGCAATAACAACAGGGATTAGCACGCCCCGCAGTAACAAACAAGAAGAGTGAGTGACAGCCAAATGATAACAATCGACTCAATAATTGGCAACATATACAGGGACAAGAACCTTGGGAAAGAATACGACGAAATGCTGTCAAAATCCCTCACCGAATCCGTGAAGATAAACAGAATGGAATCACAGCGTGTAAGGATGCGCAAGACTTCAACCAAGGGTACGGACATTGCCATCACTCTACCATCAGGAACAAAGCTACGACATGGGGATGTCATTTATCGTACAAGCAACCAGATGATAGTGATAGAGCTCGAGCCTGAAAATGTCATCTCCTTGACATTGAAAGAAAACATACATGATGACCACGGCGATGATAGCGTTGTGCAAATTCCTGCGAGAATTGGTCACGCAATAGGCAATCTGCATCGGCCGCTAAAGCTGCAGGGAAGAACTATCTACTTTCCTATCCAGGCTGAATCTGAAGTTGAGATGTTCAGAAAGATCTTTTCCCCGCTTGAAGATCATTTAGAGATAAAGAGCATGAAAATGGTCTTTGAACCTGATGAGGGGATGGACGTACATGAGCACTGAGCAAGGAGGGGGAGGAGAAGAAGAAAGACCTGCCAAAATGGAAGACATTGCAGACATTGGCATGATGCAGCTCGCCGACTCTTTCTTTCCGACAGGCATGTATACGACTTCTAGCGGGCTGGAAGCAATATTCTACAGTGAAAGAAAAAGAATGAGTACCGACGAGCTTCGCAACCTGGTAAGAGTATTTATCGAACAGCAGATCGGTCCTGCGGACTGCACTGCGCTTGGCAATGCCTATGACTGTGCCTCTAAAGGCGACCTTGACTCCTTGCTAGAAGTAGACAACATCATACATGCGATGAAAATGGTTAAAGAAATACGCGAGGCTTCTTCGAGATCGGGCACTCAGATGCTAAGGTGCATCCACTCATTTTCACCGAATAACAAGATACTTGCTGGATATCTCGCAGCATTGAAGGACGGGAGGGGTCATGGCACGTATCCAGTTGCTCTTGCCATAGCTGCGAATGTCTTTTCTATCCCAAAACGCAAGGCATGCATAATGATGCTTTACTCGTTTTCTGTAAGCATAGTTGGCGCGGCACTGCGTCTAGGGATGTTGCAGCATTTTGATGGACAGAAGATCATTGACGAGTTAAAGCCAATCATATCAAAGACCGTGGAATCCTATATCGAAAGACCGATGGAAGGAATCTGGCAGTTTGCGCCCCAACTGGATATTGTCCAAATGACGCATGAAAGGATGAGCAGTAAAATGTTTATTACTTGAAATCGGTTAGTTTAGTGGAGGTGTCAAGTTGAGTAAAACCAGAATTCCAAGGGTGGGCGTCGGAGGTCCTGTTGGTTCGGGAAAGACGATGTTGATAGAGAAAGTAGTTCCTGTTCTTGCTGCTAAGGGCTATAATGTTGGTATAATTTCAAATGATGTAGTTTCGAAGGAAGATGCGGATAGGATGCGCAGAAACCTTGCCAAGGAACAGCGCCTGATGCCCGAAGACTTGGTGATAGGGCTTGCTACAGGCGGCTGTCCGCATACAGCAGTAAGAGAGGACCCTTCAATGAACCTGTCTGTCGTGGAAGAGATGGAGTTGAAGCACGGATACCTTGATATGATCATGATCGAAAGCGGCGGAGACAACATAACGACTACCTTCAGCCCTGCGCTGGCAGATTATTTCATTTATATCATAGATGTATCAGGTGGAGACAAGTATCCTAGAAAGCGGGGCCTTGGAATAGAAACATGTGACCTGCTGGTCATAAACAAGATAGATCTGGCCCCGTTTGTTGGAGCTGACCTGTCTGTAATGGATAGGGATGCCAAGGAAGTCAGAGGAAACAAGCCGCACGTATTTGTAAATTGCAAAACAGGCGAGGGAATCTCCAAAGTCGCAGAATACTTGATCCGGGATGTTTTGTTTGAGTCGCAACCCAAAGCCATTGCTAGACGCTGAAAAGCCATTGGAAGAACAAGATGTAAACAAGCTCGAGTATTATATCCCGTCGAGTATTCCGCCGGAGGTACTTGCATACGGGTCAAAGCTCGATCAGCTGGGCGTAGGAAAAGCCGGCAAACTGGGCGGCCTGATATTGAGGTTAGAAAAAGACGAAACATCAGGAAAGACGGCTGTGAAGCAGCAATACTCTCGAGTCCCACTTTACACTCAGAGGGCGTTGTACCTGGAAGAGGCGCTTCCATCAATGGCCTATATGTACATCATCTCTCCCTCAGGCGGGATACTGCAAGGGGATCGGTACAGGATGGATATAACGCTGAAAAAGGACGGAATGGCACATCTTACTACCCAAGGAGCCACCAGGGTATACAGGATGGAGAAAAATTTCGCCACCCAGATAGTGAATATTACTGTAGACCAAGGCTGCTATCTTGAATACATCCCAGACCAAATAATTCCATACAGAAATTCCAGATTCTACCAGATTGCAAATCTCAATGTCCATGATGATGCCACCTTGGTATATTCCGAGGTGGTTACACCTGGAAGGGTAGCAGGGGGAGAGCGTTTTGATTATGATATCTGTTACATGAAAACTGTCGCCAAGAACCAAAAGGATCGCATAAGGTGCTATGATGTTGCAATCCTAGAGCCCAAGAAGCGCAGCATGAGCGCATTTGGGATATTGGAAAAGCATGATGTTTTTGGCACTGCATACGTCCTTACGGGAAAAGATAAAGTGTCTGAACTCTATGAAAAAATCAGCCAGGAAATCGAGACGATGGCAGAAGGATCGATCTCCGGTGGCGCATCCATTCTCCCTGACAACAGTGGGGTCATAGTGAGGCTGCTGGGTAATACTGCAAGCGAGGTAAGATCTGCAATCTTTGAAGTTGTGAGGTTGGCGAGAAAGGTGGTACTAAACGCGCCTTTTAGTGGAATTAGGAAAGGATGAAAAGGGTTTTGGACCGGAGATAAGAGAGAGAATCATGATTCCATGCTAGGAATTAATTTTTGTAATACTTTGAATTGAGGATTCAGTGCTTTTCTCTGTATCTCGTAAATGACCTTTGGACTGGTGCAGACCATGGTAGAAGGGCAAGAACAGTTGACAGGCGAGCCGAAGGCAAAAGGGTATGGGACTGCAAGACCTGGCAGCCATCTTACCAAGACCTCTGAGGGCGCAGCTTCTTCAGAAGAGACAAAGGAATCTGGCGCAAAAGAGCCTCCTGATATAAAATAGTGATATATGTATAACATCCAAGAAGAACATAGAGGTGGAGACTTGGCCTTTATGCAGACAATGGTGCATAATAACGTGCCAATGTGGATAACGTGCGCTGTCAACATGTAGAATTTTTCTACTAGATCATATCACATACTACTTATGGCAAGTCTGGTACAAAAACCTCTGCCATGTATGGCGGCAGACATGCTGCTAAGGGTGTCAGTCCTGCTAGATTTGAATGCTATACTCCCATGCAACAGGCCATAGAATTGCTGCAGAGGCTTGAGAAAAGGAGCTGTAGCATAGAAAAGTTGGCCGCAGATCTGGAGATCGAAGAAAATTTCATTGGCCATTTCGTCAGGCTTTTGCAAGGTATGCAATGGATAAAATCTGATAACCGTGAGCTATGGAGCATCACTGAAAAAGGCGATGTGTGGTTGCATGATATTCGAGACACACTAGAGGAAGGCAACCAAGGCAACAATATCCCTAGATGATCCGCAATACTAGCAGGTCACCATCTTCTTCCTGTTATCCAAAACTCTGTGATCTTGACGTTGTGACCACTCTCTTCCTTGTGCTGGTCGGCCAGCCACTTGGAGTCAAATACGCCTTCGCAGTCCTCGCACCATGCAGTAACGCTTTTTCGGTGTTTGTCAAATGCATTCATTTCCGAGCTTACACATTTGTGACGGTTTAACATTATAAGGATTTGCACACGTCGTCGTGGCTCCATGCTACCAGTGAATATTCCGGCTAGCGAACTATTATCTCCGCAATGACCGAAAAGCCATTCTTCTCTGCAGATGAGTGCTTCATGAAATCAATGAATTTTGGATAACAATCGATCCCTTCAAATTTTTGTGTGGTGAGTACGCCGGGCATCAAAAATGCGTGAAGGGTTATGGAATTGGCATCCATTACAAGCTGCATCTGCGCGATATTATTCCCATTAGAAGGTTCCATGATATGTCGTGTACCATGTCCTCTTACAACAATTATTAATAATTATTTGAGAATATCGCTTCCATAAGCGTCTAATGCACCAAAAGTGTTGCATATCTTGTTGCATAATAAAAGGAAGTCAGACCGGGAGTAATATAATATGCAACAAACAACATTGAAGGTCAAATTCTGTTGAACCATTTACTGCGAGGACAGTAAAACAGGGATCACTATTAATCAAGCCAACCTGTCGCGGTCGTGTTAAGTTAAGCCATCCTACCCCACCTCCTATCTTTCTGGCTAACAATCTGAATTTGACGTGCCCCTTCTCCTCTTGGCATTATTGTACATGGATACAAAAAAACAACCGTATCCAGTTATGGACGTGCGACAGCTCACATCCTTCCCGGGTACAGGGAGATAGTAATCATCGAATCCTTCTACTGTCCTGTCTTTGAAATACTCAACTATACCCTCTCTACCGACAGGTTCTTCCAGTGAGTTGAATGCAGTAGCCTGTGTTGCAACCCAAGTGTGCGACATGCTTCTTCCGGGTACCAACTCCCTCTGTCTGAATAGACAGCATGTTTACCGCATTTCTGGACCAGCGACCTGAGAAATGCCTCTACAACCATAATGTTTTTCGGTGTCATGACACATATACACCACAAGAATTGTCCTGTGTTGTACTGGTTCTGTAGCAACCCATACCCAAGCTTCACTGCTTCCAATCTGAACCTGTGTGTTTCGTCTATGAGGTATGCTGACACTCTCTTGCATGGGTATATTCTCTTAGGACAAAACTGCTGTACCCAGTACCAGATGGTGCGACACATGTGTGCGTGCGTCCTGTCAGCAAACGGCTCTATTGCCTTGGCTGTGTTCCTGAAGGATAGTCCTAGAGAAAGTGCAAAAATACAGTGAATACATTATCAGTTCCGTGGGGGTGTGTTCTTTCACGTTTGTACATCTCAATACAGAATGTGGAAGAACAACCACATCTGTAGTTCCGTCAACAAACAACCAAAATCCCTAACTTAACACGACCAAACTTACTGCAGAAAAGAATTTCTTTTCGATGTCAGGATTCCAGTAAAGCGTACTAGCATCATAGCCCCATCTTGCATCACTTATTCCCTTGTTTCCATAATTCAGTTGTTTTGAACGAATAATGCTTTCCAGATTTGTTTTTGCACTGTTTCCTCCTTTGATCGTTCTTGTTAGATGAACCAAAAATGGAGAGATATCATTCCTGAACCATAATATCTTTTCAACATCTCTACCAGCCAATGCACACCAAATACAAAAATAATGTTTTAAAACTTTCTTCTAGTGACTGCATCTTAAAGGCTTTCAAATTAATATTCAGAAAGGCCCACAGCAATTGAAAAGAACTGGATCCTATCCTATAAGCTCTTGTTGCATCATCTCGGCTCCGTAGAAACCAACCATTCTTGACCGTCTAGTCGACATATCTCGCTGGAAGAAGCTTTTTGGCAGCACCCTGCCACACCCTCAATGAAAGAATCAAGGTACGTCAGGATGGCCCGTACTATGCTTCGCGTCCTGAAGCACGCCCGGATACCCTTGTTCCTCCACAGAAAGAGCACAACCATGTATTC
>DASVCY010000208.1:0-3139 GCA_036381375.1 Nitrososphaera sp. | reverse complement strand
GCCTTTCGAGATAGAACAAGATCCAATCAAGAGCCCAAGATGGCTTTCAGGCGTCCGTAGCGCTTGTAATCGTTTGCAAGTATCTTGGCCAGTTTTCTTGTAATGTCTGTGATGGACAGTACGCCTACGATAGACCCATCCTGCTCCAGCACTACGAGCCTCTTTATCCTTTTCTTTTTCATCACAGCGGCGGCGGTTTCAATGGAATCGTACGCCATGATGGTGATAACCGGATATGACATGATATCCTGAACTGCAATTTCTCTTGGAGACTTGTTCAAGGCAGTAACCTTCTTGAGAAGGTCTCTCTCAGTAACTATGCCAACTGGTTTTCCTTCGACATCCACAACTACAACAGAGCCAACCTTGCTCTTGACCATGAGCTTGGCCGCATCCAAAGCTGAGGGGGTACGTTCGATCCTCAGGGTGACGATCTTTCTTGGTGACACGATTTCGCTTACTGCGCTCATTCTTTTCGCCTATCCATGAAATAGTATGGTGGCCTTAAAAATGCAGCCCAAGGATACGCAATGCAAAAACATCACAGTTGCCACAGTCATCTTGCAGATCAGATTAATCGATGTCAAGATGTAGCACTCAATTAATGTTTTCCCGGGTTCACTTTCTTCTATCTGGTCTGTAGAGGGTTTCGTCAGCTCTTCCATCATCATTAGCCAACAATATAGCGGTCTTTGACACTTGATCAGTATGGTTGCAGAGCAACACTCGTACTGCTTGTACCTCATCACACTTTATCTGCTGAAGAGCCGACTCCTTCTCTGTTCAGCAGTACCCTCCTGCCAGCTTGGCATCATGGTAGTGCCTTGTTCTCACCCCGATTGCTCGGCACATCTTTGCCAATTTCTGGCCAGATAGCCCGCACCATTTATGGTCGAGAGTAGACAAAGGATATGGCTTCTGACCTGCGGTACACTGCATTGAAAACAATATTGATATTTATCCGGCTGTCCTAGTATAGCAATAGATGAACCCGGGAACGCATGGGAGGGAAAGCAACAATCTGCCTGCCGTCTCCTCAGATGGATACACAAGAGTCTTGCCCGTTCCAAACCGAAAGATCGTGCTTGAAAGGCCCGTGATGATCGCAGGTTTTCCAGACAGCGGACTGATAGGGTCTGTTACAATTAACCACATCATAGAACAGCTAAACATGCACCAGATCGCCTATATTGAATCCCAACACGTAATGCCCGCTGCCATTTTTATTGGAAAGAGGTTCAGGCATGCGTTCAGGATTTATGCCAACAATCCGGGGACGGTGTGTGCACTGATATGCGAAGTACCAGTTACCGCGAGAGGGACATATTCCATAATCAACACCATCGTTGACTGGTGCATGAACGCAACAGTCCGTGAAATAGTGGTGCTTGGCGGCATACTGCCAGCCAATTTCAGCCCCCCATACCTGCTTGAAAGGAAGGCGATGCTCCTGCGAAATGAACTTGCAGAAACACCATCCGATCAAAGCTCCAAATCGGCCGATGCCCTTGGAATGGCAGTTCCCGAGGATGCCATCATTGTTGGCCTTCCCGGTTCTCTCCTATCTGTATGCGCTGCGCGCGGTCTGAGCTGCAGCGCATTGATGATCCCAACAGTGGCAGAGTCGCCCGACCCTGAGGGAGCTGCCATCGTGCTAGAAGCTTTGCCCAATATCGTGCCCGGCTTGAATATCGATACCTCTTCGCTGAGGCTGAAAGCCGAGATGATTAAGAAACATCTGGAAGAATTTCTCAAGATGCACCGACAGCAACTGCAGGACTACGAGCGCGCGGCAAGCCGCGAGACTGAAAGAATATACAAATAGAATAAAAAACCTAGAGTGCCGAATCCCCTTCTTCCTTTGTTCCTATATCATATGCTTCTTTTACGTCATAGACAAAAATCTTGCCAATAGCAGACGAGCCAGTACCAAGGAAATTCAGAACTTTGGTAATGATGGACTTTGCCAGGGCATCAGACACTACCACTTCTATTTTTGTACGGTAGCCAAACTCTGGCACATAGGTCATGACCCCTCTGCCGACCGGGACAGGCTCGTATTTTGCCTTGCCCCTGCCTTTGATATCGTAAAATGACATTCCGCCCACCCTGTGCTCGTGCAGTATCCTGTTGACATCCACCAGGTTTTCATGCGGAATTATGATATCGAGCTTCTTCATCCGGCAGATAAGGGGCTCAATAATTTAATAAGGACTTGGAATTTTGTGTAATGCACTGCACCTACAACTTGCTCTCTTTCAATAGTTCTAGAGATTGATCGATAGATCCTTTTACCTCGCCCAGAATCTCCATTACAACCGCCTCTTCGTCGCCCCTCTCCCTTTGCTCAAGCTCGCTGTTATAATATCTCATCCAGGAATATGTATGCTGCAGGTTTTCAAACAGCTCAAACGGGAGGACCGTTTGCTTGCCACCCAGGATAATGGAATCCCACATGTCGGTGAAGAATGGCTTGAAATCTTTGTGCTGCATCGACTCATCTATGAACCTGATTTTTTTCCCGAGGTCGTTGGCAACATACTCGATAATCCGCCTGGCATCTTCCTTCTCTTTGAGACGCAATTTCCTCTTTGCGATCCAGCTTTCAACAAATATTGCACTATAGATTATTGTCCCGAGTATTGTCATTTCGATAATCAAGACATCCCATTCTATTGGCATTGGATCAAAGAATTGGTTTGAGTATGTTATTATGTTTGATCGAATGCATTACAATGCACTGCAATCCCGGATGCTTTATTCTGGCATGGTGCCGGGCACCCTTAAGAGGACACAGGCAGAAAATATGGCATAGGGCAGGTGGACCTCCATCAACTGACAGGGCGGGAGGGGATCGTTTTCAATTTTGCCGGGGCACCAAGCACAGAACCGGGCAATAAGAAAGATTGTAAACTAGCTCTGCTGTTTTTGCTCTTTTTTTCATGTCCACTTTGCTGCGGGCATCGTGACATCGTAACCAAATGGCAGGGTGACCGAATTGCATGTCTCCGCAAGCAGTTCTATGTATCTTCTTGAATCATAAGTAGTCTTTTCGTCGATTAATTCGACAGGCACGGCCCTCTTTCTGGAGTTCTTGCGGTAATAGTCGGTTATCACATACTGTAGAACCTGTCCTGCG
>DASVCY010000207.1:0-3341 GCA_036381375.1 Nitrososphaera sp. | reverse complement strand
AGTTACCGCTGCAGCATTTGCAGCATTAGTTGGACTTGCGTACTTCAATCCGTTCCAGCAGACTGTTGACGGGGGAGAGGAAGGCGACGGTCCTGACATCATAAGAGTCAGGAAAGGTGAAGAGGCGCGTGTCAGATATTCTGTAAACGTGGCCAACATGATTCACGACCTGCCAACAAAGAATGCGCTCGAGGTAAGGGTCTCGTCAGAGCTGGTCGTAACCAACGTTGCAGGACTGAGTGGTCAGTTCGTGTATGACGACTATGAAATTACTTACGTGGAGGACGGGCAGGAGGAGACTGTGACTCCAGAGGAGTTTAGGACGATCGAATACAGATACAACCCAGATAGAGGAAACACGACCAAATACATCTATAATAACGTGGACTATATCGTCAGATCCGAAGACAGTCAGCTTATGGTTGTGGTCAAGCCGCTTAACTACGTAAAGCCAGGCGAGCGTTACACTGTAGGACTCATCCTGCATACAGGTTCGGCCGTCGGCTATGCGATAAATGACAAGATAATAGAGATAGTACCATAGTAGTGCTAACGCGTTTATGATGTAGAAGATTCGTTTTTGTCTTCTTCTTCACCAAGCTTTTGGACAATGATCCGCAAGGGAACATTCTTGCCTGTCTCTTGAACCGTTACTATGACATTGCCGATTGTTACCCTGTCGCCTTGCTTTGGTATCCTCTTTAGGTTTTCATGCAAGAGGCCGCTTATTGTCGAGTAATCCGTCCCCTTTGGCAGGCTGACGTTCAAGGCTTCGTTTACATCATCGATTTCAACATCGCCGTAAAGAACCACTGTCTGCTTGTCGGTTTTCCTTAACAGCCGCTGCGGGTCTTCTACGTCCGTTTCATCAGATATCTCGCCGACGAGCTCTTCGATGACATCCTCCAGAGTAACGAGTCCCTCGGTGCTTCCAAACTCGTCGACCACTACTGCCATCTGGATGTGTCTCCCTTGGAATTCCTTCAAGAGCTTGCTTATGGGCATGTCCTTTGATACAAAGAGGGGCTTTCTCGCAATGTCCTTTAGCATCATATAGCTCGTTTTGGTTTCGACGGCCCTCAGCATGTCCCTCGTATGGACGATCCCGACAATGTTGTCCGTCGAATCTCCAGTAATGGGGATGCGGGAAAACCCGCTATTGTTTATCTGGACAAGCGCATCCCAGATCAGGAGCCTTGCGCTCAGCGTGAACATCCTGTTTCTTGGAGTCATTATGGCCCTTACACTGGTGTCGTGGAATTCAAGCACGTCCTTCATCATTTCTCTTTCTTCCTTCATCAGAACGTTCTCCTCGACTCCGATGTCCAGTATCGCCCGCACCTCAGCCTCGCTCAGCCTCTTTGGCTTGTCCTCAACTCTGACCGCCATGAACATACCCTTTGTCACCAGCTCGAGAAAGATCACAAGCGGGTACAGAATGTATTGTATTGCCAAGAGCACCCTGGCAAACCTGAGCGATATCTTTTCAGAGTGTGCGTAGCAGTAGGCCTTTGGGGTAATGTCGCCAAACACGAGCAGGATAAAGGTCATTACTCCCGTCGCTATCCCAAGGCCAAAGCTGCCAAATACTCCGGTGGCGACATCTGTGGCGATAGCCGCCGCGCCGATGTTGACCAGATTGACCCCGAGCAGGATGGTGACGAGCATCCTTTTGGGGTTTGACTTGAGCTTTGCAAGGGACGCAGAACCTGACCTCTTTTCGTTGACCAGCCGCCTCAGCTGGCCCCTTTCAAGGGAGACGAGCGCAACTTCAAGCCCGCTGAAAAATGCGGACAGCCCAACTAGCGCTGCCAGTGCAGGAAGCGCAATCTGTGGCTCTACCATGGCTTAACTTTAATCAGCAATAATACGCGCTATTGTGTAAAAAAGGTCTGTCTAAATATGCCTCTAGTAGATGCTAGCAGGCATTCTGCGCTTGTGTTCGCTCCTGTCCATCATTTCTTTGACCCTGCATACCTTTTCTTCAGGGATACCAAGCATTTTCGCCACAGCTTTTGGCTTTTTCTTCATCATCCTTTTGTCGACCAGCAGACGCAATATGGGATCGATGGTTTCATAGTCCATACCCAGCTCTTTCTCGGCATCGTGATCGGCCCATAGCCTAGGGCTGCTCTTTTTATCCGCTATTGCTTCAGGAATCCCCAGGTGCTTTGCAAGTGCGCGCACCTCCGTCTTGTAAAGGCCCGCGATCGGGAGCAGGTCTGCCGCTCCGTCTCCGAATTTTGTGAAATAGCCGAGGCATAGCTCGCTCTTATCGGACGTGCCCAGAACGAGGTAGCCATTCAGCCCTGCGTGGTGATAGAGGATATTCATGCGGATCCTCGCCATCAGGTTCCCGTTTGCCTTCTTGTCTGACCAAGGCAAGATCTCTGCATACTTTTGCAGGAGCGGGTTGATGTCTATTATCAGGTATCTTGCTCCAAGCGACTTGGCCTGCTCTATAGCATCCCGCGTATCCTGATCGGGCGTCACGTCGCTTGGCATCACAAGACCAAGCACCCTTTTCGGACCGAGTGCGTTTACCGCCAGCTTTAGCGCGACTGCAGAGTCAAGGCCGCCGCTCAGCCCTATAACCGCGCCTTTGGCAGAGCTCTTAGAAACATAGTCTGAAATAAAGCGCTCTATCCTCTTTGAAGTGCGGGCGAGGCTGACAGATGCAGGCATGTTTTTCACTATGCAATAGAATCGCGGTCGGGGTCATATTAAATGCTCCACGCAGAGGTTCCTTGCAGCTGTAGGTCGTTTACACGGGGCATATAGTGTAACGGGCTAATCATTATTAACGGTAACAAGTCAAGACGAAAGCGTAAGCAACGATGGAGCCAAAAATCCAGTCAACGTCGTGGAATCCAGAGATAGAGAAGGCTATTCTCAAAAAGTGGGAAGAGCAGGACATTTACCGCTTTACAATTAATGATAATGATAGACCTGCATTTGTGATTGATACACCCCCGCCGTACCCATCAGGTCGCCCATGGCACATCGGAGCTGCTGGGCACTATGCACAGATCGATATGATTGCCCGAACAGCAAGAATGAATGGCAAGAATGTGCTGTTTCCAATAGGCATCGACAGAAACGGCCTGCCCGTGGAGATTTACACAGAGAAAAAACACAAGGTGCGGATGCGCCAGATGGATCGGGAGAAATTCCTAGAGCTCTGCAAGGTGGCACTTGACGATCTGGAAGCGGAGATGATCCAGATAATGAAGGGAATGGGGCTTTCCGGAAATTTCCGGGAATATTATAGAACGGATTCTGAAGATTATCGGTCTCTGACGCAATCAACCTTTATTGATCTATGGAAGCGCGGGCTCGTT
>DASVCY010000206.1:0-9223 GCA_036381375.1 Nitrososphaera sp. | reverse complement strand
ACAAAATAGGAACAGATAGCACGCTTGTGTCAACGATGGCAAATAGGATAAACGTAGAAAGCCAGGCACCCATTGCTATATCCTGCGTTGATCTTTTATTTTTGATTTTGTCCAAACGCTAGATTCTCTCGCTGATTGTTGAATAAGTTGGAGTAACCCTGATTCTATTGTCGACAATAGCACTCTTTTAGCAGCAGTCGCTTTTCCCAAGAATTTTTTGCCGGTGTCTCCCAATGACACTGGCGGCTCTTGGCGCGATTGAAGTTCTTTTTGGCTAGCCTGCGACAATCCTGGTTGCTGCCTGTCATCCCGGTTGGCATGTCAGTCTGCCTCTGTCTTGGTCGTCACCTCTTTGCGTCATCCTGAGGAGGACCAGCCGAAGAAAAAACTGGTCCTGACTCTGTTGTTGTTGTGTAATGCATTGCAGTGCATTCCTAGATTACAAATATCATGAACTCCATTGCTTCACATGCCACAAACCATCTCATGGAGGAAAGTGGGAAGGTACAACGAACCAGAGATATACAAGGACAGGAAAGAAGCGGCGGAATTTCTTGCCCAGAAACTAGAGGAAAAGCTTGGGGGCCAGCTTGAAAGAGGGAATACGGTTATTCTTGCAATACCCCGTGGTGGCGTTGTGACCGGCGATGTCGTGGCGGAGCGGCTGGGCGTTGCTATGGATGTGCTGGTATCGCGTAAAGTGGGCTCTCCGTTCAACCCCGAGCTGGCTATTGGTGCTGTAATGCATGATGGAAGTTTCCTTCCAAACGAGGATATCATAAGGATGATATGCGTTCCGGAGAGCTACATCGAAGAGCAGATTGCCATACGGATGAAGGAGATAGAGCGGCGCCTACTCAAGTTCAGGGGCTCTCGGGACTACAATCTTGAAGGCAGGCTTGTCATTCTGGTAGACGACGGGATAGCCACGGGGGCCACGGTGTTTGCGGCAATCAGGTGGCTGCGAGAACAAAATGTCAAGAAGCTGGTAGTGGCGGTGCCGGTGGGACCAAGGGATGCCATTTCCAGGCTGCAAGCAGCTGCGGACGAAGTCGTCGTACTGCAGGCGCCCATGTTCTTTGGGGCGGTCGGGGAATTCTATCAGGATTTCTCACAGGTGACTGACGAGCAAGCAGTGGAAATTTTGAAAAAATATGCTAAACGAGGTTCGTGATAAAAGGAGAATGATTCCTGCTACACAACTCATCCAAAAGCCGGCTGAAGGATAGACAAGGCTGACGATTTTAGGTACAGGATCGAAAAAGAATGCCGCCCAAGGCTTGAAGGTGCCTGTAACAATCCATGCCAATAAGCAGCTCCTCTTTGCCAGAGCAATAGACCGGGCGATTGATAGGCAGCAAAAACGTGGCGATGCTTGGCCGGAGTCCAAAAAATGGTGTCGTGCAGACCGACGACCATGAAGGTTGGGGATTTCCAGTCGGAGGTGTGGTAGATACAGGTTTGGAGGAGGTAACAATCAGCCCACGTGGAGTGGGCCACGATATCAATAGTTCTGCTGCAAGGCCGGTGCTGTTTGTGGCCGACTACTGCTGCATTACGGTTGCTATTGCTGCGCATCGGTTGCTGTCCACTCGCGTTCGAGTGCGCAACTAACGAAAAATAATGCAGCGCCATGCAGTCCAGACAAGATTGCGCAGTGTACTCCACTCGTCTTTTTAAAAGGACACAAAGTTTGCCCTGAGCAAGTCTTGAAAAAGAGATCAAATGGTCCAAGGCCGGCGACACACAACAATCCTGATGCAGGAAAGCAGGGCATACTGATTGTGGAACCTAAACCTGATATTCTGAGTTTGCTTGCTGGCACTTTTCTGTTACAGACTTTCCGCGTGTATTCCGCGTCATCTGCAATGGAAGCAAAGGAGGCGTATGAGAGGGTTGGCAGGTCGATAGATGTTGTATTGTTAAACGGAAATACTGTTGGGGCTGAAGGCATTGGTGTGATCGTTGCAATCAGACGATTGAATCCTGCACAAAAGATAATCGTTGTTGCAGAAAGTAGCGAAGCCAAAGTGAACGCCATGAAGGTCAAGGGCCTGACAATAGTCATTATGAAGCCGCTTATTGCTGAAAAAGTGGCACATAGGGTTGTCGAATTGATTGAATCTAGCAAAAAAATAGAGGTTCGTCATGGTATCTCTATCCAGCAGCTATATCCTTTCCATTTGCTAGCCAGTTGAATCTTTGGCTTCTCGGTATGTCGTGAATCTCGCGCAGTCCTTCCTTTTCTAGCCATGTTATCTACTTGACATTTATAGGGACTCCCTCATTCAATAACTGCACTTTGTTTGTTCTGGCTACAAGCCCTTTAACGACTGGTTCTTGCTGTATATCTTTTGAATAAACAACCGCTTGACGCATGAGGGATTCAACCTTGTTTTCGCCCAGATTCAGGTTGATGCCGGCGCTTGAGCTGGTGTTTTGTTCTGTCGCTTGGTTGACACGGATAAAGTTGTAGTAGTTGATTCTCATTGCATCAACCAGTTCCTGTGCTGCTTGTGTGTTGTCTAGACGAGTAATTTGTCCAAGATCAAAACACTTGCAAAAACATCGTATCCAGATTCGAGAGGTCTAATTATGCTGCAAGGAAAAATGCCATCCGGTTTTTGGACGAACGAGCATGTTCGGCATTTGGCAGTAATAAGCCTCTATATTTATATACTGCAAGATGATTCCTTCTCAAAAAAGTAAGAAAACTAGCGTGAGGGAACGCGCGGGGTGGTGTCATAACAAGGACGAAGGTCTTGACTTTTGCTGTTCTGGCGGCGCTGGCTGCCCTTGTAGCCGGCATGTCGCTGCTTCTGTCCCGCCCTCAAGAGGCTTTTGCGGCTTCTGTTACTATACTGGATCAGCCGACGTGCGAGTCGATTGGCGGGTCTTTTTCCGGGTCTACATGCACGATAGACGACCTGACTGTCAACGGGACTGACATTGTCACCATTGCTACAGGCATTACTCTTGATGTCACGGGCACCATCACCAACAACGGCGGCATCACCAACAACGGCACCATCAACATCACCAACGCCGGCAAAATCGAGAACAACGCCGTCGGCATCATCACCAACAACGCCGGCGGCAACATACACAACAGCCTCGGCAACATACACAATAACAACGGCACCATCATCAACGACAATGGCGGCTCGATCCACAACAGCCCCGGCGGCACCATCATCAACGACGAGTTCGGCACCATCGACAACTTCGGCGGCACCATCATCAACGACGGCAGCATCATCAACGACGACGGCAACTTCATCAACAACGCCGGCGGCGAGATCAATAACGACGGCTACTTCCCCCAACACTAACGAGATCATCAACAACGGCACCATCATCAACAGCCCCGGCGGCACCATCATCAACAGCCCCGGCGGCACCATCGACAACAACGGCACCATCACCAACAACGGCGGCCAAATCATCAGCGACGGCACATTGAACAACGACTGCACGGGAACCTTTGACCCCGGCCAGATAAGCGGAAGCGGTGATGTTGTAGATGTCTGCGAGCCGGTGGCAAACGGCGGCTCTGTGACCACGGACGAGGATACCGCCTCGCCGATAACGCTCAATGGAACAAACCCGGAGGTTGCAGGCAACCCGTTTGCAGGCCAGAATCTGACATTCTTCATACAGGTGCTGCCGGATAACGGCACCCTCTCATTCACCGGCACAAACTCTAGCGTAAATTATACTCCAAATGGGAATTTCTCCGGCACCGACAGCTTTACTTTCACCGCAAGGGACACCGCCAACAACAACAGCACTGCGGCAGCCACCGTCTTGATAACCATAAGCGAAGTAAACGACCTGCCGGTTGCAAACAACCAGACTCTTGCTACCAATGAAGATGTCCCACTCGACATCACGCTCACCGGAAGCGACCCCGTTGAGGGCAGCCCGCTCACCTTTGTGGTGAACACGCAGCCAAAGAACGGTACCCTTGTCGGCTCAAATTCAAGCTGGACGTACACGCCACACCCGAATTTCAACGGCGTAGACAGCTTTACGTTTGTGGTAAATGACGGTACGGACGACAGCGCGGCTGCTGCAGTGTCGATAGCTGTCAACCCGGTGGCTGAGCCGGATGATGATGACGATGATGACGACAGCCGCAGAAGCGGAGGTGGAGGCGGCAAGCGCGTCGTTATAATCAACAATAACAACAACCAAGGCGGCTCTTCTTCTGTAACAACATACCCAGAATCCTACTTTGCAGATAATCCACTCTACAGGATTGGTGTCAGCAATTCCAGCCTGTTTGACGCCTTTGGTGTAAGCGTTGACGTGGCAGCGATTGGCCAGCAGGTAAGGATCACCGGCACCCTCTCAAACCACCAGCAGGCAGCTCAGGACTATGCTTTCATTGTACAGATAACCGACGGGGATGGAGTGGTGATATTCTTTGGCTTTCAGAACGGCAACATTGAAAGCGGCAATACTGCAGACATCTCCCTCACGTGGACTCCGGAGGCAGCAGGGGACTATACGGTCAAGATATTCGTGTGGGATGGGCTGCAGCCGCCTGCACAGCCGCTATCCACAGTCACTGCAATGAACATAGAAGTGACTGGGTAGCAGTCCCTGAAAGGGTCTATCTAAAATAGGCAACTAGGTGCTAGGCGCCATTTTGCAATAGTGGACGCGATCTTGGACGCTTGGTTGTCCAGAATCGACACTTTTCACGCTCGCATTTCTGGGCTTGCAATGTTCTAGACCTCTCATGACGGTTTCACGGTCCCCGACTGTACCGTTCAACCTCTCAACCTTTGGATTCAAGCTCTCGTTTTGGTCAAGTACTTTGTGAACCACTCCGTTGCCCGCTTGGCAACTTGTTCGAGTTTGCCGGGCTCCTCAAACAGATGGGTCGCACCCGGGACAATTGCGATCTTGCACTCTGCTCGCATACGCTCCCGTGCCTGCTCATTCAACTCAATGACCTGCTCATCGTCGCCGCCGACGATCAGAAGCGTCGGTGCCCTCACATGCGGCAGCGAAGGTCCAGCCAGATCGGGCCGGCCTCCACGTGACACTATGGCCCTTATTGTGTCGGGGTGTCTGGCGGCAGCCACAAGCGCCGCCGCGGCCCCTGTGCTTGCGCCAAAATACCCTATGTTGAGGTGCCGCGTCTCTTCATTGTCTACAAGCCATTCTGTGGCTCCTGCAAGCCTCTGGGCCAGCAAGCCGATATCAAAACGAAGGTGCATGGTATGGGCGTCAACCCTTTCTTCAGCGATTGTGAGCAGGTCGATCAGAAGCGTGCCCAGCCCCGCTTCCTGCAGCACTCCTGCAACGTACTGGTTCCTTGGACTGTGCCGGCCGCTCCCGCTCCCATGTGCAAAAAGAACTATGCCTTCTGAGCTCTCCGGTATCGTCAGGTTCCCTTCAAGAACTGTCTCGCCAATCTCTATACTCACTAGCTTTTCATGCGTGCTGGCCACCATAGCTTTTTTTCACTTCCTTGTCGGTAGGCAGGAACCCTTCTATGCCATCCATGACCATGGAATGGTCTTGCCTTTTGCAGCACATGCACCCTGATTTTGCGCAGTCCCTTGCAAGGTCGTGCTTGCAGCCTTTGCAGGTGCACACGTTTTCAAACGGCACCACCTCTTCGGGCTCTGAAATGCCATGCTTGAGCATGCCTTCCGGACACATGACCGTACCTGCATTTCATAGTAATTATCCTGGTGGATTGCTCTGCAACGCACTGTACGCCGAGTTCTCATATATACTTCAGAGCCGATCCGGTTACATGACTACATCCAACAAGTTGGAGTGGACAAAAAGAAGGAAAGAGGCAACAAAGACGGAGGTAGATTTCCAATGAGCTCTGATATGGAAGTCCAGGTCCAATCTATAATGACGCCACTGCCATTGCAGACCTCTCCGCCGTCAAGTACCGTCAAAGAAGTGGCCGACCAGATGACCAGGCACGAGCGGGGAGCCATAATAATAGTAGATGACAAGAACCATCCAATCGGGATAATCACGGAGAGGGACATTGTAAGAAGGGTGGTATCCGCAGGCAAAGACCCAAGCAGGGTTACTGCTTCGGAGATCATGTCCCAGCCCATCATATCGGTAGACCCGGAGATGACTGTCCGCAACGCGGCGCTGACCATGACAAAATACAGGGTGAGGAGGCTGCCTGTTGTGAGGCATACCGTGCTGCATGGGATTGTCACTGCAGGCGACATGGCAAAAATGCTCTATGGAAGGAGCAAGCGCGATCCGACCCTTGCTGCGATGTCTAGGTTCCAGCTGATCGAGCAGCAGGCGTAGCAGTTCTGCAATAATGCGGGGCGCCTGCAAATGCAAAACACAGTCGGGTTTGATGCAAAGAGCGTAGCGCAAAAGGCCATTGCCCTTGCGCCGGGCATGACGCTGATGGACGCCAGAAACACGATGATAAAATACAACATCAGCAGAGTCGTCGTGGCCAGGGACCGCAAGCCAGTCGGAATACTGACAGAAAAAGACATCGCAAGGTTCCTGTACTCCGAGACTCCTTCAAGGCGCCTGGACGAGATTACTGTTGACGAAGTAATGAGCAAGAATCTTGTGACAGTCGACGAGGGGTCAGACCTGAGAAGATGCGCGGCGCTGATGCTGGAAAAGGGTATCAGCTCGCTGATAGTTCTTGACAGCTGGCAGGACCTCAAGGGGGTGTTAACAAAGAGCGATCTGGTTTTCGCGTATGTACAGAGCTCTGCAGGGGAACACCTGATTAGCGAGTTCATGACCCGGCGGGTCCATACGGTGGCGCCTGACGAGGCCATACACATGGCGATCCTGCTCATGAACACCCACAAGGTCTCGCGCATAGTGGTCGTCAAGGACGGCCATCCTGTCGGGATGATAACCGGCCGTGACCTGCTGCCTGTCAGCGCGGTGTTTGGAACAGGGACGTTTGGAAGCTACTGGACTCTGAGGCCGGACCTCGTGGCGCAGAGGAAGAAGCAGGCGTACATCCCTTCCGGAATAAAGGCAATCTTTGTAGCAAGCGACATCATGACGCCAAACCCAATTACCATCAACGAGGACGCTGACCTGGCGGATGCAGGATACATCATGCTCAGAAACCGGATAAGTGGCCTTCCGGTGGTGGACTCGAATAAAAAGCTCGCAGGGATAGTTACCAAGACCGACATCATCAAAGCGCTGGCATCTCCCGCATGAAATGATCCTGCGAAGGTCCGGATGGGTGGGCAGGAATGATTGCATATGCGCGCCGATACTTTCTATGGCGAAACAAGGTGCATCGAAAAAAAGAGACTGCTCAAGGCCTTTCAATCCTGGATCAGCGACTGGGGCGCCCGTGGCTGGAGAACTGGTGGGAGATTTCAAGTCGCTAGGTGGCAACAACACAACGAAGGATTGTATTTTATTAGCAAGAGTGCATTCCTTCTAGAATAGCGGTGGTAAGTAGTATGCCAGTTAGTACAAATCATATCACTATCAGGTCACAGGGAGAAAACGACGTCGTCGACATTACGAGCCAGATTGAAGAGGTTATCAAGGCTGGTAGCCTCTCAAGCGGAATTGTCACAGTCTTTGTCACCGGATCGACTGCTGCAGTGACAACCATAGAATACGAGCCGGGCCTCAGAAAGGACTTTCCTGGAATGCTTGAAAGGATCGCACCAAGGAAGATAGAATACGAGCATGACCGCACCTGGCATGATGGAAACGGACATTCCCATGTCCGCGCATCCTTGGTCGGACCGAGCCTTACAGTGCCATTCAAAGACAAGAGCCTGCTGCTTGGCACCTGGCAGCAGATAGTGTTGGTGGAGATGGACATCAGACCCCGAGAGCGCAAGATTGTTTTGCAGATGATAGGTGAATAGCGCAATGCGCAAGGCTGACGGCCCAACTGGTATCTGTTTATTTAGGCTGCAGCTCATTGTAGCTCTACAAGGTGAGCCTATGGCTGGAGCAGTTTTCAGACCAAAAGATCTGACAAGGGGCCGCAGAAGGATCATTGAAAATGCATTGAGTGATATCAATCCAGATATCAAGGATGGAGTGATGGACCTGCTCACTTACTGGGAAGGGGCAGGCTCTGAGCAGAGGCTTAAAGAGATGCTCGGTCAGGAAAAGGCGAGATCGCTTCTTGACAGCATAGAAAAGAAAGGCAAGCAAAAGAAGCAATGAGGAACACACGCGTTCCATTCAGGGACTGCCTGGCAGAAAGATGATCCTAAAAATGATGCCAGATGCCCTTGGTGCGGGCCGTGATTCAAAGGAATATCGCTAAAGCCGCTATTGGTACTCTTTTCTGAAATGCTGACATCTAAAAGTAAAATCCTCCCTCTTTTTCCAGAGCCCTGATGACGTCCTTGTCCACCTGCATCATGGCTTCGCTGTTTTCTCTTACATATGCGACAATGTCCATTGCGCTCAAGATACCAATGGGTTTCATGTCCCCTTTATCTGTCACCAAGAGATGTCGTATTTTGTTTCTGACCATGATGTCGGACGCTTCTCCGATAGAAATATCCGCATTTACTGTCTTGACAGGCGACGATATTATTTCCTGAACCTTTACTTGCGAGCTGACCTTGTCGGTAGCACAGACCTGTCTGACGAGATCTCGCTCAGTTACAATTCCCGCGGGTCTGCCATCCTCATGGACAACTGCAAGAGAGCTGACATTTTCCTTGGCCATTTTAATTGCCGCCTCTTGGGCCGTGTTAATCACCTTTATTGTCTCCACCTTCTCTGTCATTATTTCTCCTACGTTAACGGAGGTAGTATTAGGCGGCAAGTCCGATGATGTTCTAATGCAGCCTACTGGCCTTTATCTTTTATATTGGCATGGTTCATGCCGCGATTTGACAATAGCCGGTAAAATGGAACGGCAGAGACTTGAGCATATTCAGGTTGTGCGCTTTCGCATGACTTGTCCGAGTTTGTAGAACCAGGGTTGACCACGCTTTCTAATTTGCCTAATCGGGAATTGGGAGACTCGCACAATGTCATGCATGTTAATCAATTGATGAGTCAACAATGAGCTCTGCTACTGCCACTAGCGATGCATTAACCCAAATCAACACTGATGTTGAACTTACACCTTGTAGCCAATCTTCCTGAGGAAATTCTTCCTATCCTCCTGCCCCTTCTGATCCTCAATTCCCTTCGGTGCATATCCATCTACCACGCCAAGTATGGCCCTCCCTAGCTTGGTTTGCGCAAT
>DASVCY010000205.1:0-3460 GCA_036381375.1 Nitrososphaera sp. | reverse complement strand
GGAGAACCTGCCGTCGGTGACCATTGCAACTTTTTCTCCAAGACCTTGCCCCACAAGAGCAGCGGTTACCGCAAGCATTTCACGCATGCCAGGTCCACCCTTTGGCCCTTCATATCGTATAACCACAACATCACCCTCCGCTATCTTGCGCTTGGATACTGCATCAAACGCCTTTTCTTCAGAATCAAACACTCGAGCCTTACCAACAAATCTCTTGCTCTGAACGCCCGCCAACTTTACAACTGCGCCGTCTGGTGCAAGCGTACCCTTTAGTATCTTCAGCGTCCCTTCGCTCTTGATTGGGTTGTCAAGATGTTTCACGACCTTTGCATCAGGTGCATAGTTGAACGCCATGGATTCAAGGTTCTGCTTCATTGTCTTTCCAGTGACAGTCATTACATCGCCATGCAAGAGTCCCTTCTTGAGCAGACTGTTCAATATTACAGGCACACCTCCTACCTTATCGAGATCGAGCATGACGTACATTCCTCCTGGCCGCATGTCTGCTATGTGAGGAGTGCGCTTGCGGATCCTTTCAAAGTCAGATAATGTAAGTTTAACACCAACCTCCCTTGCTATGGCAAGCAGGTGCAAGACTGCGTTTGTTGAACCACCGATGGCATTTGCCATCATTATTGCATTTTCAAACGCTTCAAAGGTCATGATGTCGCGTGGACGGATATTGTTTTCAAGCAGATTCATTATCGCCTTGCCTGTGTTGTAGCAGATTTCATGCCTTTTTTCGCTCTCGGCAGGAGGCGACGCGCTCCCGGGAAGTGACATACCGATTGCTTCGCTTATAGACGCCATCGTGTTAGCAGTATACATTCCGGCGCATGAACCAGCTGTAGGACAGGCAACATCTTCAAGACTTAGCAGCTCTTGCAGAGTCATTTTACCTGCGTCGTATGAGCCTACTGCTTCATAGACATCCTGGACTGTCACCTGTTTGCCATTCCATACGCCTGGCATTATGGTTCCGCCGTAGACGAAGATGGCGGGGAGGTTGAGCCGGGCCATTCCCATCAGCGTGCCAGGCAGGCTCTTGTCACAGCCAGATATCCCGACTACGCCGTCATATTGATGGGCTCGCACCATTACTTCAATAGAATCAGCAATCACTTCCCTACTTACAAGGGAAGCCTTCATCCCTTCATGCCCCATGGCAATTCCGTCAGAAACTGCAATGGCGGTGAACTCCCTTGGAGTGCATCCTGCGTCCTTTACTCCGCGCTTTGCACTCTGCGCCAGCTGGCCAAGGTGTATGTTACAAGGGGTAGCCTCGTTGCATGTGGAGGATACACCTATGATCGGCCCGTCAAGATCATCATTTGTAAGGCCCATGGCCTTGTACATTGCTCTGTGAGGCGCCCTGGCCGGCCCTTCTATCACTTTTCTGCTTGGAAGTTCCATTATAGTTATCGAGGCTCAGGATGCATATTTTAACATATTTGAGAGGCAACTACTCGTCAAGAGTGGCGGTTATCTTGACGGCATCGAGCCCCTCTACCTTAAATATGGTCTCACACATGCCGCATTCTGCATTTCCGCTGGAAAGATCCTTGGCCGATACTTCTTCATTCAAATAGTCGCACTTTGGGCAGTGGAAAGAGAAACTCACGTCAAAGCTGTCAAGTTCTAGTGTTTCGGCCATGTACAAAGTCGGAACTTTGATGTATTTAAAAATTCGTACTTGTCTGATAGCAAAAAATAAAGATGTAATCAATCCAAGCAGGCACGTACTACATGTCATCGAAATCGTGCATATTCTGCTCCATCATAGCGGGCCAGGAGCCCGGAGCACAAGTTTACCATGACTCTGATTTTTTGGTCCTAATGGACAAGTATCCCATAAACTCTGGGCATACATTGGTGATGCCAACAAAGCATTATGAGAATCTACTTCAGATGCCGCCTGCCGAAGTCGGCAGGCTGTACTCGCTCGTTCCTGCAGTTGCCCGGGCTGTCGTATCGGCAGTCAAGGCTGACGGCTTTAATGTTGGTCAGAATAATGGCATAGCTGCTAATCAAATAGTGCCTCATGTGCATATCCATATTGTGCCACGTTTTCACGATGATAGTCCTGATGGCAAGTGGCCAGCGCGGAGAGTAGCTTCGCAAGAAGAACTGGCCAAGTTAGCCAAGCGGATCAAGCAGCAGATTATGCTGCCACCTTCAAAATAATCAATATGCGATCAAAAATGCATTGCCGGAGAATCTGGTAGTAGAGCTAGAACAAATGACGTTTCTCTAGTGCATGCTCTGGTTACTCCTTATTGGTCCGTGTGGGTTGTAGAGTCGGCTATGAAGATCCGCATTATGAAGCCACAAAGGGGAAGCGAGAGGGAGAGATCTTAATCGACCAAACAAGAATTTTCAGGATTCCCCATTTTTTCTAAAAGAGCGATAAGATGCGATTCCCTATGGATATACGATAACAAGAGCGTTCACCAGAGTGGCCAGCAAATACAAGCAAGCTGCCAACTGCCATCCTTATCAGGTGTCTCAAGAACTTTACAAGATAGAGAAAAAATTATTATTTTTCAAGAACGAGGTTACGTGAGTCAGGATGCGGATTACACTCAGGGCATTCCTCAAAGCACAACCTACCGTCGTTTTCAACAGCCAAAATTAGCGCCGTTCCTTTGCAGGTGTGGCAAACAAACATCTCTAATCCACAGTATTATTACGACGCTCCTACCTTAAAGCTCTTTTGGTCGGCAAAAAAGTGGTATATAAACCTGCTGCAAAATATTTTGGTCGTATTAAGCCGTTCTGCCACCTCTCATCCATATGGCTATCAATCCAATTTGACTGGCTTCTGCTGGTATATTTCCATCGATCAATCAGGATCCCTAATTTGTGACGTATCTTTAAGATGAATATTGAGAAAATTTCAATAAGTCACCCATTTCTTAGATTTATTGATGATTCCAAGGAATTAACGGGCCTTTCTTGTCTTGGATGAGGGTTTCTTCTTTTTGACTTCTTCTTCTTCTTGTTTGCTCTCGTCAAAAACCTTGATCTCTCCGTATCCGCCGGTTCCAGTCCTCTGACGACTTTTCATCCTTCCAATATAGTCTGCCATATATTGCTCCGCTTCTTTACGTGTCTCAAACTTGGCCTCCCCTCGAAAAGAACCGTTCTCGTCGATAAGACTGACAGCGCTCCAGACGCCGTTCTTGCCAAGCCTTTTCACGACAAACATCTCGATATGCTATTGCTGCAGAGATATTTAAGACAGCCGATTGTGCTCTAATTACAATTTTTGAAAATATCCTTTCACCGGCAACTTAATTAAAAACCTCTATTCCCATATTGCAAGTGAGCAGTTCAGAAGCAAGATTTACTATTAATGTCAGAGAAGGCATCGTCGAGCTCGAAGGCAAGGAGAGCTTTGTCGACAAGCACCTTGAAAAATTCGAAGAAATCTTCAAGATGGCAGTAAAGGAAGCCATGA
>DASVCY010000204.1:0-4795 GCA_036381375.1 Nitrososphaera sp. | reverse complement strand
TGCAATATTCTATGTTTCTCTGCGCTATACCAGACTGCAAAAATACAGGGAAGTGATAAACTCGTCGCTCAACTACTGGTATCGCAAAAAGTTCTTTTATATCAGCAGTATCTTGAGCCTAATCATCCTTGGCAGCATACTAGGTCTTATCGAGTACGGCTACGTCAGCTATTCTGACAGGCTTGTAACCATAGATTTTATGCAGGAGGAAAGCAAAGAGTCGTTTGGTGCGCGGTCTGCAAGCCAGCAGGTGCAGGAAAGGCTGGCGCAGAACTTGCAGAGATATTCGTACATGGAAATATTAGCGATTACGCTGGCAAGCGCGGACAAGAGCTTGGATGGATATTATTCACTAGCAGTCAGCTATCTGTTCGCAGAGGACATTGAAATCATGATCTTTATGCTTCTTTTCCGAGCGAGAAGGGATATTTTCGCGGCTCCACCTGTCAGTTGATATGATGACGATAATAACTTCGCTCGCTATGCCTGGCCGCAGAGGCGGATTTTAATTCAATGCGTTGAATTTACAAGAATGCATTTAAGCAATAGGATTTTGATCAGATCGTATATGAAAGTGGAACTTGAAATGGAGATCGAAGGAGATGGCGTCGTAGCTCTGCAAAAGTTGTCCGAGCTGGCAAACAAGGCGAAGGAATTGGGGTTTACCGTTGTTGAAGCCGAAGTAGAAGAGGAAGAGGAAGAGGAGAACGAGTGATCTGTAAGCAACTCCTTATTCCCGGAACACTGTCGCTTTATGACCTTGAGGGCCCGAGCAGAAATTCTGGCTAATTCTTATTCTCGGCAAATGATGATATGTTTTCTAGATCAATACTTTGTCCAAGATCAAGATGCACTTGTTGCAAATGCCTTTGCGCACAACTATTTGGGGTTTGGGCATATTTCAATAACGTCTTTCAGCCTTCCCATTCCCCCTTTGTTTCTGCCGTCAGTAGCTCCCAAAATCATGTACTTGACAGAGGTGTAGCATTTCCAGCTCCGGCCTTGCAGCTATTGTGGTAGATCACCAGCAGTAGCTGGTACACGGTAGCTGCAGCACAGACGCAACAGCTGAAGCTTTCTGTGTGTGGTAGCCGCGTATAGAGGCAGAGGGCCTATTCTGAATGCAGATTTGGGATGCGCTCTATCAGCGGCTCTGCGTATGTGCGCGCGTGTGCATCCAATGGTAAATGGCGGCTTGCCCTATCTCAGATTCGTAGAAGCGCATCATTTCCAGCCTTCGGGCGGGTGGAAGGGTGGGGCACATGTGCTCGTACCTCGATATCGGACAGGAAAAAAGTCTATTCCAAGGACATTGCTGCTGCTTTGCACTCGCACACAGCTTCTGGTCGGCATATCCAGAATAACCTGCCGCTCATACTGTCGTACGCCTATGACTATAAAAAATCGCAGCGGATAATGACGGTAGGAGACTATGCGTATACGGATGACCGCGTCATCTTCTCACGACGCACCAGCTACCGGATGTACCAGCCCATCAGGTGCAAAAATGCAAAAAAGAGAACGACTCGTACTTTCTGACAGCTATGATCTTTGGGTTGGTTTTATTCCCAACAAACGACAACCTCACAAGGATTAGTTTTACGCACATCGATCAATTGCCGTTGTCAAAAATATGAAGTATCAATGCTCAAAGCTCCAGCCAGGTAGAACACTTCCTCAACCTATCCTACAAATATACATACAATCTAGGAAATATGGCTGTGTAGAACTTCGCATTTTCTCCTTGCTTTCGTGCAGTGAGAAAATCGTAAGACTATCCTCGCTTTCAGAAATCGGCTCTTTTCATCTTGGAGCCACAGCGCGGGCAATCTCCGCCCTTGAACCTGTGGCCGCAGGCAATGCACACATAGTTAACACCGCCACTGCTGCCGCCGCCAAACACACTGCCACCAAAGCCGCCGCCACCCATAGCCCCCATACGACGCATTTGCAGCCTGCGCATATAGTAGCTTATGCCCAGAAATACTCCGATTATTGCCACCAGCGATATTGGAAAGGGCAGAAGGAATGACAACGCCAAGCTTATGGCAAGAGATATGCCTATCCACACCATCTGGGATGACAGGAATCTTTTCGTGTCTGGATTCATGTTACCGACTCTTTCTCCACTTATGCAGTGTACTTATGAATGTAAAAGTGTTATGCCAAGGGCTTTGATTATTTTCCAAAGTACATGAGACATAGTCGCGTCCTGCATTATTGTGATGGTGGTACTGTTTTACTACTCACCCGGGAATCGTTTGCTAGCCGGTGAAAGCAGTTGTGTATGTATTTCGAAACTTGTATTTGCGGTTTTTTCTCTTTCGTTTCATTTGAAAGAAGCTTTTCTTGCCTTTGTCTACCGTTGTATCTTTCATATGCTCGCATAAAGTTTCCCTTGATCTTGGCAATACTGCGCTAGAGAGCATGAACAAGTTCCAAACATTGGCGGTTTTCTGTGACTAGAGCGATATTTACTTGTTGTACTTCCACACACCTACGTGACAAACTCGATTAGGAGTATAGGTGAAACTTAAGGCCGAGAAAGTGTCATCGATGTGCGTAACTGATAGTATCACCCATCCAAGTAGTCGTTTGCTGTTGGTATTTGCGTCCTGTTAATATTATTACACTCCAAACCCGGACCTGAAACAGGCAGCTTCTAACATACCGGTCGCTAAGGGAAGATGGAGCCCTGACGGATAGTTGTTGGATAGTGACAGGATAGTTCCTGCTGCATTGTTCTCTAAGCTATGTCCCATATCCGTGAAATACAGCACCGACTCGCTGCAACCATGAAAAGGAGCACACAACCAACCCAGCATTCAAGGTTTTTGACATGCTCGGCGCAATATTGATGCCTTTGGTTTTGTGCCCAGCATCACTGCTATGCAGTTTGCGCCCATAGTCTAATTAACAGTTGAGAACTGAAACCGTGGACTTGCGAACAAGAACTAACAAAATATAATATTCAATATCGATACTTCCAGAAAAGACATCTCCAATTTGCGTATAGCGAATGAGTTTCATTCTATCTTATCTTACTACACACCAAAATGCTAATGAATCACCAAACCATCCGTTTTGGCTAGGATGTCAAATTCCAATATGGTGCGAATTATCGGAAACTCCAGCCATGTGTCGCGGCTTCGCATATTTGATACGATTCATAGAAAACAAAAAGGTCTGTGTAGACACTGCAATGAGCCATTCAAGCCAACCGACCTGATTGTTTCAGCCGGCAAGAATAGGAAATACTACCACATAGATTGCGCAGCAAGGTTGTCGATAATTGAATTGTATTCTTCTTTACCACAGCTCGGGTTGGTAGCACCAGTAGTAGTAGAATCAAATAATGATCGGCAGCAGCTCTTGACGGGTTAAGTCCGAATTGTCTCACCTCCTGCCGACCTGCACTGTTCTTTTTGTAGAATGAGATACTGGAGATTGACTAATTGTAGAATATCCATTTTGAATAGCAACTGCCTTAACGCGACGGTGATGATTACGAAAGAAACCATGCGATAAGACTCGCAGGAAATGGCGTATGTGTATCAGCAAGTATTGGCAACAAAAATCCAAAAGCTCTCCTGACAATCAATCGACGCAGAATAGCATTGAAGCCTGGCGCATCCATAGCAACTATTGCAGAAAAAAACATTCGCAATTACACTAAATAACACAATTGCGTACACTGTCCACCAAATTTGGCTGCCATCTTTCTAGCTTGGCAGTTTACTGTCTGGTGGCTGTGATGCTGGTGGCAATCCTGTTCCTACATAAGACAGAGAGGGTGCGCGTGTAAGCATTGGTCAGAGGGTGCAAGAATACCTCATACGGAATAGCTAGTAGTGGATTAGAATCATGTGCGCATGCGTATATATTCCTGCCAAAAGGCTCGCCAGAGTTTAGCGCCATAGTAGTAGAAGAATACGCTAGAGAGACACAGAAAGTACGACGACCTGTTTGTTTCGAGGCACTTCCACAGTCTGCCCAAAGAAAATAATCACGCATCTACGAATATTACAGGACAAAGAGGTTTATTCTGACAGAGATGTTTGTTGAGGAGTAGTGAAGGTTAGAGCAATTATGTTAGTATAACCTGCAGCTCGGAGACTGCCATCGCGTGTATAATACAGTTGCTTCTGCTCTTACGTCATTCTTTTTGGGTCGTCCGCCGACTTGACCTTCAAGATCTCTGGTGTTCGCTTTCTTCTTTTCAACGGTCATGGGCAGCCGGACCGACGTTTTGCGGGACGCGCCAGCGCGATGATACTCTCGCTTTCCGCGATAGTTCCAGACATACCCGCAGTGGTTCCATGTCAATCTGACCCCATTATCACCGCTTTCCCGAACAGCGTAGTTGATACGATTCTACTGGCTGCTGTCACGAGCAAGAGGTTCTGATTTTTGTAAGATACTTCGCTCTTATTCCAATTTTTATAATAATTTGATATTCTGATTTCTAGATTCCAGAAATCAAGATTTGTAGATTACAAAGATGATAATCGAATGCATGTATTTTACGCTCGGCGTCCAGTGAATCAAAAGGAAGAGGAGCAAGAGTGAGGAAAGGCCCCGCAGACAAAATCTAAACTCGGTTATTTGCTTGGCAAATAATCAGGTTTCAAAGGACTATGAATATCGAATCAGACGCGATAAAAGTTGGTGACGTTGCAGTGGCTAGATGCACGTTTACTGGGTCCGATCGGCTATTCCTCTACCCTGAGTGCTATTCGACAGCTGCTGGCGGCACAACTTCGTTGCGCGCTATATTGTGAGGTCAATTCTTCAC
>DASVCY010000203.1:0-2165 GCA_036381375.1 Nitrososphaera sp. | reverse complement strand
CGACGGTGACAAATGACGAGCAGGTCTCGCAGTCCTTTATTGTGATAGTCCAAATACTTGATCAAAACGGAGTCTCCAGGTCGATGCATCTGGCTCTTGGTTCGGTGGAAGGCGGACAGTCGATCGTCAGATCTGTGTCGTGGACACCGCAAGAGGAGGGAAGCTATACTGCAGAGATTTTTGTCTGGAGCACATTAGACAGGCCGGCGCCACGGGTACAGAAGTATTCGGTGCCATTTAGCGTCAGCTCTCAGTAACAGCTCTGGTGTGCTTAACTATCTCAAAAGGCAACAAAATCTTCTGGCGTCAACCTCGAAACACTCCTTTGATGACAAGCAAGGATGAATTCTGTGCGTGCAGTATAGCACGGCGCATCTGGCGGATCCTTGTGTGCGTGGGCACAGCGGGTCCCTTGGACTAGTTTTGGTCTTTGTTTAGTGCTAGTTGTACCTTAATGTGTTTCAGATTGAGGCATATTGGTAGGGGGAAATTCCGATCCTGTGCAAGATAGCTGAGGATCTCAAGCAAACAGCAACAGTAACCCAGGAGGATGGAGGTAGAGAGCCGTCATTGCCAGTGATGTTTTTTGACGAAGCTTCTAGTCATAAGCAACAGCAACAACCGGCGAGTCTTGATCTGCTGCCCAACCCTGCTGTCGCTCAGCTGTTCTGACAGAGGCGACTCCCGACCATGCGCGACTTCGGGATTTGATAGCTGAACGATACATAACTTCCGATCAGGATATTGTTTTGGACGCGACTGGGCGACCTGGCCAGACCCAGTCATTTGCCGAGACTCATGTTCTATCAGACAGAATAATTCTGAATGTAGAGCGAGCCAGAGATCCGGGCGACTCAAGAGCTGATGATTTGGACCTTGCAGATATCGTCAACATTGACATCCCTGCAGAACAAGAACTGAAAGAATATGACAAGCCTCCGCAAATAGTCGCGTAAGACGAACAATAACGACCGAAGCAGTGACTGAAGTGGAGAGGAAAATGACAACCAATCGGATGATAACATACACGATTACGATGACAATTACAACCACGATTCTACGAACAAAGGTGGTACAGAGACGACAGGCCAAAACGGTCGGATATCGCCATAGAAGATACATCAAGCACTCTCTTTCTATAGGCAGCAGCACATCGACCTTAAATTAGATTAAATCGATCCTCTTGCAAAAGGGCAAGGGTTTGATTGTTGTCCGGTGCAACTGAAGATGGAAACTACGCGGGCCTGTTCAGGAGAGGTGCAAGGGGTACGATCGACATCATTGCGGATATACTGGCCCTTTGCAGCACGTGGAACAAGAGAACCAAGATAATGTACAAGGCCAACCTAAGCCACCAAATGCTAAAGTTTTACCTGTGGCACTTGGTTGAGCTTGGCCTTTTAGAAGAGTCTCAGGACATGAGATTCAAGACCACTGAAAAGGGCAGGACTTTCCTCTCTTACTATAGGCAGATGACGAAGCTGCTGATAGGTTTCAATGGTCGCGCTGTAGCACCTCCTGACAAGTGAAACAGCAAGAGAGCATCTCTTGTCTGTTCATGCCTTTCTTGCTCTGACTTCTATAGCCGCAGGATTTAGCAATACGCCGCAGTGCGTGCAGCGATTGCAGGATGAGGTCAGGACATCTCTGACGGATCGCATTACGATCAACTTGCGTATGATAGCTTCGCATCGGTCACATACGATAGTTACAAACATGCTGCGATGGCTGCAAACATCGGATAAGTCGGGTATCCTTGGCGATTCTTTACAACAGATGTAACTATTGTTGGCCTACTTAACCTTTCAAGCATCCAAGCACAAAGCCCATAGCAAAGCTGCCGGTCAGTGGAATGCCAAAATTCATGAGCGTCGGCATCACTTGCTGATCTACTGCTGAAACATAGCTGCCAGCATTGCTCGACAATTCCGAAGCTGCATTGCGAGACATTGAAATGACCTGATCCCAATCAACTTTTATCAATCCCTCATAGTTCAGATATGCAAGGCCTGCAAGAAAAAGGCCAGCTACGGTCATTATGATCTTGATCCCTTTCTTTACAGCGTAGCCAATGAGGAAACCTGCTATCCCTCCAGATGATACTGATGCTGCAATAAAGCCTATGTCGTACAAGTCACTCTACCGTTTGAAAATTCGTTAAAAGA
>DASVCY010000202.1:0-6630 GCA_036381375.1 Nitrososphaera sp. | reverse complement strand
CTGATATAAACAGTAGGAGATACCATGCTTTGTTGCACGAATCTGAAATAAGCAATTCACAAATCACGTTCGAAAGAATGTATGCTCGGCAGAACCGTAATTCGCAGATGTAGCATATGTATTCTTGATACTGGAAACTCAGAATTGACGATTTTTCTAAATCATGCAACAAACCGGCGCTACCAAGAACCTTTATATAATAAAAAGCAAGACTTGACTGTACTTCAATGCTGCTCCCTTCAGAGATTGAGGCCAAGTCACTTATCCCTGCCGTCAGGGCGATTCTTGCAAAAAAGCTGATCAAGGAATATGCACTCAAGGAGGAGGATGTGGCCAAGGTGCTGGGAATCACGCAGGCTGCTGTGAGCAACTATGTGCGAGGTACTAGGGGTGACGTTGATCTTATTTCAAAGCTCGAGTCTGTGAGGGAAGTGATGCGCATGATCGACGATATTGCCAAAGACCTTTCTACAAACAAGGCATACACACCAAGCACTCTTGCTAGGTTTGTCGGGCTATGCAATTACATGCGCTATACACTCATTATCTGCGATGTTCATCATAGCATCGAGTCGGACATTGACGAAACAATATGCGAGCAATGCAGGGGCACGCTTGTGCGCGAGCACTAACATTTTTGGAAGATTCTTGCTGGCTGTAGCATTAAGTGTTGTACATCCACACAGATGGTTGACACTTTGCTTCCCGACATCGCAGGCACTCCAATACTCGAGTATAAGGAAAAAATGGATAGGATAGATGCACAGCTCAGAATGATAACCACACTACAGCATTCCGGCTAAACAATATCAGTCGTTGGTGCAGAATTTGGAGCTTCTTCTAGAGAGAGATGCATGCTACAAATGTAAGAAGCTGTGGCACGTACGGTATGGATGGCCGGAGGGACTTCTCGAGATTATGTGACAGAAATTGCGCGACTCAGCAGGATAGCTGTGACCTTCTCCATCTGCGCAAGCGCAGCTCAGCACCAGAAAAAAGAAATCGCGGTACTTTTAGAATCATGAAAGCTAACTACATTCAGGCGAAGTGGCTTGGCGAAGAGCGCTTGCTGCTGTCATCCTGCTGATGTTGTTGCTGTTGTTGCAGTTGGCCCTTGATCTGGCTCTTTGAGAGCGTGAACCTCTTGTCGTGCGGTATAACATATAGCTTGACTGATGTATTCACCGCATAGTGGAGCGAACCGTCAGGATTGCGATAGTTTGTCGCCACTCCCACCCTCTCTATGCCTACTTTTACCTTTACTAACGTGCCATCTTCAAGCTTGAATGTGACTGTGTCGCCACCGACTGTCGAATAGTCAAGCATCCTGAACTCGATCTTGTCAGGAGTCTTCTCACTCATATATGCGCAAGATCATGACATGAAGGATATAAAAGCCTCATGACATATCATAATCTATTTATCTCTGCAACGGAACATGTATTTTTAATGGGCAGATTGTTTGGTAGGGATCGCAGCAAGGATGCCCCTTCCGAAGAAGGCAGAAGGGAACTCGACTATAACGACAATGATTTTCAAAAACTAGATCTCTACAAGAAGGGCCTCAACCATATGTCTAATGAAAAGTTTCTGGACGCTATCAGAAGCTTTGACCTTGCTCTAAGGCTCGACCCGCAATTTGTCGACGCTTGGATCAAGAGGGGTTATGCTAATTTCCATTTAAACGAATACAGCATTGCCATCAGTTCTTACGACAGGGCGCTCCAAATAGATGTGAACAACGCGGAAGCATGGAACCTGAAAGGCCTTGCTTACTATAAGATGAAGAATTATGAAAAGGCGATTGAGTGCTGTGAAAAGGCGATTGACATCAATCCAAACGACGGCATGTCATGGTACAACAAGGCATGCTACCTTACACTCAGCGGCAAGGTTGACGAGGGCCTAGACGCGCTCAAGAGATCGATAGAGATAGACATCCAGAATGCAAGAAAGGCTGTTCGCGACAGGGACTTTGAGACCGCGCGGGCAGAGGAGGGCTTCAGACGGATTGTCGAGGTCGTGGTGTTAGAATCGATAAGACAGGGCTATGATTATGTCGGAAAAATAGTCTGGGTAACTGGCATGGACAAGACAGAGGTCGAAGACGCATTGATGCGCCTTGGCATGAAGGGTCTCGTCATAAAGCATGAGCGAAAGAGCTTTACTGGAAAGGAGGAATATTACGAGCTTTCAAAAGAGATCGCCGACAAGGTAGGGGTCACAAAGCGCAGTGGGCTGTTCAGCAGCAAGCAGGTGTCCGCACCGATGCAACAGCTAAAGGACATCAAAGAAGTGCTTGGCAAGGCAAAAGAGTCAATCGAGAAGGGCGACCTCACGGCAACATTGCAGTATTTTGATGAGCTTGTAAGCCCGACAAAGCACGGCAACGCCATGATGGAGCAGTTCTTTGATGCCCACAGAGATCTCAGACTCTACAAGATAAGGCTTCAGGACAAAGGACAGGAATACCTGAACGCCCACAAATCAGACCTTATCGATCTGGTTACCAAGATTGACCACAGCATTGGAAGCGGAGTCGCCAGTAGGCCACCTGCGAAAGATTAGCAATTTACATAGTTTTTAGCTGTTCGATACAAAGAAGTAGAGGAGAGACCAACCTAGCAGCCAAGAATTCCCAGCGTTTCGTACGCGGCGAGCCCAATTATAAATTACAAAAAGAGATTAGCATTCATTGCTACTTTTGCTACAAATAGTCGTTGTCGATTTAGACAGGGTTGATAATGTTGGGTATCTTGCTTATGGTAGCAGAACTAGTTGTCGCCTCCTATGACCCTTCCTTTCTTGTGTGTCGATATTCCTTGTCAGGTTAGTTCTATCAAGTAAAGACATTTTCTAGACATAAAGGGAGGTTGGAAGTAATTATCGAGGACATTGCGAGCAGCTCCATAGTAGCGTCAAGTCAAAACTGCTCATGGTCTACTCTTATACGCAAGGATTAAATCTACACATTTTATTGCATAGCCTAGTATGGCAGAGATCAGGGTCGCAGTCATTGGCATCGGCAATGTCGGTTCAACCTTTGTACAGGGTATCGACTACTACAGGGGCAAGAACACAGTCGGCCTCTGGCACAAAAAGATTGCAGGACTCAAACCATCTGACGTCAAGGTCGTTGCAGCTTTTGACATTGACCCAGCCAAAGTAGGCAGGAGCTTATCCCAGGTCGCTAATGAAATCACAAGATATCACTCTTTGAAAGATTCCAAGGTCACTATTGCTTCTGGCATTCTTGTCGACAAGAATGAGAAGTTTGGCAACCCTGTGAGATCATCTGCCGAGGAATTTACAAGTGTTCTGAAAAAATCTGACGCACAGGTCGTTCTAAATCTCATCTCATCTGGAATGGACAAGACATCATTGGAGTATGCAAAGTCGTCCCTCGCAGTCCGCGCGTCGTTTGTCAATGCGACACCAGCCAAGGTTGCAACCAATCCAGCCCTTGCAAAGAAGTTCGCAGCACGCAAACTTGTGCTTGCAGGCGACGACCTGCTGAGCCAGTTCGGCGGCACTGCATTCCACAAAGGCATGATCGACTTTATGGTAGAACGTGGTGTACATGTCCACAAGAGCTACCAACTTGATGTGGGCGGAAGTGCAGAGACACAGAACACGATGGATGAGCGCATCAAGATGCTAAAGCGCGTGATGAAGACTGGGTCGATAGGCATGGAAGCACCATATAAGTTCGAATCCGTAGCGGGCACGACGGAATACACAGACTTTCTTAGAGACTCGCGCAACAGCTACTACTGGATGTCCAGCGAAGGCTTCCTTGGCAGCAAGATTGTGATGGACCTGACACTCCGCACAAACGATGGCCCGAACGCGGGCAATGTTCTTTTGGACGTAGTGCGTGCGACTGCCAAGAGGGTCAAGGCAGCTAAGGCGTCAGAAGTCATTAGTGCCTATGGCTTCAAAAACCCGCCAAAACAATTCAAGATAAGAGAAGCATATGCCAATTTTGTCAGCATGTATGCCTAGCGGATAATGTATTAATACCCATAATTAGAGGATACCGTTATATGGCAAAAATATTCGCCGATGTGAGCGAGAAAGAGATCACCAGAACCATCGCAGACATGTTTAACGAGACTATGAAAGAGTATACTGATTCTGACGTTATAATTATTGGCGCAGGACCGGCTGGTCTTACCGCGGGTAGGGAGCTAGCGAAAGCGGGCGTTCGCACCCTTATCATCGAACAGAACAACTACCTAGGCGGCGGCTACTGGGTAGGCGGCTACATGATGAACCCAGTGACAGTAAGGGCGCCGGCGCAAAAGATTTGGGATGAACTAGGAGTTCCGTACAGAAAGATAAGCGAAGGACTCTATGCAACATGGGGCCCAAACGCTTGCAGTAAGTCAATTAGCGCAGCATGCGACGCAGGTGTGCGATTCCTGCAGCTAACCAAGTTTGATGATCTGGTGCTCAAAAACAAGCGCGTTGGCGGAGTGGTGGTGAACTGGATGCCAGTATCAGCGTTGCCAAGAAACATCACGTGCGTGGACCCTGTAGCACTGGAAAGCAAGTTGGTTATTGATGCCTCCGGCCATGACTCCGTCGCCGTGAGGCGGTTAATGGATAGAGGCTATGTCAAGTGGAAAGGAATGGATCCGATGTGGGTTGAAGGAAGCGAAGACGCAGTCGTCAACTTTACTGGCGAAGTCTTCCCGGGTCTCATTGCAGCAGGCATGTCAGTCACCGAGACTCACGGGCTGCCAAGGATGGGTCCGACCTTTGGGGCCATGTTGCTCTCAGGCAAAAAGGCGGCCGAGGTAGCGCTTGGCAAACTGAAGGAAATGCCAAGTTCACCAAAGTTAACCTCTGGTGGGCGAAGGTAGAGCAATCCGGCAGACGCCGTATTTATTACTCTTCCTTTGTTTTTTATTCTAGTGGCTTTGATATTGATCGCTTGTCCTGTGAAGAATGCATAGACTAAGTCGATTAACAAAAGAAAAAAGAGGGGATACTCTGTCAGTTGCTTTCTGCTGCAGCATCGCTTACTATCTTTAGCATTTCTTGCAAGGGCATATCTCTGCTTGGATCTTGATTCTTAACCATTCCTTCTTCAATAGAGTACTTGCCTTGCGAAGCGCCTACTACATAGTAACCATCGCCCATTACATTGCCCTCATCGTAGTCCAAGAATACAAGCACTTTTTCACCTTCGTTGAATTCTACTTTTCCCCCTCCTACTTGGACTTGAGATCTGCCCCTTATCGGATCATCGAATACACCTTCACCAAAGTCTCGTATCTCTATTGTCTTCGTGTCTCGAGGATTCTCTAGATATGTCTCTACGTCAAGTGTTACTATCCTGACCAGAGGATAGTCCGGGTCGTCCCATGACTCCGTCCGGATGTCAGATACTCTCCCTGTGACAATTGTGTCTGCAAACTTGGTGGCTTGTGGTACGTCTATCGACAGCACTTGTGCGGATATGACTACTCCAAAGGGTGTCTGCTCAGGGGTCTGCATGAAGCTTCCAGCTATTACCGCAGTAACGAGCACCGCAGCTATTGTAGCTGATATTATGGCGATCTTCTTTTTCATCCAACTCAACCTCCGTAGATTCCTATGATTTTGTCTTCATCGTGCGATGATAGGTTTTCTCCTTCGCCAGCTTCGTAATCATCCATCACGGAAGTTTCGACCAAATCTCCATCACACAAATTTGCCTCGGTATTTCCGCCACTGTATGTATCGCACAAGAATGCCCAGTGTCCAAATTCATGAAGCATGACTTTTCTAAGATCGACTGTTGGAGGTGTAGTAAACACATTCTCATCCAGATAGTCCCATTGAAAATCATCTGTATCATCGTTTATGTTTGTATCCGCTTGTACTATATGGTCGTCATCGAAGGGTTCCACTCCGTGGAGCTGGACTGAGGTTACTGCTAGTGTAACCGAACCAAAATCTGTCGTACCAACACTGTGGTCCCATCCTCCAGTCTGAGTGTCGTCGTGTGTTAGTCCACATGCGGAGCTTATTCCATTCCAGCCATCTGCTGCATCCTCTATTGCATCTTCTGATGTTTCTTCTGGATCCTGCCCATCAACAAATGGGAGATCATCCAGCTCCGAATATTCTAGATAGAATGGCACATACCAGTCTCCACTGATTGTTTTGAATTCGCCGGGATGACTGATGTTAGTCCACCACCAACCGCTCCAATAATGGGTTGCAAAAGCAGGCTGAGTTCCAGCCATTCCTAATACCATCGCTACTGTCAACAGCGACATGATCGCTGGTATTCTGTTTCTTTTCTGGGCAATTATGCCCCTAATCGTCTTCATCAGGAAAAACTTTACTAGTTAGTATGCATATACGATTTTACCGAAACAAAATCAAGTTGTTTTGGTAAAATGATAAATAATACTAAGGAGAAATTCATGAATCTCATAGGAAAGGTCTTTACATTACGACTGATAGCTTTGGCGATAGCAATTGCGCTCACAGTTATAGTGGTCATGGATAGTCAAATAACTTCTCCAGGAACGATTGCCATAGAATCCCCATTTCCAAAAGAGGATTCATCCGAGGACCTTTATGCGATCATTCCTTATGCAACAGCCATAGCATGGGCCGCATTCGTATTCA
>DASVCY010000201.1:0-8109 GCA_036381375.1 Nitrososphaera sp. | reverse complement strand
GATAAAACACGAGGAAATAAGCAAGGAAATCCTCAGGCGAATTGATGCCCAAGCAAAAACAGATTGAAATAGTGTATTCATGTGATTGATTATCTATCATTTTTTGCACGATTGGGTCCTATTGTCAAGACTTCTGGTGCCTGCATGTGCTAGCAGAATCGGCATAGATCTATCAGACTCTGCCAGTACGGGTCAGCTCCAATGATCCCGATACTTAATCGATGGTGTGATATAGATTCTATACAATGCCAACTCAACATATTTCTGCTATTTGGTAGATATTCTTTCGACTTCTTTGCTATCCACATATTCTTCGGGATAAGACCCGCAAAAAATGTAGGTGAAGGTCACTTGCATAACAATCTCTTGTAATTGTCTGATGTCAGACAATGGTACTTGGCAAGTGTTTTGTCAACATTGCCATCTAGGGAGTTTGCCATCTCTAGATGATACTCTGTGTTTGCTTTCATTGATTCGTCAAAGGACTGTTTAATCATCCCCGGTATTGCATCATTATGCCCGTCAGCATTATTGGCGACTATTTCATTAATCCATGCTTCAAGAGCAACTTGGAACTCCCCTCTGACACTGCGCCGAATCAACCGATCTTGTCGCCTCCACTAATTCAGCCACGTGGAAAGGTTTTGTCAGAAAGCCATTGATGTGCGTACTTGGCATCACCTTGTCAAGTTCGCCCTTGTTTATTTCAAACGCTGAAATAAGAATAATCCGCATGTCGGGGGACAAATCTTTTACCTTTCTGGCAAAAAGGAAACCTGTCATTTCACTCATTCTTGTATCTGTCATCACTAGGTCAATGCTTTCTTTTCTCGAAATATTGCAGTGCTTTGGTAGAGCTAGAAAAGGCAACAACATCAAAACCATTGCTCCTTAATCCTTTCTCAAGCACAGCAAGTACGTCTAACTCATCGTCAACAATCAATGCGGTATGCTTATCGGAATTATGTCGGTGCGTGGGGCGTCATCGTACACACCATTTTAATGATATACAATCTAGCTTACTCCGCCTTCTGTACATACCTCTAGTATAAAACACAGATCTCTGGAACAGGCATCGTGAACCGGGTAAAAGACCACACGACCTGCAACAGTCATCGCACGTGGGATGCAACGGTCAATCAAGAGCGACTGCATCCCGCGAGTTTGCAACAAAACTCTGCTACAATCCGTTTCTGCGACTATACAGGCCGCATTCATGCACGTAAAATGCATGCATTCTTGATGCGACGTATGTGGGGTTGACCAGTGCATGATTTGTTTATTAATAATGTCAGTAAACACATATGATGACAAGATCTTACAAGAAGACACATAGGGCGAATTTTAACCCCCCAGTTTACGACTACAAAACAGGACTGTATTGCAACAGGTCTGGCAGCTTTCTCACCCTTTGCGAGGCAAACGCTACATCATGGCTATGCGAGAAGTGTGAAGCTGGATTCTCTTCTATGCAAAGACTGCACGAGCATCGAGTCGGTGTTCATTCCTATTAGAGCCATCTGTTGTGGCGCAAATGTCTCCACAAAAGGGAAGAGTGAAACTACAAACTTGAGCTACGTTATATGTCAGAAGAGCGTACAGAATGCTGTGAAGATGGAACATGCAGTCTTTTTCGGCATTGGCCATGCCAATCGTGAACTCGCTTGGAGCATCTGGCTACCCTGCGCTACAGAACTTTCTCTTCCACATTCTGGATAAGAGAAACAGGTTCTTCTTACTCTCCAGCAAGAAGATTTTCTTTGTCCTCTTGGCTGCACTGGCAGTTGAAATGTTAGAGGAAGTATTCTGACGACAAAAAATTGGAGGATAATCCGATACTCTCGAATTAGACCTCCCATCCCTTCTTTTTGTGCAAGATAGTGACGTTAGCAGCGCAAATGATCCTGATTGTTGACTTTCCGGCGAATTTGTTGCATCAATTGGACGAATTAAAGGTCAAACGGAAATAGACTGTGTAGTAATAGCTTAGCATGGCCGCCCCGGCCCTTAGTAGTGACGCATGTGTGTAAACTATGAGAAAGATGGAACAGACAGTAACCTTAATCATCCTGGGTATTGCAGGATTGGGAGCAGTAACTGCATATGTGATCGCAGAACCAACTCTGAAAAGAATAATGCACCGCAGCGGAGAAGGAACAGTTACGAGCCCTCCGTCCTAGTTTTCATAATTATGGTATAGACTGAAATGAACGTCTACTATCCGTGTCATGGACACAAGCGTAACACAAAAAGCCCTATGCGCGCCCTCTACTGATGCAATGTACAAGCAATGCTCGTCATGTGGAAAGGAATTTCAAGACTTTATTGAGGGCGTGAGCTATTCGAGTGTTACAAAGGGCTACTTTGTCTTTTGCTCCGACAAATGCTGCAAAGATTACCTCAATTCAAATATCAAATAGCGGACACTGTCGGTAGCAGCATATGAATAAATACTGTACCCCATGATTATGCCCAATAATGGGAAAGATAAAGAAGAGAAGAAAAAGCTCTACGAAGAAGAGCGTAAACTCAAAGGCAGGATACAGACGAAGGTCTGCATGATTAACCTTCTTGTCCAAAGGAAAAAACGACATACAAGAAATGCTGAAGGACAAAATGTTTTGATCTATACTGACGAGCGGTAACACATGCCGTCGCCGGTCTATCGAAATTGCCTTTCGCACGATATAGTCATCGACCGGGCAAAAAACAAGCTCAAACAACTGGTAGATTCCCCAAATACCCAATTATTCAGCGAATATGCTGCATTGGTAAGAAAGGAATTTGATGAAGCAGAGCAGTTTGTTTACAACAACAAGGCGCTGTCAGAGGATATAAACAAGCTTGATGAATTGCTAAAAACAAAATACGGTATTGGTGCGGATGTTGACCTTAGCAAACATGTCAGCGATAAACTTCACATTATAGTTGAAGCGGGGAGAGAGCTAAACATATGCCCATGTTGCGAAGGAGCGAAAATGCACACACCATTCCTAAGAGCAATTCGGAGAAAGAAGAAACTTACCCATGTCAAACGTGCAATGGCACTGGGCGGTTAGCCTGATTGTCACGCAAGTCAGGTAGAACCATAAGGTCTAGTGCTATTTTGATTTTTATCTCGCGTGTTGATAGTGCGAGACTCTTCTTATGATAAACTAGAACACTTCGAGGTCAGATATGCTCCAAATGGCAGTCATCTCTTTTGATTGCAAGGGTTGATGTCTCCATATGCTGGGGACGAATCTCAAAGCTCTGCATTTTACTGGCGAGATGCGATGATGTCTGTGTACATACAAGCTCTGTATTTTACGACGGTCAAGTTAATGCACCTTAACAAATGTTTCAGTTCTGATAGGGCCCACATATGAAAAATCATCAAGTCAACTCGCGATAGTCTTTCCTGCTTTTGGGATTAGTTCAGACCAAAAAATCTCGCAGCCAGAAAGCTGCTCAAGTAGACGGCGGCAATCGCCCTCGTAATTTTGCCTGCAGCTAGCGCGATTGCGAACGTTCGCAAGTCGTATTTTTTTGTGCCTGCAATAATGGGTACAAGGTCTCCTACAATTGGGATCCACGAGGAACCAAAAATGGCAATCCATCCATATTTCCGCAATATGCTGTCACCATAATCTTCATCTCGCTTGTTTGGCTTGCCTTTGAGGAATTGGAAAAGCCTGCTCCCTGACCTTCCGACGTAATAGCCCAGAAAGCCGCCTGCAGTGGTGCCTGTCGCTAGAACCATAAAGACTGGCAGTTTTCCGTGTCCAGAGGATAGCAGGGCAGATGTTGCTATTTCTGTGGGGATGGGCAAGACCGTTGCGGACATGACACCGTTGACAAAAAGGCCTGCAAGTCCATATTTTACGAAAACCGAATTGTGGATGATGCCATTCAAGAGCTCTTGCACAGCTGGCAATATCTCCTCAAGCAACTATCTTCACATTTTGGGTTTTGGTTATCGGGCCAGCGCTGCCGGCACATGTTCGAACCATGATTTTAGTGGCTTGTTATTGTATAGGGCTGAATCCGCGATGTGATGCAGGTTTTTCAGATGTTCCACGATGTCGAACATTTGCACTTGGCTGAAGCAAAGTTGGCATTCTACTACTGTGCTGGAGTGCTGGTGCTCTGTACGCTTGTTGGGTTTCAAGGGCTACCACAATATCTGTTCACATTCGCATCTTCCGCCAAACTTTGTTGTCCTGCCGCATCTTTGACAGATGGACGGAGGCTGAGCATTATTCTCCTCCTCATCATCAAACATGCTTCTTGTCAAGTCCTATTTGCCCAACACTATGTTCTTTTAGTAAGCCACCTAATTGTCGCGAAGTTTCAAGGAATCTGATTCCTTTGCTGGTAGTACGATACATGTTATTCTCCATATCATGTGCCAGCAGCTCGTTCTGTATCAACATTGCCATGTATTCCTTTAACTGTGAATATGAAAGGAACGCTTTGTACATTATCTTGGTCTTGGTCGTGCCGCCGTTTGCTGATTCTAAAATGTCTGAAGCAAGTTCTGTTCTACTTCTGTATTTCATTATTCTCGACCTATTATGGACAGCACGACTATATGTGTAAGACCGATAAATTGTTGTACAACTATGTACCTGCCGGATGGTAGGGGTCATGGCGTTCTGTGTGGTTTTTCTTCGGCTATGGATCTCTTTTCTGAAACTGGTATGGTTTTCTTACTGTCCAACTTAACCTCTGAGACGGCGGTACAAGGTCAAATACGGTCGAGTTTTTGCGTCTAAAGAACATGCGTCAATAGATATACTGAAGACGCACCCAATCTCTACTATTTCTGAAACTAAGACGTACATCGGCCCGCGAAACAGAAATGATGTTTCACATGCCTTCAATGGTCTTCGCGTAAAGGGAGTTTTATCGCGTACTGATGACGTACCCCCAAGGTTCGCGTTTATGGATAATCAATGATTATAGCCTAAATGTGCGTTGTCTGTCCGCCTAGAGTCCGATTCATCGTGCGCGATCGGCAATGAAACCAATAGTCCGTTTGGTTTCAACGACAGACTTGGGCTGAAATGGGTGTGTGCACCTGCCACAGTCGGACTAATAAGAAGCGGCAAATCATTGTGAAGCCTACCCATTGCATTCGCTTTCCAAGAACTTTAAATCTGCTCACGATATTCTCCTTGCAATGACAGAATAATATCCACGCGCAACCTCAAAGGGTTCAAATCCCTACCCTGAAGAGTATTGGCAAAAACTTCTTAGCTCGGTCTGTGCCCTACACAATTGAAATCTATTCGCTAGTGCTTCTAAAAACAGAGGTGCCACTGGGTCCGCACTCCTTATGTCGCTCTAATCGCACCAACCAGAAAAGCTGTATGTAATTCCCTTTCCATATCACACTATGAAACAAAGAATTGGCCTTCCGCAGGGTTGTCATAGGCAATGTTGTCTGTATCTACGCACCATCGTGAACATTTTGCTACAAATCTCGCCAATTCGAAATGCAAAGGGAGGAAGCTTGTTTCTAATACGGCTGGTCATGTTCAAATTCCGGTAACACTGGCCTTGAGGCATTTGTTGTCAAGTCGTCGCCTGCACATCAAGCACATGTGAAGGGGTTATCTGAGTCTGGTCATAGTCCCATCAATTTTCACATATGAACCAAAGGGCAATCGGACTGGGTACAATATCAATAGGCTTTATTCTGCTGTAGATCGATGTCGCCCCTGCAGTCAGCTTGCCGGGCGGAGGAAAAGCGTTGGACAAATACTGCGACGTTGAAGGTTCTATCAGCGGCAAGGTCTGAGACTACAACCTTGCCCATGATGTGATCAACGTTGGGCCCTGCCTCGACACTGTTACTCCTGTCTCGGTCCTTTCGCCCACCTTGGCTCCACGAAAATAACAAAGCCCTGTACTCCTGCAATTCCGTCGCCCTGCCTGCTAATCTCTGAAATCTGTACTGGGATTACTTGCCACTCTCTACGGGTTTTGGACCGCCGCGACCATAACCTCCTCCGCCATATCCTCTCCCGCCACCACCGTAACTGCCGGCTCTGTTTGCGTACGACATGTTGTTGCGAGCATGTCTTTGAGCGCCTAATAGGAATGGAGTGAAGGACAAGAGGGAACTTTATTTCTGCCTAAACGATGTCCTTTAAGCCCCAGTGTGTGCAGGCGAGCAATACCTGCAGTAGTCTGTATTTGGCCTTGGATGACAAATGCATTCACAGCTGAGGACAAAGGAATATTGTTTTCTTGTACCTAGTGTTAGTATGGTTCTATTCCATTTAGAAAGATATCTTTTTTACACCTAATGCCATCTTTCATTACCATTGTCATTTAGAAGAGAAAACATAGGCCTCAATCGTTCAGGCTCGCCAAAAAATAGCCAAGAAAGGATAGTCGCGGATAGGGAAGGTGCAAATCATCTTGAAGTGTTCGTCAATGGCAGTTGGCGGCATTTCAAGGACAGATGCAGACACCGCGCCAATCCAAACTGCACCAGGATTACTTAAAGACAACAACTTGAAGGCATCTCTGAACGGCCATTGGGTGTGGTGACGAGTTAAAAGTTGGTATGCTATAACAGATTTTGCATTCCATAAACGAATTTCTGATCCTATGCCTTTTTCCCTATCATGCTTTTTAGTCGTGATTATGCATAATCGGTAGCGATTGATCTTGCAGAGCGCATGATGGCCAGGAAAAAGGGAAGAAAGCTAAACCAAAAAAGCAACGACTGCTTTTCTTTTTTCTTCTCCTTATGCAGAATAATCAGACAGTCAGATTGTTCAAAAATGGATGATGGAATATGATCTTTACCATGGCCGCATAATCGTTTTTGGTGCGCTGAAATGTTCTTCGATGCTTGCCAGTCTTTCCATCGAAGCGCGATCGCCTCTCAGAGATCTAAAGGATTTGTCAGATTGTATGTTTGCAATAGCAGAGAAAACATCAACCAATTGCACACCATGCTTCAAGTCATACTCTATCTGTCTGCACACATTTCTAAGATTACCATATTTCTTATGATTCCGCCTCTCCCAACTGCTTGCATCTGGAGAGAGACCCTGGACAAACTTGAGGATTGTCTTTTGCATATGTTCAACGTGCCATTCTTTCATAGGAAAATTGTTTTGCATAAAAACCAGTCTTATAAAGACGTTGACCCTATATAACCTATGTCGAGTAAGATAGTCTATCATCCTCTTTATTTTTTAAGAAATGCTATTCAAATTCCATGAACAAAAAGTGGTGCAAGAAGCACATATGCTGCTACTATTTTATCGGCTTCTCACAAATCGCGAATGTTTTGGTGAGCAGTACCCGCAATAGTCGGTGTTGGGCCTGCTATGGCACATACATTCACAGCTGCTGCCAAATGATTGTATTTTGAATTTTCTCACATTTACTATACGCAAGATGGTTATATAACAAGCTCTATTCGCCGGGATGGTAGCGATGAGGGGTTTAGCGTACACAACCCGGTTTTCAGGCCCGAGCTACAAAGCCGATTCCTCTAGTGCGCTATGGGTAAAATAGGATAAAACGATTGGGAAGTGAGAATCTGCTAAATCCCAAGTCTGTCGAGATATCTTGTCTCTGGACCCAATGCTTCGGCATGGTGGGTTACGAATTATCCCGACTTGCCCGCACCCGCCAAGCCGATTTATTCGGATCAAAGCAATCATAGTCAAAAAGTATGCAATATCGCATACACTGATTTTGTATCAATGGGCTTCAAGAAGATGCGTACAGGTATATCGGTAGACATGGATGACATTGATTTTCTGGCTGATCTTGGAATCTTTGGAAATACAAGTGATGACATCAGGTTTGCAATCAAATTAATGCGGCTCTACTCTATTCCTGTGCTCAAGACCATCAAAAAGGAAATGTAAACAACAACTGTGGATACCAAACCACCATTCAAATATCATGCCAGTAACACTAGCTGCATGGTGACCGCTGAGGACGAAAAAAGGTTTCATAAGAAAAAAGCAGTGGATGCACTTGATAGGATGAAAGAGGCAGTCGATAAGGAAGACTTGAACGACGCCAACCGCCAGGAAGATACAGCTGAACACCATCTAGAAGAAGTGGCGCGACTAAAGTCTGAAGAAGATG
>DASVCY010000200.1:0-15408 GCA_036381375.1 Nitrososphaera sp. | reverse complement strand
GAGTGCTTACGGGTGTGTGCGGAAAAGGCACGGCCAAGGTCTGCTGTTACCCCGGGTCCAAAGGAGCATAGTTGTTATAAACAGGCAGGTGGTGAATAGAAGGGAAGAGCCAGCCCACGCGTTACACGGGTGTTGCATAGTGAGCGTGAAAAAAGCCACTTCCACAATGAATTATTCTATGATCGAAAAGGAAGCATCACTATTGCTAATCCTCTGCTCAAATGTATATCGAGATAGGTTATTTCCTCAAGTATGGCGCGAATCCTTCTTTTGGAATAAGCAGAAGTAAATTTCTTGTTGGTAAGAATGCTCGAAACGAGGACAAAGTCCCATTTTTGAGAATTTTAGCAAGCGTCAAGGACACTCTTCAATTCAAACTGGCAACAATAACTTTAAGCTCTAGTATATCGTCTTTATTTTTGAAGTGCTGCTGTTATCTCCTTTCGATAGGCTCTTGCCTTTCCAACCGCAGTGGCGAGCACAATCTGTCCTATGTTATATCGGCCAAGCAAACACTTCATTAGATGGTACATCATTAATTGCTGCCGCGTACGACGAGCACACCTGGCAGTAGCCGCTTGCAAAGGGAAGGATGCACTTTTGTGTGCCACACTCATAAACGACGCCGCACCTTTTGCACTGATGGAGACACCTTGCTGCCCCAGACATTCGTACGCAAGCTACTGGGCTGCCCTGCTTTTATCGAGAATACCAGATTCTTCCTGTGCCAAGAAAGGGAAGAAAAATGCAAAGGATAAATGCTGGGCTGCAAGCTTTTGATTGTTGCAGAATCAGGACGTTCCGTACAGGGTTGTGCGAAAGGATGGTAGCAGCTCTTGTTCTGCCACTTTTTACCTGAAGGATTGCGTTACCGGCCTGAATGAAAATATCGGCGAAAAATCTGTTGACGTAATCGTTACGTCGCCCCCATACAACATCGGCATTGGGTACAGTTCTTACAATGATGCCATGCCAAGGGAAAAGTACCTCGCATGGATGGAGGAGGTCGGCATCTCCGTAAAGCGCGCTCTTGCAGACGGCGGCTCGTTCTTTCTCAACATCGGCAACAAGCCAAAGGACCCGTGGATAGCATGGGACGTCGCGTCGGTGCTGAGGAAGCATTTTGTGCTGCAAAATGTAATCCACTGGGTCAAATCGATAGCGATAGCCAAGGCCGATGTTGGCAACTACCCAAACATCGCAGGAGACATTGCCGTCGGACATTTCAAGCCCATAGTAAGCAACAGGTTCCTAAACGACTGCCATGAATACATTTTCCACTTTACAAAGACAGGCGACGTGCACCTTGACAAGCTGTCTGCAGGGATACCTTATCAGGACAAGACGAACATTGGCAGGTGGAAAGCCGCAAAAGAGGACCGGCGCGACAGGGGCAACACGTGGTTCATACCATATGAAACGATAAAGAGTAAGAGCGAGCGCCCGCACCCGGCCACCTTTCCAGTCAAGTTGCCAGAGATGTGCATAAAGCTCCATGGCAAGGCAAAGCTGGTGGTAGATCCTTTCACAGGCATCGGCTCTACTGCTGTCGCTGCCATGCGGCTTGGGATCTCTTTCGTAGGTTTTGAAATAGACAAGGAATATCTTGATACTGCAATTGCTAGGCTCTAGTGGCAGATATTATCATCACAGGGTTCCTTGCAAGCATCATTGTGCCTGTCGTGACCTTGCGCGCCTTTGCTATCGTCACCTGCGTGATGTCTACCTCTGAGAGCTGCAGATCGTCTATCACAGCAAGGGCCTGGTACATCGTCTCAATCAGAATTGTGTCGATGACTATTCTGCCTCCCTTTTTCAGCCTGCCGGCTGCAAGCTCGATTACCCGGCGTGTGTCCCCCCACGTGCCGCCAACCATTACCGCGTCGACCTGCGGCAGGCCTGGCAGGACATCCTGCGCCTTTCCCAAAATGACCTCTGCTTTAACGCCAAACTTTTGGAGATTCTTCTTGGTCAGCTCGACGGCGTTCTTGTCAAAATCGATTGCATATACTGTTCCGCCTCCTGCTGCCGTCTGCAGGCAAAGCTCGACTGTGATGCTCCCGCTGCCGCAACCAACATCTATTGCAGAGTGGCCTTCCTTCAGCCGGAGCTTGCTTATCGCTATCGCCCTGATGTCCTCCTTTGTTATGGGCACCTCTTCGGTTCTGTCGAAAAGCTCGTCTGGAATGCCGGGTGTGCGATAGTCCCACAATTGTTTCTCGCTCTGTAGTGAACAGATCCCGATCTTTATTAACTTAAAATGCGTCGGCGTAAGACCTCTGGTTTTAGCCAGAGGATGAATTCCGCTAGGCTATTTGTCCAAGCTAGGGGTAGTAGTATTTGTGAACCGACCCGGAGCCATTGGTGGGATAGACAGGTATCCGATGATGACAGCAGAAGTTACCGATCAAGTTTGATAGCAGTTCGCTAACTTAGGATGACTGACTGGTGCAGCGCGGTATAGACTATTATCATGAAAGTCAGGAGCAGGAATATGAAAGGCATAATGCCCTCTGTCGCCACCTTTCTGCGCTTGTCCTTTGGCACGTTCTTGGCGATGCCCTTCCCGATCGCGAGGGAAATGAAATAGAACACAAATGCCATTGCGATCGCAATGCCTACTGACGTGCCCTGGTCTAGCTGGCCCGAAGGGTCAAACGGTACTAGAAGAGCTGTTATGACACCTGCGATTACTCCCAGCAGAGCACGCATGTAGTAGACCCTTTCAAATACGTCCAAGTTTCCTTTTTGTGGTTAAATTATAGCCGGTAAAATGCCTTGCGGTTGTACGCATTTCCACTTGAGAATGTCAAAAATTTGCATCTTGGCTCATCTTTCGGTCAAAAAGTTGTTGCTGACGACCAGCAGAGAGCTTTTGGCTGTCAGAACTCGCTGCCTGAACGATCTTTTTTGCTTGGGATGGTCAAGAGGTCAAATTGACAGGGCTATGCGCACGCATGATAGGATTCAAATAGCTTCTTTATGAGAGTCTTATAGCCAAAGTTGCTAGCGGCATCGCCACGGTTATTATCCGCCAGTTTTGCCTTCCTGACTGTATTCTCATTTCTTGGTTCGGCAATCCTGTTGTATGCTGAAGGAACAGCAGGTGCGGAACAGGCGCCATCATCAGCTCATAGCGTAAACCCTGGTGAAGAAAAGGATGATGAGGGTGGATGGCAAGTCGCATATACCGTTGGTCAGTTTCTCTATTCAGACCCGCCAAGGCCAGACCAGATTTTCAAAGCGTATTACCGGGTCATCAATGGTACCGTAGAGAAACTCTCTGTAAGTAATACCATAGTGAGCAGTGACGGAAATGGCACATTAGAGATAATGTGGCCAAGAAATTATCCGTATACAAATGCAGAGGGGAATGCAGCACCACACCCTGATGAAAACCCTGTGGCATTTTTTAACACCAAGACGTACCCTGGCATAGCTCCTGTGGCACATGAAGCCACAACCGATTGCTTTTTTGTGTTTTCCATTCCCTTCTCAGGCAGCCAGAGCATAGGGCTAGCCTGGAGTTACCTGCTTACAAACCTGCCATATCATGGTGATGAAATCCCCGAAAGCTGCACACCCCAAACGCTGGTGGAAAATGTGCCCACCAGAAAGGATGGCACGATTACGCCACTGCAGCAATTCAAGGCTGGCGTTGCGGCAGAAGATACTGTGTGTCCGCCAAGAGAGCAAGGTGAAGAGCCACTGATGCTGCTCATCAGCCCAAAAGGCAAGCCCTACTGTGTAAAAATATCTAACGAGGGTTTTATGAAGCGCCATGGATGGACAGAACCAGATACCTGGTTTTCATCGCCATAGGAGTATTTGATAAGGAGAAGATGCCCGCATGAGCTATCAATCGCAAATGCTCTTTATCAACCCCTGGATACACGACGTGCCCAATATCCCTTCCCATTGTAATCAAACCACGCTCACCATCCCTGCAACGATATTGTCATGGGTGTTCATTGGCTGCATGGTGGGATTTACAGTCGAGACCCTTGTGCCCTCGCCTTGGCGCGAGATCATTCCGGGCCGAAGATGGCACCAGTTCCAGCTGATGCAGCAGAGAGAGCGGCGCCACGGAACCCCATTGTTTAATATTGGCGCAGAATCACTTCCGTAAACCATGGAGCTCTCCGGCATTGAGCTGAGGTACCTGGTCAACGAGATCAGGAGCAGGGTCACCTCCGGGTATTACGTGAGCGGCGTCAACGCCATAACAAAGAGCTCGCTTCTTCTCAGGCTCCACCACCCTATGCAGGAAGACGTTATGCTTGTTGTATCTACAAGGGGCATCTGGATAACTCGGCTCAAGTTCAAGCCAGTGGAGGAGAACAGGCTCGAGAGCATTGCCCAGAAAGAGATCGAGCGCGCCAAGATAGAATCGATAGAACAGGCCGGGAGCGAGCGAATTGTCTCGATGAAATTCAGGCACCCGGACGGAAAAGTGAGGATCGCCGTCTGCGAGTTCTTTGGCGACGGCAACATCGTGATATGCGACGAGAGCATGCAGATAATTGGCATACTCAACCCGATCGAGGTCCGGCACAGGACTCTCAATGTCGGCCTGCGCTATGCATACCCGCCGGCAAGGGGAGTCGACGTGTTCGACGTAACGCTTGATCAGATGCTTTCACTGCGAAGCGAGGCAAAGAATCTCGACGTTCTCCGGTGGATCGGCCGCAGCATCTCGATGCCCAGAAAGTTTGTGGAGGAGGTGGGCAAGCGCGCAGGCGTCAGAGACAAGCTTGCAGGCCAGCTGTCTGACGAAGAGGTGGAAAAGATCTATTCCACCGTCAAGAGCCTTGTTGAGGATGTCAGCACAGGCAGGAACCACGAGCCGGTGGTCATCATGTCCGGGGAAAAGCCTATCGAGGCGCTGCCGGTAATTACGGACGAGGCTGCAAAAATGAGCATCAAAAAAGTCCCTTCATACATGGACGCAGTCGACGAGGTGCTCAGCACAGAGATTCTCGACATCGGCCGCAGCAGCAAGACTGTCGAACTTGACAGGCAGATTGCAGTGCTCGAACACGACCTTGAAGAGCAGAACAAGGCAAAGGAAGCGGTGATGCAAAAGTCTGCTTCAATCCGCAGGCTCGCAGACCAGCTGATGGCCCTTTCGTACCAGGACCCGGACGACGGCAAGATCCACGAAGTCCTTGCAGCCAACTCTGCATCGATGGTGAAGGAAAAAGGCGTGAAATACATCGAGGTGGCCGGCGAGCGGGTGGAGATGCAGCCAAGCCTCGCCAGGGTGAGCTCGATGCTGTTTGGAAGAGCAAAGGAGATGGAGCGGGGCAATGCATCGATAGAGGAGGCGAGAAGCAAATTGCTAGCGCAGATCGAAAAGTTGCGCAGCCAGACTGCTGCAATCCACAAAAAAGTGGTGGTCAAAGAGCAGGCCCCAAAAGAGTGGTACGAGCGCTACAGGTGGTTTATCACCACCGATGGCTTGCTGGCCATCGGAGGCCGCGACGCCTCCTCCAACTCGGCTCTGGTACGCAAGCACCTTACAGAGCATGACATTGTCTTCCACGCTGAGGTGCACGGCTCGCCGTTCTTCATTGTAAAGAACGCAGCTGGCCCCGCACAGGAAGGGAAGATCGACCAGTCGCTCCTCGAGGTGGCAAAGGCCACAGTTTCATTCAGCAGGGCATGGAAGGATGGGCTTTCCAGCGCCGATGCCTACTGGGTCATGCCCGAGCAGGTGAAAAAAGGCGCGCCGACGGGCCAGTTCCTGCCAAAAGGCTCTTTTGTAATAGAAGGTAAGCGCAACTACCTAAAGGGAGTAGACATCAGGCTTGCGATAGGGGTCGTGCGACTGGACGGGAGGGAGACGCTCGTGTGCGGGCCAGAAGAGCCGATAAAAAAGAGGGCGCTGTACTACGCTGTGCTCCTGCAGGGAGGCATGGACCCGATGACTGCAGCAAAAAAAGTGAAATCGGAATTTGTAAAGCTGGCCGGAGAGGAAACCGGAATCGCAGATACGATCAAGCGCATCAGCCTTGACGATTTTGTACGGGTGCTGCCGACCGGGCAGTCGAGGATATCTTTCTCAGCAAGGGGACCGACAGATAAGTAATTAAAGAGAGAACACGATTACTCCTCGTGGTAAAAAAGCCAGTCAGGCAACACGCCGACCCAAACATGACAACGCGCGTGCTCGTAAGGGACATCATGAACAGCCCTGTAATTTCTGCTTCTCCCGATGACACCGTGTTTGACATCGCGAAAAAGATGAAGGAAGAAAAGATAGGGAGCATTGTCATAATGGAAAAGGACAAGCCTGTCGGGATCGTGACCGACTGGGACATTGTTTCAAACGGCGTGACAAAGGACGCCAGGCCAAGTGCCATAAAGGCAAGAGAAGTGATGCAACAGATCCACACAATCGAAAGCGAGGAGAGCATCACCGAGGCCGCGCGGCAACTGAGAAAGCACAACATCAAGCGCCTTGGCGTAGTTTACAAGAACAGGCTTGTCGGAATCATTTCTTCTTCAGACGTTATATCGGTCACGCCCGACCTTGTCGATGTCGTTTCCGAAAAGGCGGCCATCATAAGGGGCGAGCTTGGAATTACCCGGCCTCCAGGCAACATCTCTGGCTATTGCGACGAATGCGGTGAGTGGTCCGATTTCTTGCAGCACGACGAGGGCACATTCATCTGCGAAGTGTGCAGGGGCGAATCTTCTTCTGTTGTCGGCGGACCGGAAAGTTCCTAGGTTTATCGCAGACGCGATGCTTGGGAGCGTGGCGCGCAAGCTCCGCATTTTCGGGTTTGATACCCTGTACGTCGCGCACGCATCGGACGATGAAATTTTGAAAATCGGCATTGAACAGAACAGAGTCATCATTACTGCAGACAGGGACCTGTTCAGGCGAGTGGTCAAAGCAGGAGCCGACGGGGTGCTTGTCGACAGCAGCACAGGAGACGAAGTGCAAGGCCTGGTCCACATCCTGGCGAAAAATGGGATCACCTCGATCGGCCTTGACGGCATTGGCTCTAGGTGCTCGGTATGCAACGGGCTCTTGGAAGCAAGGACGCCGGATCAGGTCATGGACTCCCTGCCGGGCAGGCGGATCGCCGAGCTGCAGAGCGAGTTTTACCAGTGCACCAGTTGCGGCAAAGTATACTGGGAGGGAGGTCACCTAAAGCGCTTGAGGGCGCTGGCAAAGAGCGTGGAAAGAAAGCTCAGCTCAGCAGCAGCAACAACAACAGCAGCTGCAGCAGAAGCCACGTAAGCAAAAGTGCTTCTACTATTGCTGCTGTATCAAAAGGTTAAAATCGGGTGAGAAGGCCGAATTCAACCAAATGAGCTCAAATTCTGCTTTAGAGCGCACTATAAACAAGGTTTTGTCACAAAAAGAAGCAGAACTAGTTTCAAAGATAGATTCTGCGTATCAGGAATCGTTGAACAACCTTGAGGCTTCTCGCGGCAAGCTGGAGGCAGAGCGCACAAGGATAATCGAGTCTGCCAAGAAGCAGGCCGAGAACCTGAAGCGCCAGATAATTGGGACTGCCAGGCTTACCGCCCGCAACCAAGAACTCTTGACGATTGAAAACGCGGTTAACAAGGCCTTCGAAGAGGCTAGGAAGAAGCTGTCTTCATCTGGCAGCAAGGACAGCTACAAGGCGCTAATGAGCAGCATCGTCGAGGAGAGCGTCATGTCCGTCGGCTCGGGCGAAGTTGTCATTGAATGCAACAAGAACGATACCGAGCTTGTCAGAAAGATAGTGGCCGACCTGCAGAGCAGGAACCCGAAGATCAAGGCGAAAGTATCTGACCGCAGCATCGATGTGCTGGGCGGGATCAGGGTCAAGTCTGCGGATGGCACCATGACGTTTGACAACACACTTGATTCTCGGATTGAAAGACTCAAACCTTTAATAAGGAAAAACATAGCCCAGATGCTGAGAGGAGAGGCGTAGAGTAGTATATGGTAGCAAAAGGCAGAATTGTCTGGGTTAGCGGCCCAGCAGTCAAGGCAGACGGCATGTCTGCGGCAAAGATGTATGAAACAGTAGAGGTAGGCGAATCAAAGCTCATCGGCGAAGTAATCAGGCTCACAGGCGACGTTGCGTTCATTCAGGTATACGAGTCAACATCTGGACTAAAACCAGGCGAGCCAGTGGTCGGCACCGGTCAGCCGCTTTCGGTCCTGCTGGGTCCGGGCATCATCGGCAGGATCTATGACGGGATCCAGAGGCCGCTCGATGAAATCGCTTCCAAGTCTGGCGCCTTCATCGGCAGGGGAGTGGTAACAAGCCCGGTCGACATGAAAAAGAAATACACATTCAAGCCCAGCGTGAAAAAGGGCGATCAGGTAGGTCCGGGTTCAATTCTGGGCACGGTTGAAGAGACCCCGCTGCTGACTCACAGCATACTGGTTCCGCCAGACCACCCCGGCGGCAAACTGACAGACATCGCCGGCGAGGGCGAATACGACATCGAGCACATCATCGCAACCACGGAGAAGGGCGGCGAAAAATTCCCGCTCAAGATGTATCACAAGTGGCCCGTGCGCAAGCCAAGACCATATGCAGAGCGCTATGACCCGACAGTACCGCTGGTGACTGGCCAGCGCGTAATCGACACTTACTTCCCGATTGCAAAGGGGGGAACGGGCGCAATCCCAGGCGGCTTTGGCACAGGCAAGACGGTTACGCTGCACCAGATCGCCAAGTGGGCAGACAGCAAGGTTGTCGTCTACATTGGCTGCGGCGAACGCGGCAACGAGATGACCGAGGTGCTCGTAGAGTTCCCGCATCTTATCGACCCGCGCTCAAACAGGCCGCTGATGGAAAGAACCGTTCTGGTGGCAAACACGAGCAACATGCCTGTAGCTGCAAGGGAGGCGTCCATCTACACCGGCGTTACCATGGCAGAGTACTACCGCGACATGGGCTTTGACGTTGTGCTTGTAGCAGATTCGACCAGCAGGTGGGCAGAGGCGCTCCGCGAAATGTCGGGCCGTCTCGAAGAGATGCCTGCAGAAGAAGGCTACCCGTCATACCTTGCGTCAAGGCTTGCAGAATTTTACGAGCGCGCAGGCAGGGTAAGGGCTCTCGGATCACCCGACAGGGCAGGCTCTGTCACTCTGGTAGGCGCGGTGTCGCCGTCTGGCGCTGACTTTACCGAGCCAGTAACGACACACACCATCAGGTTCATCAAGACCTTCTGGGCTCTTGACACCAGGCTTGCATATTCGAGGCACTACCCGTCTATCAACTGGATGCAGTCATACTCTGGGTACCTTGAAGACGTCAGCAAGTGGTGGAAGGAGAACGTCACAGGCGAATGGTACGACCTGAGGGCAGAATCTTATCACGTCTTGCAGAGAGAAGACACTCTCAAGGAAATCGTCAGATTGCTCGGTCCGGAGGCACTGCCGGACGAAGAAAAGCTGGTGCTTGAAGTCGCACGCATGGTCAAGATCGGCATCCTCCAGCAGAACTCGTTTGACAAGGTTGACACCTACTGCAGCCCGGAGAAACAGGTCAAGCTGGTAAAGCTGATGGTCAAGTTCTACAGGGAGGCACAGAAGGCGCTCAAGGCAGGCACTTCGCTTGCAGACATCAGGGCGATGCCGGTCATCCCTGCGCTCTTGAAAGCAAAATTCGAAATTCCCGAAGATCAGTTGAACAAATTGGACGAGCTGGACAAGCAGATAGACGACAGTTTCCGCAAGGCCGCGGCCGGCGGATCCGCTGCAAAGGAGGAGGAGGCGAAGGTAGTTGCCTGAGACCGCCGGAGTGGAATACACCAAAGTAGCCGAGATCAAGGGGCCGCTCATGGTGATTGACGGCATCACGAAGGCGTCCTTCGACGAGCTGGTCGAGATCGAGACTGCAGAGGGGGAGCGAAGGCTCGGCAAGGTTCTCGAGGTGGGCTTTGGCAAGGCAATAGTGCAGGTGTTTGAAGGCACCACGGGCCTTACGATCACCGGGACAAAAGCCAAGTTCCTCGGCAAAACTATGGAGATGCCAGTTTCGCAAGAGCTGCTCGGCAGGGTTTTTGACGGCCTGGGAAGGCCAAACGATGGGCTGCCAGACCCGATCGCAGACAAGTTCCTTGATGTCAACGGCGAGCCCATGAACCCTGAAAGGCGCGAATACCCGACATCATTCATACAGACAGGCGTATCAGTCATCGACGGCATGCTGACCCTGGTAAGGGGGCAAAAGCTCCCGATCTTTTCCGGCTCTGGCATGCCACACAACATCCTGGCCGCACAGATCGCAAGGCAGGCGTCGGTAGTCGGCACAAAGGAAGATTTTGCGGTGGTGTTTGCGGCAATTGGTGTGCAGTACTCTGAAGCGCAGTATTTCAAGCGCAGCCTTGAAGAGTCTGGCGCGCTCAGGCGCTCGGTGCTGTTCCTCAACCTCGCGGACGACCCTGCGATCGAGAGAATCATCACGCCCAGAGTGGCACTGACAGTCGCCGAATACCTCGCATTCGATCTGGGCATGCACGTGCTTGCGATACTGACTGACATGACCAACTATGCCGAAGCGCTCCGCGAGATCAGCGCGGCCAGGGAAGAGGTGCCCGGCAGAAAGGGATATCCCGGTTACCTCTACACCGACCTTGCAAACAACTACGAGCGCGCAGGCAGGATCAAGGGCAAGAACGGCAGCGTGACCCAGGTGCCAATCCTGTCAATGCCTGCGGACGACATCACCCACCCGATCCCTGACCTTACCGGATACATCACAGAAGGACAGATCGTACTTGGACGCGACCTGTTCAGAAAGGGCATCTACCCGCCGGTCAATGTGCTGATGTCGCTATCGAGACTGATGAAGGACGGAGTCGGCGAAGGCAAGACAAGGTCTGACCACATGGAAGTCGGAAACCAGCTCTACGATGCTTATTCGAGAGCGCAGGAAGTCAGGGCTCTTGCAGAAATCGTCGGCAGGGCGGGTCTGACAGGGGTCGACCTGAAATACCTTGATGCAGGCGACATGTTTGAACAGCATTTCCTGAAGCAGGCGCCAGATGAAAACAGGACGCTTGACGAGACGCTGAGCAGGGCATGGGACGTGCTGTCAAGCCTTCCAGAGGGCGAGCTGACCAAGATCAAGGAAAAGCACGTGAAGCAATACTACAAGCCCAAGTAGAAGAGAGAGAAAAGAAAAATGTCGTTTGGAAGAAGGGTCACGGCAACAAAGATCGAGCTGATCAAGATCAGGCGCTCTATGCAAGTTGCCAAGATGGTGCACAAGATCCTCGACGACAAGCGCGAAGTATTGCTCAAAAAGATAGACGAAATGATCGACGAAGCGAACAAGGCAAGAGAGGACATCTGGACTCCGCTTGGCGAAATTTACTCGTCGGTGTACCAGGCATACATGAGCCTTGGCACCACCACGCTTGAATCGATATCTGACTCGACTCCTTCTGTGATGGAAGTAGACGTGAACGTCAGGCGCATCGTCGACGTCAAGATACCGACGCTTCAGGTCAAGACGAGGGAAGGGGGCCAGTCGCTGTCCTATGGTTTCATTGAAACAAACGCGTCAGTCGACAAGGCGGCCAAACTCATCAAGAACATGCTTCCGGGCATCTGCAAGGCAGCAGAATATGAAAACGCGATATTCAGCCTTGCAAAGGAACTGGAGCGCACGCAAAAGCTGATCAACGCGCTGGAATACGTTATCATCCCGCAGTACCAGGATGCGATATACTTCATCAAGGCGACGCTCGAAGAGCGCGAGCGCGAAGAATTCGTCAGGCTCAAGAAGGTTAAAGTAGTGCTTGACAAGAAGAAGGTAGCGGAAGCGGAGGCAGCATCGAGATGACAGCAGACGCAACAGCATCTTCGGAGGACTATTTCGAAAGGGCCAAGGCCGCGCTCAAGTCAGAGCGCGACTCGATGATCCAAAAGATCAAGGAAGAGATTGCCGCAAGCAAGCGCAAGGCGCTCTCCAAGGCCTAGCTAACCAACCAACCCTTCATCTTTTTCTCTCACACAACTTATCATATATTTTATAACACCGTTTTATACAATATAGAGCCTAGTGAGGCAGGAATTGAACAGCAACAACAATAGCAATAGTGTTGACACCATGCTACTTCAACAGTTCCAGAAGGAGATATTGGGCAACGTCCCGCATCTGGAAGGCACCAAAATTGTCAATGCCACTCCGATGGAGGATATCACTGAAGATCTGAAGGCATGCGCAAAGAGCGTGTTTGGCATAGACCTGGCAGATAGAGATCTGCGTGTTTTTGGCAAGTTTGATTCAAAGCTGCTTGCAGGCTCGATCAAGGCAAGACCCGCGATAAACATTCTTCAAGACGCCATTGCCACCGGCAAGCTGAAGAAGGGCCAGACGGTGTTTGAAGCGACGTCGGGCAACTTTGGGATCGCACTTGGCCTGGTCGGCAAAAAGCTTGGGATAAACGTCGTCACCCTTGTGTCCAGAAAGCTTCAGGAAGGGGTATTTGACGAGCTGAGAAACGAGGACATCCGCATCCTCAACCTCGATATGGACATCTGCCCGGCGCCGGGAATGAAGGGGGATGCTAACCTCATGGCGGCCAAGGCAACAGCCTGGAACGTACGCTCGCAGCTTGCCGACCTGGGCTTTGATACTTCGGTTTTTGACAACTCGCGCGCAGAAATAGAGGCAGTTCTGGCGAGGCAGGACATTATTAACCTGGCAAAAGTTTTAGCCAAGATCTACAACGGCTGCTTCTGTCCCGAACAGTACGACAACGATCTGAATGTAGAAGTGCACAGGACTGTGACGGGCCCGGAGATCGAGCAGCAGTTGCACGAGCAAGGGCAGTTGCTTTCTGACTATAGGATCGTCTGCACCTTTGGAACCGGCGGCACTTCCGGCGGCCTGAGCAGATACATGGCAGAAAAGTATGGCAAAAAGGCTGTGCACGTGGTCTTTCCGCCCGGCGACCAGGATGTCGCAGGAATTAGGACGAAGGGCAAGGCATCTGGACTAAAGTTCTACGAACCTGACAGGTACGCGGGCCAGCATGAAGTAGACTTTGGCCAGGCAAAGCGCCTGATGAAGTTCTTTGTAGACAAGGGGTACGACATGGGAGAGAGCAGCGCGCTCGCGCTCTATGCCGTTATGCAGATGGCCAACTTTGGCGGCGGAGGCAGGTTTGTCGTAATAATCGCCGACGGGGTACAAAAGTACAGGAAGAACCTCGAAGCAATGAACCAGCAGAAGCAGAAGCGCCTCGAGGTCCCGCTGCAAGAGGCCGTCTCTAACATTGGAAGTTATGACAGAGTCGTCTGGATACACACGATGTACACCCCGCGCAAAGAGGGGATAGAAATGATAGCCAAGACCCTGGGAGTAGACGAAAGCAAGATCTATGTGCCAAAGGCGCGCGAAGTGGAACAGCTGTTGATGACACAGCAGATTCCAAAGGAGCTGGAAAAGTCTCTTGGAGGTCCCAACTCGAAGCCGCTGCTTGTATGCATGATGGGCAACACATCGCTCAGGGTTGCCGAAGTGCTTGGTAAGAAAGGAATCGGTGCAGAAAGCCTGACCGGAGGCATAAACACGCTTTCGGAGGGGAAGGGCAAGAGCATTTCAGAACTGGTGCAGATGGCGACAGAATAATAACAGCAGCCGGCCCCGGCTCTTTTATTTTTCTTGCCCATGCTACCATGCCCTGTTGTTTTCCGGACGCGTCTTTTTGCATCATTTTTTATATTTCTCTGTGTAGTTACTATTAAATAGGGCTTAGATAGTCGGAACTCCGATAGATATGCAAGGAAAAGCAATAGCCCTTTTAGCGGTTCTGGCAATTGCGTTTGCAGGCTTTATGACGACAAACACTGCGTTCGCGCAGGAAGGTGGAGGCGCAGCTGTAACTGATTCAGAGTCATTCAAGTTTATTGCAGCAGGTATAGCTTTTGGCTTGGCAGCACTTGGCGCTGGCTTTGGCCTTGGCTTTGTAGGTGCCGCAGGTCTTGCAGCAATCAGCGAAAACCCCAAGATGCAGTCAAGCGTGTTCATTATCGTAGGTATGGTCGAGTCAATCGCTATCTACGGTATAGTCATGATGTTTATCATCCTGGGTCAGTAAGAAAGGAAAAACCCAGCAAGCCACTTTTTTGGCAACCTCTTTTTTCATTTCATCATAGAACACATTCAGACACTGGTGCACACATTCATGCATACACACACACGCGCGCGCATGCATGCATCATTTGCCATTTTTCCTGAAGAAAGGATTTTAAAGAGATAGGGGTCACACAACCCCTGACCATGGGGCTAGCCAAACTAATGAAGGCCACGATCGTCTTGCCAAGGATGGAGACACAAGAGGCCGTGAGCAGGCTGGCCGCGCTGGAGTGGTTCCATCCGATCCAGAACGCTTCCGAACACATTAACCCGTATTATGACGATCTTTTGACAAAGGCTCAGAGGTTGTACCAGGACATTGATGAAGTGGTCAAGGCCCTGGGCATACCTCCAGAGACGGGAGTCCTTGCGACCATGTTCAAGGGCGCCCCGAAGGGCAAGCACAATTATGCGGCTGACGACATTCAGGGCTTTATCGCCGACCTTGAAGACAAGAGCGCCAAGCTGCTCGAGGGCCCGAGGAAGGTGCTTGAAGAGCGCGACAGGGTCAAGAAAGAGCTTGAAGAATACACAACCCTTGAGGCGCTTGTCTCAAATGCCGCAAACCTGAGCTTTAACCTGGGTGTTCTTGGCAAGCTGAACAACTTTTCCGCCAACCTTTTCGTTATCGATGCCGAGGACGAGGCCGAAATCAGAAAGAGCCTTGACGACCTTGCCATCTATTCCATGAAACTCAGCGAGAACAAGACATCGCTTGTAATCATAGGCTCTGCAGACGACTCGGAGCGTGTGCTCAAGGTGCTCAGGAGCTTTGGCGTCAACCCGCTGCAGCTTCCTCCAAACATGCCCCAGAACCCAAGCCAGGCGTATGCACTTGCAAAGGCCAAGGTCAAAGAGCTTGAAGCCAGGGAGGAGCAGATGGACAAGGAAGTCGAAAAGGTCAAGCAGTCCATCCTGACGCAGCTGCTGTCACTGCAGGAGGCCGCGAGGGTCGCCAAGGATGTCCTTGAAATCACAAGAAAACCGGGCGGGACCAAGAACTTCGCAGTAATCGAGGGCTATATCCCGCAGGAGATGGAGGGCAAGTTCAAAAAGCTCACCTCCGATTATGTTTCTATAGTTGAAGACGCCAACATCACGGTGAACGGCCACGAGGGCGAAAGGGGCTCCGAGCCACTCCCGTCGCTCCTCACCAACAAGAAATACGTGCACAACTTCCAGGTCATTACTGAGACCCAGGGATTGCCAAGGTACGGCGAAGTCGACCCTACTCCAATAATCGCGTTTGTCTGGCCGATATTCTACGGGCTGATGTTTGCGGACCTCGGCCATG